>NZ_JBHJVY010000005.1:0-531766 GCF_042266325.1 Nocardia sp. NPDC056100
GCCCGGTCCCATTCCGAACCCGGAAGCTAAGGCCACCTGCGCCGATGGTACTGCACTCGACAGGGTGTGGGAGAGTAGGACACCGCCGGAACATCCTTCGCGAAAGGGGACCCACTTGCTGGGTCCCCTTTCGGCGTTTTACGACCCGGTGCCGCTTGGCGGCTCAGCGGTGCGTGATTGAATTTGTGGTGGTGGGAAACAGAACGTCCCGCCGACCGTCACGCGCGCCAGCGCCGCGGCCGGGTACCGCAGGCAAACTATAGAGAGGGACCACCGTGGCGGAGCACAACGACGGCCGCAAACCTTTCCGCCGTAGCGGCGGATCCGATCGTCCGGAAGGCGGCTTCAACCGCGGTGGTCGCGATAACGCGGGCCGCGGTGACGGCGAGCGCGGCGGCTACAACCGCGATTCCGGTGGCAGCCGCGGCGGTTCCGGCGGCCGTACCGGCGACAACCGTGGCGGCGGTTTCAACCGCGGCTCCGATAATCGTGGCGGCGATAACCGCGGCGGTGGCGAGCGCGGTGGATTCAACCGTTCCGGCGAGGGCCGGGACAACGATCGTGGCGGATTCCGCCGCGACAATGACAGCAATTCCGGTGGTCGCGGCGGTTTCAACCGTGACAGCGATAACCGAGGTGGCTACAACCGCGGTGGCGGTGACAGCCGAGGCGGATTCAATCGTGGCGAGGGCCGCGATAACGACCGTGGTGGATTCCGTGGCGGCGAGCGTCGTGAAGGCGATCGCGGCGGGTTCAATCGCGGGAACGACAGCCGTGGCGGCGAGCGCGGCGGTTTCAACCGGGGCGGCGACAGCGGCGGCCGGGGCGGCTTCAATCGCGATAATCGTGACGGTGAGCGGGGCGGGTTCAACCGGGGCTCCGACAACCGTGGTGGCGATAGCCGCGGTGGCGAGCGTCGTGACAACGATCGTGGCGGCTTCAATCGTGGCGGTGACAGCCGCGGTGGTGGCTTCAATCGCGGTGGGGACAGTCGTGGCGATAGCCGTGGCGGGTTCAACCGTGACAACCGTGATGGCGAGCGCGGTGGATTCAACCGCGATCGCGACAATCGTGGCGGCGATAGCCGCGGTGGTGGCTTCAACCGTGGTTCGGATAGCCGTGGCGGTGACAGCCGGGGCGGGTTCAATCGCGGCGGCGACAGCCGTGGCGGCGAGCGCGGTGGGTTCAACCGCGATCGGGACAATTCCAGCCGCGGTGGAGACAACCGTGGCGATAGCCGTGGTGGCTTCAATCGCGATAACCGCGGTGGCGACCGCGACGATCGTAAGAGCTTCGGGCGCAGCAACTTCGGTGATCGCGGCAATTCCGGTGGCGGCTTCAATCGTGATCGCGCCGATCGTCCCGATCGCGGTGATCGCCCGGATCGGGATCGTTCGGAGCGGTTCGGCAAGTCCGAGCGGTTCGAGAAGCCGGAGCGTTCGCCCCGTGCCGAGGGCGCGGAGAAGCCGGAGCGGTTCGAGCGCTCCGAGCGTCCGGAGCGGGCCGAGCGGTCGTATCCGGGTGGGGATTCGGACCGTCGCCGCGGCGGCGAGGGTGCGCGCGGTCCCGGTGCCCGGGGCGGCGAGCGTCGTGAGGGTCGCCCGGATGAGCCGGAGTTGCCCGATGACGTTCAGGCCGCCGATCTCGATCCGGCCGTACGCCGCGATCTGCTGAGCCTGGACAAGAGCAATGCGGAATCCGTTGCGCGGCACCTGATCATGGTCGCCCAGCTGCTGGACGAGGATCCCGAGCTGGCGCTGGCGCACGCTCGTGCCGCGCGGCAGCGGGCCGGCCGGATCGCCGTAGTGCGCGAAACTGCCGGTGTCGCGGCCTATCACGCGGGTGAATGGGCCGAGGCGCTGTCCGAGCTGCGTACCGCGCGCCGCATGTCCGGTGGTTCCGGACTGCTCGCGGTCATGGCCGACTGCGAGCGCGGTCTGGGCCGTCCCGAGCGGGCCATCGAATTGGGTCGCAGTGATGAGGCCCGCCTGCTCAAGGGCGACGAGGCCACCGAACTCCGCATCGTGGTGGCCGGTGCTCGTATGGATCTGGGGCAGTACGACCAGGCCGTGGTCACCCTGCAGACGCCCGAATTGGATCCGGCGCGTACCGGTTCGGCTTCGGCGCGGCTGTTCTACGCCTACGCCGAGGCGCTGCTGGCCGCCGGTCGTCGCGAGGAATCGCTGACCTGGTTCATGAACGCGGCCTCCGCCGATGCCGAGGGTGAGACCGACGCCGAGGACCGTGCCGCGGACCTGGCCGAGGGCGGTTCGGGCAATAGCTGGACCGCGAACGCCGTCGCCGTGGATGCCGAGGACGACTCCGATGACGAGCCGGACTGGACCGCCCAGGTCGAGGACGGCACCGAGGACGACGAAGACGCCGACGAAGAAGACGATGAAGACGTCGACGACGAGGATGACGACGACATCGACGACGCGGACGATGCCGATGATGTCGACGATGACAAGGCCCCGGCGGACAAGGCCGCATCCACGAAGCCGGAAGCCGCGAAGTCCACTGTGAAATCCGAGGATTCGCCCGCGGCCTACGACGACGAGCAGTAACGGTTCGAACCAGGTGACCGCGGTAGTCGATGCGAATCGGCCGCCGCGCGAAGGCAGGCTGTGACATCGGCCTAGTAGGCTGGCCGTCCCCGAACGGGGGCGGCCGACCTGTAGGCCGGGAACTTTGGGAGAGGGCGGCGATATGCGGCTTCGGGATCGATTCGGCGCACTGCTACTGGATCTGGACGGCACCCTGTATCGCGGACCGGAGGTGATTCCGGGTGCGCCGGAAGCGCTTTCGGTCGCGGGTGACCAGCAGTTGGTCTATGTGACCAACAATGCCAGCCGCTCGGCCCCCGTGGTGGCCGAGCATCTGCGCGAATTGGGTTACCGCGCGGCCGAAGACGAGGTCGTCACCAGCGCGCAGGCCGCCGCCCATATGCTCGCGAACCGGCTGGAGCCCGGCTCGACGGTGCTGGTCGTCGGTACCGATGATCTGGTGGCCGAAGTGAATGCCGTTGGCCTGGAACCGATCCGCCGCTTCAACGGCGTCGCTCCGGCCGCGGTCGTCCAGGGCCATTCGCCGCAGACCGCCTGGGCGGATCTGGCCGAGGCCGCCTACGCCCTGCGCGCCGGTGCGCTCTGGGTCGCCTCGAACACCGATGCGACCCTCCC
The DNA here is from genome assembly GCF_042266325.1 of Nocardia sp. NPDC056100. NCBI lineage: Bacteria > Bacillati > Actinomycetota > Actinomycetes > Mycobacteriales > Nocardiaceae > Nocardia > Nocardia sp. NPDC056100. The sequence goes on from NZ_JBHJVY010000005.1 coordinate 3,183, forward strand.
GAACGAGCGCGGTCTCGCACCCGGTAACGGTTCCATGGTCGCGGCCCTGCGCACCGCCTCGGCCCGGGAACCGCTCGTGGCGGGCAAACCGTATGCGCCCCTGCTGGAAGACGCGCTGGTGCGCGCCGGAACCCGCAACGCCCTGGTGGTCGGCGACCGCCTCGACACCGATATCGACGGCGCGCACTGTGTCGGCCTGGAATCGTTCATGGTCCTGACCGGTGTGAGCACCCTCGAGGATCTGCGCACCCAGCCGATCGAGCACCTGCCCACCTATATCGCGGAAACCCTTGACGCCCTGAATCATCCGATCGCCGACACCGCCCCGGTCATCCCGGGTGACGGTGATATCGCCGAGGTGATCGCGGCCCTGCTCGCGAAATTCCCCGGCCGCGCGATCGCGATCTCCGCACCGCCCGCCGCGCAGGACTGACGCTCCCTATCGAGACCCGAAGGCTCAGTGGGGCTTTCGGGCCTCGAACAGGGTCCGTGCCGAATACGCCTCGAACGGTCCCCGGGTCGTGATCTGCTCGTGCAGATCGCGCAGCCGATCCTTGTACTGCGCCACGGTGAATCCCGGCACCATCCAGATCACCTTGCGCAGGAAGTACACCACCGCGCCGATATCGTTGAACCGCATGGGAAGTCGTTCGGTGCGCGCCTGCACGATCTCCAGTCCGGCCGCGCGCGCCCCGGCGGCCTCGATCTCCGGATCACGCCCCTTGCGCGCCTCGGGCTGCGGCCCCAGGAAGTATTCGACGACCTCGAAGACACTGGCGGGCCCCACGTGCTGTGCGAAGTACACCCCGCCCGGCTCCAGCACCCGCGCGATCTCGTCCCACCAGATGGTGGCCGGATGCCTGCTCGTCACCAGATCGAACGCCTCGTCCGCGAACGGCAACGGCGGCTCATCGGGATCGGCGACCACCACCGCCCCGCGCGGATGCAGCAGTCGAGTCGCCTTGGCGAGATTCGGCGGCCAGGATTCGGTGGCGACCATGGTGCGCGGGAAATGCTCCGCCTCGGCCAGCACCTCCCCGCCGCCGGTCTGAATATCCAGCGCCGCCCGCGCGGTGGTGAGCCGCTGCGCCTGCTGCCGCTGATACCCCCAGGACGGCCGTTCCTCGGTGGCGCGCCCGGCCAGCCAGGAGAAATCCCAGCCGGCGACGGAGACCGAATCAGCCTCCGCGATCAATTCCTCGAAGTTGCGGTCCATTTGCCCGATTCTGCCAGTCGAGTCCACCGATTTTCCGTACCCGCGCACCCGCCGGGGCCGATCGGACACACCGGATGAACCTCGTGGGCTGGATACTGTTCGAATGCGAGTTCGGGTAGCGTTGACGCCACGATGAGTATGCCCACGTCTAATCCGCAGCAGCCCGCGCCGGGTCCCCGTCCGGGGATGCCGCTGCCGGGCCAGCATATGGCGGGTGCGAATCAGGAATTCGCCGATCCGGTGCGGGTGCGCACGGAAGTGGACGCGCTGCTGGCCGAATTGTCGGCGGGGGCGCGGGATTCGGCGTCCGACGGCACGGATCTGGTGCGGCGCGCCAGGATTCTGGAGCAGGCGCACGATGTGCTGGTGCACGCACTCGCAACGGTGGACAAGATCTGAGGTGGCCAGGCGCGCACGGGTGGACGCGGAATTGGTTCGCCGCGGATTGGCGCGATCGCGGGAACACGCGGTCGAGCTGATCAGCGCGGGCCGCGTCCTGATCAATGGAAGTGTGGCCACCAAACCGGCGACGGGGGTGGAGACAGCCGCGGCGTTGCTGGTGCGGGATGAGCCCGATGAGGTGCAGTGGGCCTCGCGCGGCGCGCACAAGTTGCTCGGTGCGCTCGCGGCGTTCGAGGCCGAGGGTGTTTCGGTCGACGGTAAACGCTGCCTGGACGCGGGCGCGTCCACCGGCGGTTTCACCGATGTGCTGCTGTCCAAGGGCGCGAAGGAAGTCGTGGCCGCGGATGTCGGCTACGGCCAATTGATTTGGCGGCTGCAGAACGACGACCGGGTGAAAGTGCACGACCGCACCAATGTTCGCGCGCTGACCCCCGAACTCATCGGCGGCACAGTCGATGTGGTGGTCGCGGATCTGTCGTTCATCTCACTCGCGCTGGTGCTGCCCGCGCTGGCGGCCTGTTGTGCGCCCGGGGCGGATCTGCTGCCCATGGTGAAGCCGCAGTTCGAGGTCGGCAAGGATCGGCTCGGATCCGGTGGCGTGGTGCGGGATCCGGCGCTGCGCGCGGAGACGGTGCGCGAGGTGGCGGCCGCCGCCGCGAAGCTGGGCCTGCGCACCCGGGGTGTGACGGCGAGTCCGCTGCCGGGTCCGTCCGGAAATGTCGAGTACTTCCTGTGGTTGCGTAAGGAGGCGGCGGAATCGGCCGCCGCGCAGGAATACACCGCGAAGTCCGATGGCGTTCGCGCTGTCGATGACAGCTTGTCGGTGCCGGGCGATACGGTGTCCGCTGCGAGCTCTGTCCCCTCCGCATACAGTGCGGAGGAACAGGCTCGGGTGGCGGCATTGATCGATCGGGCGGTTCAGGAGGGACCACAGTGAATTCGCGGGGCGCCGCACGGGAGATCCTGCTGGTCGCGCATCCGGGGCGGTCCGAGATCACCGAGACCGCGCATCGGGTGGCCAAGATTTTCGCCGAGGCCGGCATCTGCCTGCGGGTGCTGGAGGACGAGGCATACAGCACGCGTTTCGATCTCGACGATGCCGGTGCGGCGGACGGGTATCCGGTGCGCGTCATGGCGCACGGCCCGGACGCGGCGGTCGGCTGTGAGATGGTGCTGGCGCTGGGTGGTGACGGCACTTTCCTGCGTGCGGCCGAACTGGCCCGGGACGCGTCGGTGCCGGTGCTGGGAATCAACCTGGGCCGCATCGGTTTTCTCACCGAGGCCGAGGCGGAACACCTCGATGAGGCGCTATCGCAGGTCGTGCGCGGTGACTACACCCTCGAAACGCGGATGACCATCGATGTCCGGGTGCGCGTCGACGATGAGATCGTCGAAAGCGGCTGGGCATTGAACGAGGCCAGTATCGAAAACGCCGCGCGCATGGGCGTTCTCGAAGTGGTGCTGGAGGTGGACGGGCGACCGGTCTCCTCCTTCGGCTGCGATGGTGTGCTGATCGCCACGCCGACCGGTTCGACCGCATACGCCTTCTCGGCGGGCGGTCCGGTGGTGTGGCCCGAACTCGAAGCGTTGCTGGTGATTCCGAGTAATGCGCACGCCCTGTTCGCGCGGCCCCTGGTCACCAGCCCGGAGTCCCGCATAGCGGTGGAAACCGTTGCGACGGGCCATGATGCAATAGTTTTCCTGGACGGCCGACGCACCCTCGCACTGCCGCGGGGCGGCCGGGTCGAGGCGGTCCGCGGGGCCGAGCCGGTGCGCTGGGTGCGTTTGGATTCCGCACCCTTCGCAGACCGGATGGTGCGCAAGTTCCAGTTACCCGTGACAGGCTGGCGAGGCCGACGGACGGAGAGCACGAGTGCTGACAGAGATCAGGATTGACGGGCTGGGCGTAATTTCCACCGCCACCGCGCAATTCCATGAAGGTTTGACCGTTTTGACCGGTGAGACCGGTGCGGGCAAGACCATGGTGGTCACGAGCCTGCACCTGCTCAGCGGCGCGCGCGCCGATGCGGGCCGGGTGCGGCTCGGCGCGTCGCGCGCGCTGGTGGAGGGGCGCTTCACCGTGGACGCCGTCCACGAGGGCGCGGTCTCCGAGGTCAAGGAGGTGATGGAAGCCTCCGGCGCCGAACACGATGACGACGGCAGTGTGATCGCCGTGCGCACCGTCGGCAGCGACGGCCGCTCGCGCGCACATCTGGGCGGGCGCAGTGTGCCCGCATCGGTGCTGTCCGATTTCACGACACCGCTGCTCACCGTGCACGGCCAGAACGATCAGCTGCGCCTGCAGCGCCCGGATCAGCAGCTGCACGCACTGGATCAGTTCGCCGGAGACGGTGTGTCGGCGCTGCTGACCAAATATCAGAAGGTGCGCAAGAACTGGCTCGAGGCGCGCAATCAGCTGCTCGAACGCACCGCGCGCAGTCGCGAATTGGCCCTCGAGGCCGATCATCTCACCCAGTCGCTGAATGAAATCGACGCCATCGCACCGGAACCCGGTGAGGATGAGCGCCTGGTCGCCGAGGTGCGCAGGCTCTCGGATCTGGATTCGCTGCGTGAGGCGGCCTCGGCCGCGCATGACGCGCTCGCCGGTCCCGCCGACACCCCGGGCGAGGGGTCGGGTGCGCTGGAGCTGCTCGGCGGTGCGCGTGCCCGCCTCGATACGGCCGAGGATCCCGCGCTGACCGCGCTGGCTCCCCGTCTGGGCGAAGCGATTTCGGTGGTGGTGGATCTGGCCACCGAACTCAGCTCCTATCTGTCGGATCTGCCGTCCGATCCGGGCGCGCTGGATTCCATGCTCACCCGCCAGGCCGAATTGAAGTCGCTCACCAGGAAATACGCGCCCGATATCGACGGGGTCATCGCGTGGGCGGATCAGTCCCGCACCCGCCTGGAATCCCTGGACGTCTCGGAGGAGGCGCTCGCGGCGCTGGCCGCCGAGGTCGAGACGGCGGCGGAGAAGGTGCGCGAGGCCGCGCGCAAGCTCACGGTCGCCCGTTCCAAGGCGGCGGGCAAGCTCGCCAGCGCCGTCAGCACCGAACTCGGCGGTCTGGCCATGGGCCGTGCCAAGCTCGAGGTCGGCGTGCGCCCTATGCCCGCGGGGGTGCAGGATTCCGCACCGCTGCTGGTCGACGGTCAGGAACTGCACGCCGGATCGACAGGTGTGGACGAGGTGGAATTCCGGCTCGCCGCGCATTCGGGCGCACAGCCGCTGCCCTTGAGCCGCAGCGCTTCCGGTGGTGAGCTCTCGCGCATCATGCTGGCGCTGGAAGTGGTGCTTGCCAGTTCCGAACACGGCACCACCATGGTTTTCGACGAGGTCGACGCCGGTGTCGGTGGTCGCGCCGCGGTCGAAATCGGCCGCCGCCTGGCCCGATTGGCGCGCACCCACCAGGTCATCGTGGTCACCCACCTCGCCCAGGTCGCGGCCTTCGCCGACACCCACCTGGTGGTCGACAAGGTCGATGACGGCAAGGGCGTGAAATCCGGCGTCCGCGCCCTGACCCGCGATGAACGCGTAGTCGAACTGGCCCGCATGCTCGCCGGTCTCGACGACACCGAAACCGGCCGCGCGCACGCGTGGGAATTGCTCACCACGGCCGACGCCGAAAAGGTCACCGCCGCAAGCTGAGTCGAAGCAAAACCTGAACTCCGGTCCGGCGGAGCACCCCTCGTGCTCCGCCGGATCTTTGTGTTCAATCGGGCTGGGTGTTCAATCGGTGTGGCGGCCTTCGGCTTCGGCGAGTGCCTGGCGCACGAGGGCTTGAGCGGACCATGCCATCAGATCGACGGCGGCCTCGGGCGACAGACCACAGGTGTCACGGGTGCTGACGATGGCCTCCACGCCGAAGACGATGGCTATGGCATTGGCCAGCCGATCCAGGTGTTCGGGCGTGAGCCGGTCCGATAGTGGTTCCAGTGCGGTGCGGGTCATCTGGAGTCGGGTGATTCCCCTTATCGGAACCCGTTCGGACTCCGGCATATCCGCTTGTTCGAACCAGCGATCGAGGGTGGCACGTAATACGTTGCGCCACAGAGCCTCATCGGCGAGTTGTATCTGCGAGGTGGAACGCACCACCGTTTCCACCCGTTCCTCCGCGGTGCCGGTGAGTTCGTCCACGATTCCCGTGAAGTCGTCACGCCGGGTGCGTTGCTGGGTCGCCAGATCAGCCCAGAGCGATTGCGGATTCGGAAAGTACCGGTAGGCCGTGGCGGGGGAGACCCGCGCGGCGTCGGCCACCTCGGCGATGGAGGGTTGCCTGCCCTCCTTGGCGAGTGTGATGGCGGCGTCCAGCAGTGCCTGTCGAGTTCGCTGCTTCTGGTTGTGCCGTCCTGTCGTGAGAAATTTCTCTTGACGTGAGAAGCTCATCTCATGAAGATAGCAGAGTCTCACAAAACAGGAGGGAACAGTCATGACGCGGGATGAGATGGACGCACTCTTCGCCAGACATGCGGCCGGGGAGGCGAGCAAGAATGTCGACGCGATCCTGGACACGCTCACTGCTGACGCCGAACACGATGTGGTCGGCGATCCAGGCGGGATATTGCGTGATCACACCGCCATTCGGCAGCGCTACGACGGTCTGCTGGCGGCACTCGACGAGGACAAGTTCGAGACGCTGCACCGGTACTACGGTGACGATTTCCTGGTCGACGAATCCCATTGGTACGGCCGGGTTCCCGGGGTCTTCCTGGGGATTCCCGGCGGGAATCGGCCGGTGGACTTCCGCATTCTGCACGTCTGCGAATTCCGCGACGGTCGGATGAGCCGGGAGAACATCTGGCTCGATGTCGCGGCCATCATGCAGCAGCTCGCGCCCGCCTGACAGTTTCGAACCTTCAAGTCCTACAGAAAGATTCGACCATGATGCCAATCAGCCGTCTCGCCGCCGCCGCACTCTGCGCCGGTGCTCTCGTGACCGGGGCCGCGGCCACCGCGACCGCCGGCCCGCTCGATTCCGGCAGCGCCCAGGTGGCCCAGCCGAACCAGAATTCGCTGGGCCCGTTCGAAAGCCTGGCCGAATGCCTGGGCCGCGGTAACCGCGGTATGGACAACGGCGAATGGAACGACTACGACTGCGTCGGTTCCTACGGTTCGTACTACATCCAGCCGAAGTAGTTCCGGCCGAACGGATTTCGGAACGAGAACGGCCCGCGGAGAGAACTCCGCGGGCCGTTCGCCGTATGCGTGCGACCTACTTGACGGCCTTGCGGACGCCGCCGAGGAAGACGTTGATCAGGCTCTTGAGACCGGCTTCGAGCACCTTGGCGGGCACGGGCAGGCTCGGGTCCGACTCCATCGTGTACACGACGCGGGTGCCGCCGGGGGCGTCGGCGAAGGTGATGGTGCCGACGTGCCGCTTGACCGGCGCACCCTTCACGACCCGGTAGACCATGCGCTCGCCGGGAACCAGTTCGGTGGTCTCCTCGGTGATGCCGAGTCCGGCGAGTCCGAGCAGGTACTGGGCGCCGACGCCGGACGGGCTGCCGATGCCCGGCTTCTTGAGCGAAATCTGAATCGGCAGATAGGAGCTGAGGGCATCGCGATCAGCGAAGAGCTGGTAGACGCGGTCGCGCGAAGCGGGCAGGACAGTATCAACGGTGGTGCTGGCCATAACGGTGGGTCTCCTCTCGAACCGTTGTCCGGAGCATATACTTACCGGCTGGTAAGGACACAGTCCGACTGAGACAATCCCTTCGCGGACCGGCGCGCCTCCACCAATGGTTGAGGGTTTGCGGTAATGATCGATCGTTATGAAGATGCTGGCCCTGCTGTCGCGTAATACCGAATCGCTGCCCGGTATCACCGGGATGGCCCGGGTCGACCGCAATACCAGGCGTCTGCTGCAACGCATCGGACCCGGTGACGTGGCCGTTCTGGACGAAATGGACCTGGATCGGCTGACCGCCGACCGGCTCGTCGAGGCGGGTGTCGCGGCGGTGGTCAACGCCTCGCCGTCCATCTCCGGCCGCTATCCCAATCTGGGCCCGGAAGTGCTGGTGGCCAATGGGATTCTGCTCATCGACGCGCTCAGCAACGATGTCTTCACCAAGATCAAGGACGGCGCCAGGGTTCGCATCGACGGCAGCGTCATCTTCGCCGACAAGGTGGTGAAGAAGGAGCCCGAGGCGCTCATCGAGGGCATCGAACTCACCGAAACCTCGATCGCCGAACGCATGATCGAGGCCCGCAACGGTCTGGCCGATCATCTGGAAGCGTTCGCGGGCAACACCATCGAGTTCATCCGCACCGAGAGCTCACTGCTCATCGACGGCATCGGGGTGCCCGAGGTCGCGCTGGACATGAAGAAGCGCCACGTCGTCGTGGTCGGTGACGGACCCGATCACGCCGAGGATCTCAAGCGCATCAAACCGTTCATCAAGGAGTACGCGCCGGTGCTCATCGGCGTCGGCCGCGGTGCGGATACCTTGACCCGCAATGGATATCGCCCCGATCTGATCGTCGGCGATCCGGAGGAGATCACCGCCACCACGCTCAAATGCGGGGCCGAGGTGATCCTGCCCGCCGATACCGACGGGCACGCAAAGGGTTTGGAGCGCATCCAGGATCTGGGCATCGGCGCGACCACCTTCCCGTCCTCCGGTGCGGCCGCCGATCTGGCACTGCTGCTGGCCGATCATCACGGCGCGAGCCTGATCGTCACCGCCGGTGCGGCCGTATCCCTCGACGAGTTCTTCGATCGCGGCCGCCGCGATTCCAACCCGGCCACCTTCCTGACCCGGTTGAAGATCGGCACCAAACTGATGGACGCGAAAGCCGTTGCGGCGCTGTACCGGCACCGCGGTTCGGGCTGGGCCGTCGCCCTCGTGGTGCTGGCCGCGCTGGTCGCGTTGATCGTCGCGCTGCTGGCCACGCATATGGGCACCGAGGTCACCGATTGGATCGCCGACACCTGGCATCGTGGCGCGCACTGGATGCAGGCCCAGCTCGATCGCCACCTGAAATAGGGGACCCATGATTTCCTTTCGGCACCACGCGGTTTCGATCGCGGCCGTCTTTCTGGCGCTCGCGCTCGGCGTGGTGCTCGGCACCCGCACGCACAGCGACGGATTCTTTCCCGGCTCCGCGGACAAACAGCGGGTCGATGCGCTGACCGCCGAGAACACCAGGCTCGCAGAGCAATTGAAGGCGGCTGACGATTTCCTCACCGGGTCGGCGGCCAAGGTGCTCGCGGGCAGCCTCGGCAGTAAGTCCGTGCTGGTCTTCACCACCCCCGACGCCGATAACGCCGATGCGGACGCGGTCACCAATTCGCTGACCGCCGCCGGAGCCACGGTCACCGGCCGGGTCGCGCTCACCGGTGCGTTCACCGATTCCGCCGAGGGCGATCGGCTGCGCACCGCGCTCACCAATGTCGTTCCGGCGGGCGCGAAATTGCAGATCGACGCCGCCGATCAGGGCAGCCTCGGCGGGGATCTGCTCGGCCAGGTGCTACTCACCGATCCGGTGAGCAATCAGCCGCGCGGCACCGAACAGGAACGCGGACTCGCGCTGGAGACCTTGCGCGGCGGCGGCTTCCTCGCTTTCGGTGAGGTGCATCCCGCACAGCTGGCCGTGGTGGTCACCGGCGACGGCGCGCGCGCCGGGGAGAACAATCGCGGCACCATCATCGCCAGGTTCGCCGGTGGTTTGCGGGCGCATAGCGCGGGCGTGGTGCTCGCGGGTCGCCACGGTGCCGCCGAAGGCCCCGGACCGATCGCCGTGGCCCGCGATGAAGCCCCCTTGGCGACCATCACCACCGTCGACAATGTGGATCACGCCATCGGCCGCCTCACCACCGTGCTCGGCCTCACCGAGCAGCTGAACGGTGGTACCGGGCGATACGGCACCGGTGCCAGGGCGACCTCGCTCACAGTCGCCGCCATGCCGCGCTGACCGATTCGCGAGCAGCGCGGGCGATATCGGCGCTACCACCGGGCAAGCGGGCGGGAACGGGACCGGATGGCGCGCGTGGCATTCGATCGGCATCCGCAAGACGTGTTACCGTGAAGTCCCGTGGGTCAATCACGGATTCCGGCGCGCGCGGCCACGAAACACATCTTCGTCAGCGGTGGCGTTGCCTCTTCACTCGGTAAGGGTCTGACCGCCTCCAGCCTCGGTCAGCTGCTTACGTCACGCGGTCTGCGCGTGACGATGCAGAAGTTGGATCCGTACCTGAACGTCGATCCCGGCACCATGAACCCTTTCCAGCACGGTGAGGTGTTCGTGACCGAGGACGGCGCGGAGACGGACCTCGACGTGGGTCATTACGAACGCTTCCTCGATCGCGATCTGTCGCAGGACGCGAATGTCACCACGGGGCAGATCTATTCGACCGTCATCGCCAAGGAGCGGCGCGGCGAATACCTCGGTGACACGGTGCAGGTCATCCCGCACATCACCGATGAGATCAAGAATCGCATTCTGGCCATGGCCGGACCCGACCTGCACGGTCAGGTTCCGGACGTGGTCATCACCGAAATCGGCGGCACGGTCGGCGATATCGAATCGCAGCCGTTCCTCGAGGCGGCCCGGCAGATCCGGCACGATGTGGGCCGGGACAACTGCTTCTTCCTGCACGTTTCGCTGGTCCCGTACCTGGGTCCGTCGGGCGAGCTGAAGACCAAGCCGACCCAGCATTCGGTGGCGGCGCTGCGCAATATCGGTATCCAGCCCGATGCGCTGATCCTGCGTTGCGACCGCGAGGTGCCGCAGCCGCTCAAGAACAAGATCGCGCTCATGTGCGATGTCGAGGTGGACGCCTGCATTTCCACCCCGGACGCGCCGTCGATCTACGACATCCCCAAGGTGCTGCACCGCGAGGGTCTGGACGCGTACGTGGTGCGCCGTCTCGGGCTGCCGTTCCGCGATGTGGACTGGACCGTATGGGGCGGGCTGCTGGATCGGGTGCACAACCCGCGCGAGCAGGTCACCGTGGCGCTGGTCGGCAAGTATGTCGATCTGCCGGACGCGTACCTCTCGGTCACCGAGGCATTGCGGGCGGGCGGTTTCGCCTCCAAGGCGAAGGTGAACATCCGCTGGGTGCAGTCCGATGAGTGCGAGACCCCGGCCGGTGCGCAATCGCATCTGGCCGATGTCGACGCGGTGCTCATTCCGGGCGGTTTCGGCATCCGCGGTATCGAGGGCAAGGTGGGTGCGATCAATTACGCGCGCACCCACGGCATTCCGACCCTCGGCCTGTGCCTGGGCATGCAGTGCATGGTGATCGAGGCGGCGCGGTCCGTGGGTCTGACCGATGCCAATTCGACCGAGTTCGAGCCCGATGTGAAGTACCCGGTCATCTCGACCATGGCCGATCAGCAGCAGGCCGTGGCCGGTGAGGCCGATCTGGGCGGCACCATGCGACTCGGTGCGTACCCGGCGGTGCTCGAGGCCGGTTCGGTTGTCGCGCAGGCGTACGGTGCCACCGAGGTGTCCGAACGGCACCGGCATCGTTACGAGGTGAACAACTCCTTCCGCGACAAGATCGCCAAGAGCGGACTGAAGTTCAGCGGCACCTCGCCGGACGGCAACCTGGTGGAGTTCGTGGAGCTACCCGCGGACAAGCATCCGTTCTTCGTTGCCACGCAGGCGCATCCGGAACTCAAGTCCCGGCCGACGCGCCCGCATCCGCTGTTCGCGGCGCTCATCGCGGCGGCGCTGGATTACAAGCTCGCCGAACAGCTTCCGGTGGACCTGCCGGAAGCCGCCGAGGGCGAGAAAGTGACCAGCTGACGTTCGCACGTCGAAATACGGCCCGGCGGAGCGGGTTCCCGATGGTGGGAACCCATATCCGCCGGGCCGTCGGCGTTTCGCGGTCCGATCGACAGATAAGGTTGCCCAATGGCTGAATCCGCGCCCGGAACACATGAATTCGATACCGTCTCGAGCCGCACCGTGTACTCGGGGGCGATCCTGGCGCTGCGGCTGGATCAGGTCGTCATGCCCGGCGGGAAGGTCGCCGAACGCGAGGTGATCGAACACCACGCCGCGGTCGCCGTCGCGGCGGTGGACGAGGACGACAATGTGGTGCTGATCAACCAGTATCGGCATCCGGTCGGACGGCGGCTGCTGGAGTTGCCCGCCGGACTGCTGGACAAGCAGGGCGAGGATCCGCTCGAAGCCGCCAAGCGTGAGCTGGCCGAGGAAACCGGGCTGGCCGCCCGGGAATGGTCGGTGCTGGTCGATATCGCGCTCTCGCCCGGGTTCACCGATGAGGCGCTGCGCATCTACCTGGCCTCCGGCCTCTACGAAACCGACCGCCCCGAACCCGAATTGGAAGAGGCGGACATCCAGCTCCTGCGCGTTCCGCTCGCCGAAGCCGTCCGCGCCGCCCTCGCCGGTGAGATCACCAATGCCACCGCGGTAGCGGGCGTGACAGCCCTGATGACCGCCCGCGCCACCGGAGCCGAACTCCGCCCCGCCGACGCCCCCTGGCCGGGCCTGCCCACCGCCTTCCTGGAACGCAAAGCAGCCCAGAGCTAACCGCTCGCGGCAAGCCGCCCGCTCTTCCCGGCGGACCCGGCCCGTGTTCGCGCGCCTCATGACGGAGGCCCGCGCGCCGGGCCGCGCCGGATTTGTCGTGGTGCGGCTGAGTGTCGGTACCTGCTGCCATGATGTCTGCGTGCTGAGCCGCGAGATCGACGCCTACCTCGACCATTTGACGGTCGAGCGGGGTGCGGCGCGCAATACGCTGTCCGCGTATCGCCGGGATCTGGTGCGGTATCGGGGTTTTCTCGAGGGGCGCGGAATCGACACCCTGGCGCGGGTTTCCGAGCACGATATCGCCGATTTCATGGTGTCCATGCGCTCGGGCGACGCCGATCATCCGGCGCTGGCGGCCAGTTCGGCCTCGCGGGCGCTGGTGGCGGTGCGCGGGCTGCACCGGTTCTCCGCGGCCGAGGGCATTATCGAGGCGGATGTGGCGCATCCGGTCAAACCGCCCTCGCCCGCGCGGCGATTACCCAAAGCGCTGCCGTACGACCAGATTTCGCGCCTGCTCGACGCCACCGGCGGGGAGAGCGCCGACGCCCCGCGCGGACTGCGCGATCGCGCGCTGCTGGAATTGCTCTATTCCACCGGCGCGCGCATCTCGGAGATGGTCGGCCTGGATGTCGACGATATCGATGCCGCCGAACGCGCGGTGCTGTTGCGCGGCAAGGGCGGTAAGCAGCGCGTGGTCCCCATCGGCCGTCCCGCGCTGGCCGCCGTCGACAACTACCTGGTCCGGGGCCGTCCCGCGCTCGCGGTGCGCGGCAAAGGCAATCCGGCGCTGTTCCTGAATCATCGCGGCGGCCGACTATCGCGCCAAACCGCTTGGCAGATACTGCATTCCGCCGCCGAGCGGGCCGGTATCGCCGCCCACGTCTCCCCGCATACGCTGCGGCATTCCTTCGCCACCCATCTGCTGGACGGCGGCGCGGACGTTCGCGTCGTGCAGGAACTGCTGGGCCACGCCTCGGTGACCACCACCCAGATCTACACCCTGGTCACCGTCGGCACGCTGCACGAGGTCTGGGCCACCGCCCATCCGCGCGCCCGCTAGGCCGTCCTGGCGCGTCCCTGACGCGTGTTCCCGCGAAACATGGACACCGGTGTGCCCGGCCGTGACGAATCGGCGGTGCGCACGGCATGCTTCATCGCATGTTTTCACCCCGTTCGGCTCGGATTCGGGCGTAACCCTGCCGATGCCGGTGTCTGGCTTCAGAATGGGTCAATCCCGAAGGGCTACAACGGGAAAGCGGCCCCGACCAGCGTCAGCGCAGGACTGGACGGCTTTTTCCCTGTCTGAAGTGCAGGTTTAGGGTGCGTGTCCGAACGTGGGTACGGGAGCGACAGACGGTAGCGTCTGTTAGATACCGGACCGCACACGCGGCCGGGCGCGCCGCCCAACAGCATTTCGGGCGGGGCGGGGCAAGGGCAGGAACGTCGAAGGAGCAGCGGACGTGACGAAAGCCGGTGGTGCGGGCCAGCGGATCGAAACCGCCGCGCAAACCCTGTGGGAGGCGCCGGATGTCGCCAGCAGCGCGGAACTCGGTCCGACCGGACGTCCTTTGCGTGAGATCGCGGAGCCGCCCGCACCCGATCACACCGGGGACGCGCTGATTGTCGCCATGTGCAATCAGAAGGGCGGGGTGGGCAAGACCACCTCCACCATCAATCTCGGTGCGGCACTGGCCGAGTACGGCCGCAAGGTGCTGCTGGTGGATCTGGATCCGCAGGGCGCGCTCTCGGCCGGATTGGGTGTGGCGCACCATGATCTGGATCAGACCGTGCACAATCTGCTGGTCGGTCCGGGCAAGGTCACCGTCGATCAGGTGCTGATGAACACCAAGGTCGAGAATATGGACCTGCTGCCCAGCAATATCGATCTGTCGGCGGCGGAGATCCAGCTCGTCAACGAGGTCGGCCGCGAGCACACGCTCGGGCGCGCGCTCGCGCCGCTGCGCAGCCGCTACGACTACATCCTCATCGACTGCCAGCCGTCCCTGGGTCTGCTCACCGTGAACGCGCTGGCCTGCGCGGACGGTGTGATCATTCCGATGGAATGCGAATACTTTTCGCTACGTGGGCTCGCATTGCTCAATGACACGGTGGAGAAGGTGCGGGACCGGTTGAATCCGGAGCTGGCCCTGTACGGCATCGTTGTCACCATGTTCGATGCCCGCCTCCTGCATTCCCGGCAGGTGATGACGCGTGTGGTCGAGGTCTTCGGCGACCTGGTCTACGACACGGTGATCTCGCGTACCGTGCGCTTCCCCGACGCCAGCGTCGCGGGTGAGCCGATCACCACCTGGGCGCCCAAATCCGGTGGCGCGGAAGCGTATCGGGCCATGGCGCGGGAAGTCATCCTCCGGTCGGGCCGTTGAGCGATGCGTTCGAACCCGCGTCCGCACCCGACCCGGTGGACGTGAGTACACCGCTGCCCGAGGGTTCCGATGCCGTGAGTGGTGTCATCGCGAATATCGTCGCGCCCGAAATACCGACAGAATCGGTCAATTCAGACAAGAAGACCGGATTTCACCTTCAGCTGAGCAACTTCCAGGGCCCGTTCGATCTGCTGCTGCAGCTGATCAGCTCGCGCCGCCTCGATGTCACCGAGGTCGCCCTGCACAAGGTGACCGACGAATTCATCGCCTACACCAAGGCTTTGACCGCCAGCATGTCCACCGAACAGGGCTTGCGCGCGGACAAGATCCTGGATCAGACCACCGAATTCCTAGTCGTCGCGGCCACCCTGCTCGATCTCAAGGCCGCGCGCCTGCTGCCTTCGGGCGAGGTCTCCGATGAGGAAGACCTGGAATTGCTCTCGGCCCGCGACCTGCTGTTCGCCCGCCTGCTGCAGTACCGCGCCTTCAAACAGGTGGCGGAGTTGCTGGGCGAGCTGGAGGCGGCTGCGCTCCAACGCTATCCGCGCGCGGTCTCGCTTGAAGAGCGCTACCTGGAGTTGTTGCCGGACGTTACGCTGGGAGTAGATGCCGCGGGTTTCGCGGAGGTCGCCGCGGCCGCGTTCCGCCCCCGCCCGATCCCCACAGTGGGCCTGGACCATCTGCACAACCACTCCATCTCGGTGGCCGAACAGGCCGCCCTGGTACTGGAAATGCTCAAGGCCCGCGGCATAGGCGGCTGGACCACCTTCGCGGAGATCTGCCACGACTGCGAGGTAGCGGTGCAAATCGTCGCCCGCTTCCTGGCCCTGCTGGAGCTCTACCGCGGCAAAACGATCGAGTTCGATCAGTCCGATCCACTCGGCCCGCTCTCGGTGAGCTACGTGGGCGAGCCGGGCGACCGACCCGAACCGGTAACCATCGAGGAGGATTACGGTTGACGTCGTCCGCTCTCCGTAGCGGAGAGAGGCTCCAAGCCCTCGCGGGCCGGGGTTTTCTGCTTCACCGACGACCGCCTCGCCGGACGATTCCGGCGAGGTCTCACGTCGTCTCCACAGACTGTCGCCGCTCGCCCAGCGGCCAGAATGTTCTTGGCGGCGTTCACGTCTCGGTCGTGGGTCGCGCCGCAGTCGTCGCATCGCCATGCGCGGACTCGAAGCGACGTCTGTTCATTACGCCACCCGCAAGTCGAGCACAGCTTCGACGATGGGAACCATCGGTCGATCACGATCACTTCGCGCCCGTACCAGTCGGCTTTGTACTCCAGCATGTTTCGGAATGTCCCCCATCCGGCGTCGGAGATGCTTCGCGCCAGGTGACGGTTCTTGATCATGTTGCGTACGGGCAGATCCTCGATGACGAGCGTTTGGTTTTCACGCACGATCCGAGTGGTGAGTTTGTGCAGGCTGTCGCGCCTGCGGTCGGCGATACGAGCGTGAACGCGCGCGAGCGTGATGCGGGCTTTACGGCGGTTCGCCGACCCCGGAACCTTCCTCTGCACCGCCCGCTGAGCCCTGGCAAGTCTTGTACGAGAACGTCGTTCGTGTGCCGGGTTGGAGATCTTCTCTCCGGTGGACAACGTGAGCAGGCTGTGCAGTCCCATGTCGATGCCGATGGCCGTTTCGGTCCGTGGCAGCGGTTGTACTCCGGCATCGTCACAGACCAGGGAGACGAACCAGCGATCGGCGCTGTCCCGAGTCACTGTCGCGCTGGTGGGCAGCACACCATCCGGAAGAGGTCGCGACCACACGATCTTCAACGGTTCGGTCATCTTTGCGAGGATGAGCTGACCATCTTTGAAGCGAAACGCGCTTCGAGTGTAGGTCGCACTGTCCTGGGACTTCTTGCGCGACTTGTATCGCGGATACCGTGCCCTCTTGTCCCAGAACGCGACAAAGGCGGACTGCAGGTGTCTGAGGGCCTGTTGAAGTGGCACCGAGGAGACTTCGTTGAGGAAAGCCAGCTCATCGCTTCGCTTCCACTCGGTCAGCAGGGCGGAGGTGGCGGCGAAATTGGAGTGCTCACCTCGCTGCTGCCATGCTTCGGTGCGCGCGGTGAGCGCCAGGTTGTAGACCTTCCGGACGCAGCCGAATGTTCGAATGAGCTCGCTCGCCTGCGAATCGGTGGGATAGAAGCGATATCGGAACGCTCGTTTGACCACGGCGTTAGGCACTCGCAACACTTTAGTACGTATGTTCGAATGGGGTCGGCCATTCACGTGATCTGTGACCATGCCCGGTCTCAGCGCCGGAGTATCGCGGAGGAAGTTCTATGACCGAGGCAGTGCGGAACCTGGAGGACGCGACCCCGGAGCCGGGTGGTGAGAGCGACGTCCTAGGTGACATTGCCCACGACACCGGGGAGCCGGGGCAGACGAGTCTCGAATTCGGGGACGAGGTGGATCCGCTCGACTCGGAAACGTTGGACGAGGTCGAGTTCCGGGGGGCGCTGGAGGCGATGTTGCTGGTGGTGGACGCGCCGGCGCCGGTGGATTTGCTGGCGAACGCGGTGAACGCGACCGCGTTGCGGGTGGAGACGGCGCTGCGGGAGATGTCGGCCGAATTGTCCGATCGGCGCAGTGGTATGGATCTCAGGTTCGTGGGGGATGGGTGGCGTTACTACACGCGGCAGGAATTCGCGCCCTACGTGGAACGTATGCTGTTGGACGGCGCACGTTCGAAGCTCACTCGCGCTGCCTTGGAAACCCTGGCGGTGATCGCCTATCGTCAACCGGTTACCCGGGCCCGTGTGAGTGCGGTGCGCGGCGTGAATATCGACGGCGTGATCAGGACCCTGCTGGCGCGGGGGCTGGTCGCGGAGGCCGGAACGGACCCGGAGACCAACGGCACTTTGTACGTCACGACCGAACTGTTCCTGGAACGGATCGGACTCGCGTCCCTGGCGGATTTGCCGCCGTTGGCGCCGCTGCTCCCGGGCGTCGACCTGATCGACGAGATCAACGAGAGCCTGGATACGGACCCACGGTTCACCAGGCTGAAAAAACCAGCCGAGGCGAATATCGACCTCGGCACCGAGGATTGAAATAGGACAACGTGAATACTCCCGCTCGCCGAGATGGCACACCGGACCGTAGTAAACGTAATTTCGAATCGCCCCGGGGCGGTTCGCAGGCCGCCCGAGGCCGGACCGACAGGTCCGCGTCATCGCGTGACGGCGATTCATATGGCAATTCGCGCGGTGGTTCGCCGCGCGGCGGATCACGCGGAGACTCGCAGTCGTACGGCGGCTCGTCTCGCGGATCCTATGAGGGCTCGCGCGGCGATTCGCGCGGTGGTTCCGGCTACGGCGGGTCGCGCGGCGATTCCCGCGGTGGCAGTGGCTCGTACGGTGGCGGCTCGCGCGGGGACTCGCGCGGCGGCTCCGGTTCGTACGGCGGCGGCGCACGCGGTGATTCGCGCGGCGGTTCCGGTTATGCCGGTTCGCGCGGCGATTCCCGTGGTGGATCCCGCGGTGGCAGTGGCTCGTACGGTGATTCGCGCGGTTCCGGTTCGTACGGTTCGCGTGGCGATTCCCGCGGTGGTTCGGGTTCGTACGACTCGCGTGGTGGATCCCGCAGTGGCGGTGGATCTTTCGGTGATTCGCGCGGCGCGGCCCCGTCCGCCCGCGGTGGTTCGGCTCCCCGCGGCGGTGCCCCGCGCACCGGCGATTCGCGAGGTGCGCAGGGCCGCACCGGTTTCGGCGCCGATCGCACCGGTTTCGGTCAGGATCGCAATGCCTCGCGCGGTCGCATCGGTGGCGGTCGTCCGCTCGCGCCGAGCACCTCGCCCACGCCGAAGAAGAAGGTGCATCGCCCGTCGCCCGCGCTGCCGGTGATGTTGAGCAATGCCAAGCCCGCGCGGCATCAGCATGTCGAGGACGAGAATCGCGAGACCCGCAAGAAGCTCCCGTGGGGCGAGGGTGAGCGTTTGCAGAAGGTGCTCGCCAAGGCCGGTGTCGCCTCGCGGCGCGTGGCCGAGGACATGATCGAGGCCGGTCGTATCGAGGTCGACGGTCGCATCGTGACCGAGCAGGGCCTGCGCATCGATCCGGAGAACGCGGTCGTTCGTGTCGATGGTGTGCGTGTCGTGGTCCGCGATGAGCAGGTGTATCTGGCCCTGAACAAGCCCAAGGGCTGGCAGTCCACCATGTCCGATGAGATGGGCCGCCCGTGCGTCGGCGATATCGTGGCCGAGCGAATCGCGGCCGGGCAGCGCCTGTTCCACGTCGGCCGCCTGGACGCCGATACCGAGGGTCTGCTGCTGCTCACCAATGACGGCGATCTGGCGCACCGCCTGATGCATCCGTCGTACGAGGTGTCCAAGACCTACCTGGCCACGGTCAACGGTGAGGTCAATCAGCGCAATGTCGCCAAGCTGCTGCGCGACGGCGTCGAGCTGGAGGACGGTCCGGCCAAGGCCGACAAATTCCAGGTGCTCGAGGTCGGCCAGGGCAAATCGCTGGTGAAGATCGTGCTGCACGAGGGCCGCAAGCACATTGTGCGCCGCCTGCTGGCCGAGGTCGGCCATCCGGTGACCGCGCTGGTGCGCACCCATGTGGGTCCGGTGGCGCTGGGCGATCAGCGCCCGGGCGCGCTGCGTGTTCTTGGTCGTGACGAAATCGGGAAGCTCTACGAGGCGGTGTCGTTGTGAACGGTGTGGGAACTGTGAAAGATCGGCTCAGCGGACTCACCGGCGTCGCGCCGCTGGTCGTGGCCATGGACGGCCCGTCCGGCACCGGTAAGTCGAGTGTGTCGCGCAAGCTGGCGACCCGGCTCGAGGCCCGGTATCTCGATACCGGTGCGATGTATCGGGTGGCGACGCTGCGCGTGCTGCGCAGCGGTGTCGATCTCGATGACGCCGATGCGATCGTGGCGGCGGTCAAGGAATTGCCGTTGACCATCGGCACCGATCCGAGTCGCGAGGTGATTCTGCTCGACGGTGAGGATGTGTCGGCGGAGATCCGCGGCAATGCGGTGACCAAGGCCGTTTCCGCGGTGTCGGCGGTGTCCGAGGTGCGCGATCAGCTGGTGGCGCTGCAGCGGGAGATCGCTGCCGCCGCGGGCCGAATCGTGGTGGAGGGCCGTGATATCGGCACCGTCGTGCTGACCGACGCCGATGTGAAGATCTATTTGACCGCGTCCGCCGAGGCCCGTGCCTCGCGCCGCAATGTGCAGAACATCGCGGAGGGTCGCGGTGATGATTTCGAGGCGGTGCTGGCCGATGTGCAGCGCCGCGACAATCTCGATTCCACCCGCAAGGTGTCGCCGCTGCGTCCGGCCGAGGACGCGGTGCTGGTCGACACCAGCGAGCTGAATATGGACGAGGTTATCGACGAGCTGTACCGCGTTGTCGGACAGCAGATTTCGGCAGGAGGCGCGCAGTGACGCAGGACACCTTCGCCGGTGATGGCATCTGGTCGGATGAAGCCGATTGGGATATCGCCGAATTCGAGGGCGAGCAGGACGCCGAGCATGTGCCCATGCCGACGCTGGCCATCGTCGGCCGGCCGAACGTGGGTAAATCCACGCTGGTGAACCGTATTCTGGGTCGCCGCGAAGCGGTGGTCGAGGATGTCCCGGGCGTTACCCGCGACCGTATCTCGTACGAGGCCACCTGGGCCGGACGCCGTTTCCTGGTGCAGGACACCGGCGGCTGGGAGCCCGACGCCAAGGGTCTGCAGCAGTCGGTGGCCCGGCAGGCCGAGGTCGCCATGCAGACCGCGGACGCCATCGTGGTCGTGGTGGATGCCGTGGTCGGCGCGACCGCGACCGATGAAGCGGTGGCAAAGGTGTTGCGCCGCTCCAAGACCCCGGTGATCCTGGTCGCCAACAAGGTCGACAATCAGAAGCTCGAGGCCGACGCCGCCGCGCTGTGGTCGCTGGGTCTCGGTGAGCCCAAACTGGTTTCGGCCGCGCACGGTCGCGGTACCGGTGATCTGCTGGACGATATTCTGGCGGTGCTGCCCGAAACCCCGCGTGAGGGCAGCGGTTTGCAGGGCGGCCCGCGTCGTGTGGCGCTGGTCGGCAAGCCGAACGTCGGCAAATCCTCGCTGATCAACAAGCTTTCGGGCGTGGAGCGCTCGGTGGTGCACGATGTCGCGGGCACCACCGTCGACCCGGTCGATTCGCTGGTCGAATTGGGCGGTAAGCCTTGGCGTTTCGTCGATACCGCGGGTTTGCGCCGTAAGGTCGCCAATGCCAGCGGCACCGAGTTCTACGCCGCGCTGCGCACCCGTTCGGCGATCGAGTCCGCCGAGGTGGCGGTCATGTTGATCGATGCCTCGCAGCCGGTCACCGAACAGGATCTGCGGGTGATCTCCATGGTGGCCGAAACCGGTCGCGCACTGGTGATCGCCTACAACAAGTGGGATCTGGTCGATGAGGATCGCCGCGAGCAGCTCGAGCGGGAGATCGACCGCGAGATGGTGCAGGTGCGCTGGGCGCAGCGGGTGAATATCTCCGCGCATACCGGTCGCGCGGTGCAGAAGCTGGTTCCGGCGATGGAGACCGCGCTGGAATCGTGGGATAAGCGCATTTCCACCGGCCGCCTGAACAATTGGCTGAAGGAGGTCGTGGCCGCGACCCCGCCGCCGATGCGTGGCGGGCGTTTGCCGCGCGTCATGTTCGCGACCCAGGCGTCCACCCGGCCGCCGACGTTCGTGCTCTTCACCACGGGCTTCCTCGAGGCCGGTTACCGCCGGTTCCTCGAGCGCAAACTGCGTGAGGAGTTCGGCTTCGACGGTTCGCCGGTGCAGGTGAACGTGCGCGTGCGCGAGAAGCGCGAGCGCAAGAAGTAATTCGCGAGCGATAGTTCGCCCCGACAGGCCCCCGGTTACCGACCGGGGGCCTGTCGTATGCCGAGGCGTTGGGCGTTGGGGTCGATGCGCCCGCCCACGTCGCGTACCCGGTGTACGGTTCCAGGGAATCTGTAGCTGCCGAGGGGACCGGGCGATGCGTGCGGGTGAGATTTTCGCGGGATACCAGGTCGAACGGCTGCTGGGCAGCGGCGGTATGGGTTCGGTGTATCTGGCCCGGCATCCGCGCCTGCCGCGCCTGGTCGCGCTGAAGGTGCTGAGCCCGGAGTTCGCGGGAGACGCCGAGATTCGCGCCCGATTCGAGCGCGAGGCGGAATTGATCGCCCGGCTCGATCATCCGAATATCGTGTCGGTGTCCGATCGCGGGGTCGAGAACGGGCGACTGTGGATCGCCATGCAGTTCATCGACGGCTCCGACGCGGCCGCACTGCAACCGCCGGAGTTGCCGCCGCCGCATGCCATTCGCATTGTGGGGGAGACCGCCAAAGCCCTGGATTACGCGCATACCGTCGGCGTGCTGCATCGAGATGTGAAGCCCGCCAACATCATGCTGGCCCGCCCCACCCTCGGCCATGAGGAACGGGTACTGCTCACCGATTTCGGCATCGGCCGCCTGCGCGATGACACCGCGCACCTGACCCGCACCGGAACCCTCACCGCCACACTGGCTTACGCCTCACCCGAACAGTTGTCGGGTATGCCCCTGGATCAGCGTTCGGATCAGTATTCGCTGGCGTGCAGCCTGTACTGGCTGCTCTCGGGCGCCACGCCCTTCCAATCCGGCACGGCCGCGGCGGTGGTGGCGGGTCATCTGCATTTCCAGCCCCCGCCGATCAGTTCCCGCCGCGGTGGTCTGCCCGCCGAACTCGATGCGGTCTTCGGCCGCGCGCTGGCCAAGAATCCGGTCGAACGCTTCGACACCTGCCGCGATTTCGCCGCCGCCGCGACCCGCGCCCTCACCGGTGTGCCACCGACCATGGTGTCCGCGCCGAGATTCGAAACCACCGCGCCCCCAACGATTATCGCGACGAATCCTGTCGCGACGCCGCCAACGACGATCGACCCGAATCCGGTCACCCCGGCTCCGAGCGCCTCGCCTCCGCGCCGAGGTAGATGGATCGCGATCGGCGCGACGGCTGTCGTGGTACTACTCGCGGTGACCTTCGGAATAATTTGGGCGACAAGGGATTCCAAGTCGGGGGACAAAGGATCGTCCAATTCTTCGGCGGGTGCGGCCATTCCGGCCGGGGGCGGGGAGATGACGATCACCCCGGGCGGCGGTATCCAACCCCTGATGCGAGTGGACGGGGACGGCAATCCGGCCGGCGCCGTTGACACTCCCTTGGACCCCGCCGGAGACGGTGGCGCGACCTGTCCGCCGACCAGCATCGCCATGGCCGGTGCGCTCACCGGCCCGAATGCCGCGCTGGGCCGCAATGTGCTCGGCGGCGTACGCCTGGCAGTCGATCAGTTCACCCGCAAGAATCCGGGCTGCGCGATCACGGTGAAGGAGTTCGACACCACCGGAGATCCGCAAACCGCAGCCCAACTCGCGCCGAAGATCACCGCCGATTCCTCGATCGCGGCGTTGATCGGCCCGGCCTTCTCCGGTGAGACCAAGGCGACCGGCGCGATCTTCAGCGCCGCCGGTCTCCCGTTCCTCACCCCGTCCGCCACCAATTCCCAACTCTCCCAGAATGGTTGGCGCACCTTCTTCCGCGGCCTCGCCGATGACGACTTCTCGGGCATCACCATGGGCCGCTATCTCGCGGGTACCGCCGGTCATCACGGTGTCTGCGTGGTCTGGGACACCGGCGACTACGGCGTGAGCCTTGGCAAAGCCGTCACCACCGGCCTCGGCGCGGCCGCCGACACCAACTGCTCGTTCGCCCTGGACCCGCACGGGGATTTCAACGCCGCCGTATCGAAGATCGCCACCGCGGGCCCCGACGCCATCTTCTACGCGGGCTACTACACCGAATCCGCCACCCTCCTCCCGCTGCTCCACACCGCGGGCATCACCATCCCCTTCTACTCCGGCGACGGCAGCAACGACCCCGCCTTCGTAGAGCGCGCGGGCACAGTGGCAACCGGAGCCACCCTCTCCTGCCCCTGTGCCGCCGCCCCCACCGATTTCGCCACCGCCTACCGCACCCTCACCGGTTCGCCCCCGGGCACCTACTCCGCCGAGGCGTACGACCTCACCGCAATAGTCCTGCACGGCATAGCCTCCGGCCACGTCACCCACCCCGACCTACTCACCTACCTCACCGCCTACTCCGGCGAGGGCATAGCCCAAACCTACGGCTGGACCTCCACCGGCGACCCCGCCAACCCCCGCCTCTGGCTCTACCGAGTCGGTTGAGAGATCAGCGTTTTCGGTTCGGGTAGGTGTCGATGTAGACCTCGTAGCCGTCCAGTAGGCGGTCCAGGGCGAAGCCGAAATCGCCTTCGTCCCAGTGCATATCGTCATCCTCGAAGGCGTTGTTGGTGACGGCGCTGGTGACGGCGGGGTAGCGGGCGGGGTCCAGGACGGCGGCGAGGATGGTGCTGTAATCCTTGTCGTCCTCGACGTGGCGCATGGTGTCGCGCAGGAATCGGGTGCGGCCGATGACGAAGAAGGACAGGTTCGTCACCAGTTGCAGCCGTTGGGGTTCGGGGATGGGCAGTGCGGAGACCGCGGCCATACCGGTTTCGAGCCAGTCCATATTGTTCGGGCCCAGCGGGGGACCGGTCATGGGGATATCCATCCACCATTCCCGATTGCGGATGGCGTGGAATTCGGCCCAGGCCCAGGCTTGCAGGTTGGCGCGCCAGCCCGCGTCGGCGGGCAGTGTGGGCGGCGGTCCGATTATGCGGTCGTGCAGGATCTCGATCAGGGTGTCCTTGCTGTCCACGTACCGGTAGAGGGACATGGGTGTGAAGCCGAGCTCCTTGGCGATGCGGCCCATCGAGATGGCGGCATAGCCCTCGGCATCGCCGATGGCGACGGCCGCGTCGAGGATCTGGTCCAGGCTCAGACCGCGTTTGGGGCCGCGGGTGCCCGGATCATCCAGGTTCCACAGCAGTTTGACCGATTTGGGCAGGACGCCTTCGTCGTGCCGATCCATTCGACCCTCCTGTTCTCACGCTCCCGTACATCTTGCGCCATCCAGGAAACTGTGTAGCCTATAAACAGAGTGTAGACCATACACAGTTTTCGATTCGGGGGTTCCCCATGACAGTCACTGACCGGCCCGCCATCGAGGTGTCCGGGCTGACCAAATCCTTCGGCGACCATCAGGTGCTGCGCGGCATCAATCTGAATGTGCCCGCCGGAACGGTCTTCTCGCTACTCGGCCCGAACGGCGCGGGTAAGACCACCGTGGTCCGGCTACTGGTCACCCTGGGCCGTCCCGATGCGGGGCGCATGCTGGTGGGCGGGCACGATCCGGTCCGGGAGGCCGATGCCGTACGCGGCATCATCGGTGTCACCGGCCAGAATTCGGCGGTCGATCCGTTGCTGACGGGGGAGGAGAACCTGCGCCTGGTCGGTAAGCTGCTGCACCTCGGCGCGGCGGAAACCGCCAGGCGCACAACGCGATTGCTGAAACAGTTCGATCTGGTGGAGGCGGCGCGCAAGCGCACCGGTTCCTACTCCGGCGGTATGGTGCGCCGCCTGGATCTGGCCATGAGTCTGATGGGGGATCCGCGCATCGTCTTCCTCGACGAGCCAACGACCGGTTTGGATCCGCGCAGCCGCCGCGAATTATGGTCCGTCATCCGGGGTTTGGTGAACGACGGCGTGACGATCTTCCTGACCACGCAGTATCTGGAGGAGGCCGATCAACTGGCCGATCGCATCGCCGTCCTCGATGACGGCCGCATCGTCGCCGAGGGCACCTCGGGTGAGTTGAAGAAGCTGGCCCCCGGCGGTCACGTCCGGCTGACCTTCGCCGACGCACAAGGCTTGGCGGCCGCCGCTCGCGCGGTGGGATCGGCGGAGGCCGATATGGAGCAGTTGGTGCTGTCGGTGCCCTCGGACGGCAGTGTCGGCGATATACGAAGGCTGCTGGAACATTTCGACGATCACGACCTGTCCATCGGCCAATTATCCATTCACACACCGGATCTCGACGATGTCTTCTTCGCGCTGACCGGTAACACCTCGAAAGGCGTTCGGTCATGAGCACTCTGGTTCGCGCGGCCCAGGATTCGGGCACCATGGTCGGCCGCAGTTTCCGGCATACGCTGCGCAGTCCCGACACCCTGCTGATGACCATCATCATCCCGCTGGTGATTCTGCTGATGTTCGTCTACGTCTTCGGCGGCGCGCTGAATGTGGGCGGGGCGTATATCGACTACGTGGTTCCCGGAATCATTCTGCTGTGCTCGGGTTTCGGTGCGGGCGGTACGGCGGTGGCGGTCTCCACCGATATGCAGAGCGGCATCATCGATCGTTTTCGCACCATGGCGATTTCGCGGTCGTCGGTGCTCACCGGCCACGTGGCGGAAAGCGTGTTGCGCAATATGATCACCACCGGTCTGGTGATTCTGGTGGCGGTGGCGCTCGGTTTCCGGCCGACCGCGGATCCCATTCGCTGGCTCGGTGTGATCGCGATGCTGGCGCTGTTCATTCTCGCGCTGTCCTGGCTGGCGGCCGCGCTGGGTCTGCTCGCGCCGAATCCGGAGGCGGCCAACGGTTTCACCTTCAGCTTCATGTTCCTGCCCTACGTGAGTAGCGCTTTCGTGCCGGTGCATACGCTGCCCGGCTGGTTGCGGGGCTTCGCCGAACATCAGCCCATCACCCCGATCACCGAAACGGTGCGCGGTCTGCTGATGGGCACGCCGATCGGCCACAGCCCGGTGACTGCGCTGATCTGGTGTGCCGCAATAGGTTTGGTCGGCTATCTGGCGGCGGGCACGCTGTACCGCCGGCGCGGCCTGAACTGATCATGACCACCGCTGGGGTCCGGGAGCGCTCGGACCCAGCAATATTCGTCTACCCGGATATGCGCATCCAACTATGTGTTCCCGGCCTGTCATCTTATGTCGGCATTCCCGCTGACACGCGAATCATGCTGCGGATGTTGGGTTTCGCACACTTCCTAACAAGCAATTGCTTGGCTTGCTAACCTCGGAAGGGCAGGAGGACGGTGACGGGCATCGGTCGCAACGCAGCGGCACGCGCACTGCCAATCCGGACCGCGCTGGACGCGGCCGTCAGGACTATCAATGGGGATGTTGTCCGGGGGCAATACATTTCGGCTCGACGTCGAGAATTCGAAAACGTCGGCGTGTGTCGTTACGTGCCGCCCGTCATCGGTAACGCGATACGACAGGACATTCCATGAACAACACACCGGTACTTCCGAACCCGAACCACCCACTGCTTCCCCTGGCTCGGGTCTATACGAATTACTTCACGCCGCAGGTGACGGGCGTGGAGAACCTACCGGCGGCGGGGCCGGCACTGGTGATCGGCAATCACTCGTCCATCTATTGGGCGCCCGAGGTGTGGATCACCTTCATGGCGGCGATGGATCGCCGCCCGAATGAGCCCACCTACGGTGTGGCGCACGAAATCCTTTTGCGCGCACCGGGTCTCGGTGACAGCCTGCGCGATTTCGGGGTCATCCCTGCTTCGCAGGAGGCGGCCACGGCGGGCCTCAAGGACGGCGGCGCGGTCATGGTCTACCCGGGCGGCGACTGGGAGGCGTGCCGTCCGTGGACCGATCGCGGCAAGGTCGATTTCGCCGGGCGCAAGGGCTTCATCCGGCTCGCGCTCAAAATGGGCGTGCCGGTGATTCCGGCGGTCGCCAACGGCGGCCACGATTCCATCTTCATCGTGAGTCGCGGTGAGCGCACCGCCCGCGTGCTCGGACTCGATAAACTGGTGCGCGCCAAGGTATTTCCGTACACCGTCGGCCTGCCGTTCGGCATCGCGCCGATTCTGCCGCAGATTCCGCTGCCTTCGCACGTGGATGTGAGCTTCCTGCCCGCCCTGGACTGGTCCACCCAGCCCGGCGATCCGGAGGACACCGAACTGGTGGATCGCATCTACGAGCAGACCGTCGGAACCATGCAGACCGAACTGGATCGCCTGCGCGCGGCGACCCCGAACCCGGTGGCGACCGGTCTGAAGAATCACGTGGCCGCGCTGCCCGGTCCGCTCTCGGGTCTGGCGAATCTGCTGTAACAGGTCGCGGCGTGCGCGCCGGGCTCGCATCATGAATTGTGGTTAACTCTCGGCTATTGCATGGTGGGCGGCTGTCCGTCCGCTGATCCGATATGTGTGGCGGTCACCCATTGCGGGCCCGCCACACGGACCGGGAGGCTGGAAGACATGGCGCGCCTGATTCATTCGGTCGGACCGGCGCTGGCGGCGGTGGCCGCCCTCGCCGTGATTGCCGTGGTGCCACCCCTGCTGGACGCGGCGGTGCCCGATCGGGAGACCGCGGTCGCGGCGGGGACCGAGATCACGCTGACCGCGAGCGGTATCGGCGCCGTGCACGGCGCCGACGATCCCTCGAACGGGGTGCGGTTCGCGGTCCCGGAGGCCATGCGCCGCATCGCCACCGGCTCCGAATCCTCCGCGATCCTCGATTCCGATATCGGGGAGCAGCGATTGGGCGTCTCGGTGGTGGACGGCATCACCGATTTCGATACCGCCGCACCGCGACTGCTGCTGCCGCTGCGCGCGTCGGGCCATCAGGTGCATTTCGACGGCGATGCCATCGAGGCGGGCTCGTTCCACGGCCGGATGTGTGTGCTGCCCGATACGGCGGGCGGTGTCTGCGCCGTCGCCAATTCCGGCGATATCGCGGTGACCATCACCGTCACGGGTCCGACCCGGGAGGCGGGCCGGGCCATGATTCTCGCGGTGCTCGCGTCGAGCAAAGCGGTCGAGGTATGACCGGGCCGGGCTGGTTCCAGCCGCGGTCGGCGCTGTTCTGGGTCTACTGCGTGGTGGTCGCGGCCGGACCGCTGGTGTTCCTGGTGCAGGCCGCGGGGATGGTGTGGTTCGGCGGTGCGCAGGCGCTGGCCGCGCTACCTGTGACCGCGCTGACGCTGGTGTTCTTCGGCTGGGTGTTGTTCGAGCTGGACCCTTTTCGCGCGCGGCGGCGCTTGGTCGCGCCGATTCTGATGGGTTTCATCTGGGGTGCGACGGTGTGGCCGGGTGTGGCGCTGTGGGCGAATGACCATGTGACACAGCTGGTCGCCAAGCTCGGGGGCGATGAGTTCGCGAACAACTGGCAGGCGGCGATCGCCGCGCCCATCGATGAGGAGTTCATCAAGGCGATCGGCATCGCGATCGTCGCGGTGCTGTTCCGGGCGCGACTGCGACGGCCCATGGACGGTCTGCTGATCGGCGGTTTCGTCGGATTGGGCGCGCAGATCTCCGAGGATTGCCTGTACAGCGTGCAGACCGCGCTGGGCGCACCGCAGGATCCGATCGCGGATGTGCTGATCGTGGCGGTCCTGCGGCTGATCACCGCGTTCACCTCGCACTGGGCGATGTCGGCGCTGGTGGGTGTGGGCATCGTGGTGCTGTTGCTGCGCACCGATCGCTCATGGGGCTGGCGGATCGGCTTCTTCGCGCTGTTCTACGCCATGGCGGTGACCATGCATTTCGTCTTCGACGCGCCGCGCCCGAGCGGTCCGGGCGTGCTGACGCTCTTCTTCCCGGTGATCGTCGATCTGCTCATCTTCGGCCTGGCGTATCGCTGGGTGCTGGGTACCGAGCGAAAATGGTTGCGCGCCACCATCGCCCAGCCGTCGGCGCGCACGCTGGGCACCGAACAGCAGTTGGCTTCGCTGCTCACCCGGCGCAGTCGCCGCCGTGCCCGGGCGGGCCTGCGGGCCGCGACCCGAATGGATCGGCGGCAGGCTCGGCGATACGAACGCGCGCTGATCGATCGGGTCGAGGCGCTGTCCGGTGGTGTGCCGCCGGAGCCGAGTTGGAACTATCAGCAAACGGCGTGGAGGTAGCCGCATCATGCGCCGCCGAAGGATTTCGACCCATCGGGAGCGTGCCGGTTACCTGCGACTCAGCCGCCGAGCGCTAGCTTGTTTGTTATGAGTGAGGGCAGATCGCTTCCGGAAGCATCCGGTTTCGAGCGGGCGCATGAGCTGCTGGACCGGAGACAGCAAGCACTGTGCAACTATTTGGCGGCCAGCGGTGATGTCGCGGGCAGCCGGATTCGAGCCAATCTCACCGGGTGGCGGCGCTGGTTGCACCGGCTGCCCGGTTCCACCATCGCCAATGCCACCGGCCGCCGCGATGTGCTGCTGCGCGAACTGGCCCAGCACGGTGTCGGCGCGGACGACAGACGCTGGGGCGTGCTGTCCGGCGGCTATATTCGCAGCCGCGGCAGTTCGTTCGGCCTGGAGTTCACCCTGGCCGATCTGATCACCGAATACGAGACCACCGATCCGCACTGGACCCGGCAATTGCGCGTGCTGGCCGCGCTGGCCGAACAGACCCGCCCGCTGGCGGCACTGGGCGATCGGGTGGCCGTGGCCGATCTGACCGAGCAGCTGGTCGCGCTGACCCGCACCGCGCCCGATGAGGCCGCGCGCGGACGGCTCGCGGATCATCTGCCCGGCGTGCTGCGCCCGCTGCCCGCCGATATCGAATCCCTGCGCCGCAGTGACGATCTCGTCGATGTGGTCTTCGATGTGTACGCCGACACCATCAAACTCGACAACATCACCGTCAATCCGGAGTTACGCGGAACCGGACTGGGAACCGCTGTGCTGCAACAACTCTGCCGGGCCGCGGATGCCCATCACCTGACCATCGTCGGTCAGCTGGTGCCCACCTACCGCGATGACGATTCGGCCGTCCCGATGCTGGCCGCCTGGTGCCGCAAGCACGGCTTCGCCGTCAACGAGCGCCTGGGCGGCCGCATTTCCCGCACACCGGCCAGCGTTTCCTCCTGACGGACCCCAACGCGCTCGGCCCCCGGATATCCCGTCCTCGGCCATGCTGAAACTGTTCCGCCGCTACGCGGGCACGTTGCACGCGGCCACGCCTGGATCGAGAGCCGAGCCGAGCGGGTGTGAGCGAGGTGCGTCATCACGGCATGCCCTCGCCGATGCGTCGTCGTTTGATGCGGCGGCCGTGGGTTTCGTCGGGGTGGCGCTCGGGTTCCGGGGCGCGGCGGTCGACGGCACGGCGTTCGCGGGCCACCGCCTCCTCGAGCAGTTGCAGCATGGGCACCGCGCTGAGCGCGTCCCGGGTGGCGGCGTGGTCGACATCGCTGCGCGTGAGCAGTCCCGCGGCGATGAGCCCCTCGACCGGGTTGGCGTCGTAGGCGCGGGCCAGTTCGATCACCGTGTCCGCCACCGGCGGATCCGATTCCTCCAGATGCCGCTTGATGCGCGGCCCATTGCTGTCCAAGCGTTCCGCGATGGCCCGGGTGCTCGCCCCGCGCGTAATGGTCCGCTTCCAAGCGTCGAACGCCTGGCTCATCGTCGCATCCTCGGGTCGGTGGTGCTGTCGGCTGCGCCGAAGGCTACGCGACGAATCGTGAATATTCCAAGACCGCAGCGAAAATGTTGCACCGGTGGTGGGAACGGCGAAAGCGGGGTGGGGTGTGGGATGGGCACATACGCTCGGGTGGGTGAAGACACTGCTGCAGATTGTCGCCGGTCACTTGCCTCCTACTGTCGCCGCGCGGGTGCGGGTGGCCGCGGCGGATCCGCGGTTGGACGGGGCGCAGATCGAGGATGTGGTGGCGCCGCTGGCACAGTTGAGCGAGGGTCAGGTGCGCGAGGTGTGGCAGGCGCTGGCCGATCAGTCGGACGAATCCCTGCCGCAGCAGCTACAGGACGATCTGGTTGCGCTGCACAAGGATCCGTCACCGGTCGCGCTGATGGCGGTGGTGCGCGATCTGCTGACCGCCATCGCGGCGCGCTGATATCAGGTTCGGTTCCGAAGGCGGTCCAGCACTTCGGGATGGGTGGTGAGATAGCGGTCGAAGGCGATGGGCGGATGACCGGTGATCGCCTCCACGGTGCTCGAGACCGTCGCGAGCTCACCGGTGGCGATGGCCTGATAGGAGGTCACCCATCCCGCGACCATCCAGTCCGGCGCACCGTATTTCGATCGGCTCTCGTACGCCTCGGGAATCGATTCGGGCTTGTAGGTGATCTCGCGGTCGGTGTGCTTGCTCAGAATGGCCGCGACCTCATCCAGATTCAGCGCCTCGGGCCCGGTGACATCGCGTATCTCGTTGGGCAGCAACTGATCATCGAGCAGCACCGCGGTGGCCACATCGGCGATGTCCTCGTGCGCCACCGCCGCGACCCGGCCGTCACCGGCGGGTCCGCGGATCACCCCGGTCTCGGGATCGGCGAGCGCGGGCAGATGGATCTGATAGTTGTTGTCCCGCAATACCGTGAACGCCAGTTCGGTCTGGCGGATCTGCTGTTCGGTGTACCAGTGATCGCGCGCGAAGGTGAAGGTGGCCTCGGGCGCGGCGCCCTGGAACGAGATGTAGACGATGCGCCGCACCCCGGCCGCGACCGCGGCCTCGATGGCGGTGGTGTGCTCAGCCACGCGCAGATCGCTCTCCATGGCCGAGACCAGCAGCAGGGTTTCCACCCCGCTGGCCGCCAGCTCGAATTTGGGACCGTCGCCGTAGGGGGCGAAGCGCACCTCGGCATCGGGGATGGGCAGCTGTTTCCCGGGTTTGCGGGCGATCAGGCGCAGATCCGCGCCCGCCGCGGCCAGGCGCTGGGCGACGAGGGTGCCGAGCTTGCCGGTCGCTCCGGTGACTCCGATTTTCGTCACGGTCGTACCTTTCGGTGCGAGGAAGTGAATCTCGGATCGTGCCTTTGTGGCAGCCTACGCCCCGCGCGGGCCTGTCGGAGTGTTCGACTACGGTCGACGGCACTGGTTGCCGAGCAGAGGTGAGGATCTTCGATGCCGCGGGATTTGGCCGATCTGTCGTTCGCGCGTTTTCTGCAGGAGCGCGATGAGATCACCATGGAGGGCGAATACGATTGCGCCCTCTTCGAGGGAATGCGGCTCGAGGATGCCGAGGTGCGCGGCGCTCAGCTCACCGAATGCGCCATCACCGGCGGTTCGATCACCGGTGGTTCGTTGCGGCACACCAGGTTCAACGATGTGTGGATTCAGGGCACCCAGTGGACCCGCGCCGATCTGTCCGAAACCTCGTGGATGGATGCGGAATTGGTGATGAACGCCTGGTCGGGGGTGGAGGCGTTCGGCGCGCGACTGCGCCGGGTCAAGTTCTACAACTGCAAATTCGATTCGGTGAATCTGCGCGGCGCGCACCTGACCGAGGTGTCGTTCACCGATTGCGTACTGCGCCATGTGGATATCAGCGAGGCGAAGCTGACCTCGGTCACCTTTCCGGGCACCGAGATCGAGTCGCTGTCCATGCGCAAGGCCACCCTGTCCAAGGTGGATCTGCGCACGGCGCGTTCGATCGGCGTCTACGAGGGCGTGGAGTCCCTGCGCGGGGCCACGATCACCAGTCTGCAGCTGATGGATCTGGCCCCGATCTTCGCGCACACCATAGGAATCAACGTCTCGGACCGGTGAGCTACACCCCGTAGCCGCCGTCGATATCGAGCTTCTGCCCGCTGATGAAATCGGCGCGATCCGAGGCCAGGAAGCACACCGCTTCGGCGATGTCCTCGGCATTTCCGAAGCGGCGCAGGGGAATATTGCCCCGGGTGATCTCCAGCGCCTGCTCGTCGAGTTCGCCCGAGCTGATCAGCCGTTCCGCCATACCGTCGGTGGTCATGCCCGGTCCGACGCAATTGGCGCGAATCCCGAACCTGCCCTCTTCGGCGGCGATGCCCCGGACCAGTGCCTCCACAGCGGCTTTCGGGCCGCTGGACAGCCCATCCCGGATGGGGAAGCGCGCGGTGGCGGCGGTGCTGATGGCGACGATATTGCCCTGGGTCCGGCGCAGGTGCGGTATCGCGGCGTGCACGGCGTTGAAGAAGCCGCTCGCGTCGTCGATGAGCTGAGATCGGAAGTCGGCCGGGGAGATTCGGCTCAGATGCCGCATCGGGATATGCGGTCCGGCGGCGTAGACCAGGGTGTGGATCCCGCCGAATTCCTCCGCGACCTGCGCGGTGACCTCGGCGGCGCGTTCGGCGTCGGTGAGATCGAGTCGCCAGGATCGGGCCCGCCGCTCCTGCTCCTTGGCAATGGTGAACAGCGGATCGAGCTTGCCCGCCGAGCGGAAGTAGGTCAGCCCCACATGACTGCCGCGCTCGATGAGCATGCGCGCCACCGCGAGTCCGAGCCCGCCGCTGGCGCCCAATACGAGTGCGGCGCCGGGCCGATGACCGAAGTCGTCCATGCACTTCCTTCGACTGTGAACAGGGCGATACCACCTCATTCGTAGTCCACGGAGGCAAAACAAGCAAGTGCTTGGTTGTTAGGCGGCGGTGATCAGCCGGTTCGATACAGCTCGGCGGCAATGCGCCGGAACGACTCGATCAGCGGATTCGTATCGGCCCGGGGCCAGGCCACCACCAGGTGACTCGGCATCGCGTCATCGATCGGCACCGCGCGCAATCCCCGCGGCAGCGCGTGCACCAGCGGTGCGAGCCCGATGGACCCGTTCCAAAGCACGGCCTGCATGCACTCGTGCACGGTGCGCACCACCGGACCATCGGCGTGTCCCAGGTCGGGTTGCGTCCAGTACGCCTGCCACACCGGATCGGTGCCCTCGGGCAACCGGAACCACTGCCGGTCCGCGAGCTCGCGAAGGTCGATCCGGTCCCGCCCGGCGAGTGGATCGTCCTCGCGCACGATCACCCCGATCGGATCCGAGCGCAAGGGATGCACCGCGATCCCGGTGTGCTCGAACGGAGTTCGGGTGAGCGCCAGATCGGTCAGCCCGGCCCGCAGCCCCGCCGTCGGATCGGTGAAGTCGAACTCGCGCACGCGCACCCGGATATCGGGATGTACGCGCCGGAACTCCGAGACCAGATCCGCGCCCACCTGTTCGGCGCTGTCACCGAGCGTGCCCAGGGTGAGCGTGGCCGAGGCGGCGATCGCGCGCACCTTCGCACGGGCCTGTTCGGCCTGCGCCAGCAGTGCGCGTGCCTCGTCGTAGAGCGCCGCACCGGCGGCGGTCAGCGTGACACCGGCGGGGGAGCGCAGTAGCAGCACGCTGCCGAGTTCGGTTTCCAGCTGCCGGATGGCACGGCTGAGCGGGGGCTGGGACATGTGCAGGCGGGCGGCGGCCCGGCCGAAATGCAGTTCCTCGGCGACCGCCACGAAATAGCGCAGCGTGCGTAAGTCCATCAGCGGCAACGATACCCGCGGGGTATCGGGCGGCCGGAAAGGGTGTTGGACGGTGCGCGGCCGCACGACTGGACTGAGGGGGAGTCGAGGACAGGAGTGTGCAATGACCGCAGCGGTGACACCCGAACATCCGATCCCGGATCCGGCGGTGAACCTCGCGCAGGCTCGCGAGGTCGCCCGCGATCTGGTGGTGATCGAGAATCACGGCGTGCAATTGGTGCCCAATATCGGGGTGATCGGCGGGCGCGAAGCGGTGCTGGTGATCGATACGGGTATGGGGCAGAGTAATGCGCAGGCGGTGCTGGAGTTCGCGGCCGACTACGCGGCCGGACGCCGATTGTATTTGACCACAACGCATTTCCACCCCGAGCACGCTTTCGGTGCCGAGGTGTTCGCGGGCGAGGCGACCTATCTGATCAATCGGGCGCAGGCCCTGGATCTGGAACGCAAGGGCGCGGCATATCTCGAAATGTTCCGGGGCCTGGGCGATTCGGTGGCGCGACGACTCGAGGATGTGCGGCTCATCGCACCGGATCGGATCTACGAGAGCGAACACGAACTGGATCTGGGCGGGCGCCGGGTGCGCATGCGCGCCACCGGTCGCGGGCACAGTCTCGGCGATCAGGTGGTCGAAATTCCGGACGCCGACGTGCTTTTCACCGGTGATCTGGTGGAGGCGGGCCAGTTCGCCATCTTCCCGTGGTTCCCGCCGTACGACACCGATGTCTCGGGTATCGGCTGGCTCGCGGTCATGGAACGGCTCATCGCCGAGCGGCCGGGCACGGTGGTCCCCGGACACGGTGCGATCGGCGGTCCGGAACTACTCGCCGATGTCCGCGACTATCTGCGACTGCTGCGTGAGGAGACCTGGATTCGCCGCGACAGCGCCGTGAGCGAGGCGACGATCATCGCCGAGGTGCGCGCGATAATGCTTGCGCGGCACCCGGATTGGGCCGGACGCGAATGGATCGAGAACGGTATCGGCTGTCTGTGCGCCGAACACGCGCACGCCGGTCACTGATCCTTGGGTTTGGGGCGGGCACGCAGGTGTGCGCGTTCGCCCTGTTTGCCGAACAGGCTGAGGAATTCGACCGGATTGCCGTCTGCGGAACCGAACCAGTGCGGTTCGCGGGTATCGAATTCGGCCGCCTCACCGGGTGACATGACGAAATCGTGGTTGCCGAGCACCACGCGCAGGCGGCCGTTGAGGATGTACATCCATTCGTAGCCCTCATGCGTGCGCGGATCCGGTTCCTGCCGGCTGCCGCCCGGAATCACCAGCTTGTACGCCTGGATACCGCCCGCGCGCCGGGTGAGCGGCACCATGGTCATCCCGTTCATGCTGACCGGCCGCAGATGGATGCGCGGATCGCCGGTGGCGGGCGCGTCCACCAGTTCGTCCAGGGTCACCCCGTGCGCCTTGGCCAGCGGCAGCAGCAGTTCCAGGGTGGGCCGGCGCGCACCGGATTCCAGCCGGGACAGCGTGCTCACCGAGATTCCGGTGCTCGCGGACAGTTCCGCCAGGGTGGTGTCGCGTTTGCGGCGCAGTTCCCGCAGGCGCGGGCCGACCGCGTCCAGGGCCTGATCGAGTTCGGAGTCCATCCCCCGATTTTGCCGTATCGGCAACATTAGTTGCCAGGATTGTGGGTGTTCTCGCATTGTCGAAGCAGACGAACGAGGAGGTCAGGATGACGGATCAACTGGCGAACGGTTATGACGCGGTGGTGATCGGCGGCGGCGCGGCCGGGTTGAACGGTGCGCTCATGCTCGCGCGGGCCCGGCGCTCGGTACTGGTGATCGATGCGGGCGCACCGCGCAATGCCCCCGCCGAGGGAGTGCACGGGCTGCTGGCCCGCGAGGGCATCTCCCCGGCCGAATTGGTCGAACGCGGTCGCGAGGAAGTCCGCGGCTACGGCGGGCACATCATCTCGGGCACCGTGGTCGCCGCCACCCGCGACGGCGCGGACGGGACCGATGCGGTGGCCGATGCCGAAACCCTCGGCTTCACGGTCGAATTGGCCGACAGCCGGACCGTGCGCGCCCGGCGACTGCTGGTGACCACCGGCCTGGTCGACGAGCTGCCCGATATCCCGGGCTTGCGAGAACAGTGGGGCCACAATGTGATCCACTGCCCCTACTGCCACGGCTGGGAGGTTCGGGACCGCGCCATCGGCATCCTGGGCAGCGGACCCATGTCGGTGCATCAGGCGCTGCTGTTCCGGCAGTGGAGCCCGGACATCACCTACTTCGCGCATCACATGCCCCCCACCGACGAACAGGCCGAACAGCTTGCGGCACGAGGTATTCCGGTGGTGACCGGTGAGGTGGCGGCACTGGAAACCGCCGACGGGAACGTCGTCGGCGTGCGGCTGGTGGACGGCACCGTCGTCCCCCGTACGGCCGTGACGGTGGCCTCGCGCATGGTCGCCCGCGCGAGTTTCCTTGCGCCCCTGGGCCTGAAGGCCGTCGACCACCCCTCGGGTATGGGGGAGCATGTGCCCGCCGTCGATCCCACCGGCCGTACCGAGGTGCCCGGCGTCTGGGTCGCGGGCAATGTCACCGATATGTCCGCCCAGGTGGGAGCCTCCGCCGCCGCGGGCGCCATGGCGGGCGCGATGATCAACGCCGATCTGGTGACCGAGGAGACCGATGCGGCGGTGGCGGCCTACCGCGCTCGCGCCTGATCCAGTTCACCGACGAAGGCGTCGATACGCGCGAAGGTCGCCCCGGGCTGTTCGAGCTGCGGCAGATGCCCTGCCTCGCTGATGATTTCGAGGTGGGCATCGCCGAAGGCCGCGGCATAGGCGGCCCCGTACGCGGGCGTGACGATCCGATCGCTCGCGCCCCACAGCAGCAGGGCGGGAATCCGCACCGCCGCGAGCCGGTCGAACAGGCTCGGATCGTGCATGTAGGGCTCGCCCGCGAGATGCCGCAGCGCGACCATATTCCCCTGTCGCACAGCGATTTGCGCGGCGGGCACGGTGGCGGGGTCCTGATAGAACCGATCCGGATCGTGATAGGAGTATTCGGCGATCTGACGCGCGTCGAGGGCGAAGAAATCCGGAATCGGTTCCGCGTCAACCCATATCCCGGTGGCGTCGATGAGAATCAGCCCGCCGATCAGGCCCGCGTCGTCCTGGGCGGCCATCTCGGCGGCGATCCAGCCGCCGATGGAGGAGCCGACCACGAGCACATCGCGCAACCCGCGCTCGGCGAGGTCGCGCAGGTAGGCGGCGGCGAGATCGGCGATGGTGTCGATCTCCGCCGGTCGCGGGGTGCCGTTCCAGCCGGGATGGGTGGGTGTGAGCACCCGCCGGGTACGCCCCAGATGTTCGGTGAGGGTCGCCACGCTGAATGGCCCCGCACCGCCGTGCAGTACGAGAGTGGCTGGGCCGCTGCCGATTTCGTCCATGGATGTCATCCCCATTCACTGACTAAACATGTTGATATAAACAACCTTAGTCACCTGATATGGTTCTGTCCATGCCTGATCTGCAAGCCCTGGGGCGGGCGATCAAACAAGCCCAGTACCGCCACCACCGCGCCCTTGACACCGCCCTCACGGAGGTGGGCAGCACGCTCGCCCAATGGGATGCCCTGCGCGCCATCGACCGCACGCCCGGCTCCACCGCGCGGGCACTGGCGGAGCAGACTTTTCAGAGCGAACAGTCGTTCGGCACCCTGGCCACTCGCCTGCTGGCCCGCGATTTGATCGAGCGTGCGCCCGGTCGCGGGCGAGCCATCGAGCATCGGCTGACCCCGGAGGGCGAACGCACGCTCGCCGCCGCCAACCGCGTCGCCGACGCTGTACTGGCCGAATCCTTCGCCGCGCTGTCCGCCGCCGAACGCGCCACCCTGCGCGGACTGCTCGAACGCGTGGGAACGCACTGACGAGTGGCTCACATCGGCGCTGACGAGCGGCTCGCATCGGCGCTGGCCGGGCGGTTCACGTCAGTCGGCCAGGGCGTCCTCGCGGAGCTGGGTCAGCGTCCTGGTGAGAATGCGCGAGACGTGCATCTGCGAGATGCCGAGGCAATCGGCGATCTGCTTCTGCGTCTTGCATTCGAGATAGCGCATGGTCAGGATGTCGCGCTCACGGTCGCCGAGTTCGATCAGGTGCGGGCGCACCGCCATGCGCTGTTCGATGAGTTCGTAATCGGGATCCTCGCCGCCGAGGGTTTCGGCGGGCGGAATGGGGGAGTTCTCGCCGTCATCGCTGGTGTACGCGTCCAGCGAGGAGGTCTGATAGGCGTTGGCGGCGACCAGTGCCTGGGTGACCTCGAGCAGGTCGACGCCGAGTTCGGCGGCGATCTCGCGGGCCTTGGGCATCCGGCCCAGGCGCTGCGCGAGGCGCTCCACCGCGCCGCCGATCTGGAGCTGAATCTCCTTGGTGCGGCGCGGAACTCGTACCGACCAGGTGTAGTCGCGGAAATGCCGGCGCACCTCGCCCATGATGGTGGGGATGGCGAAGGACAGGAAGGTCGAACCGCGCGAGACGTCATAGCGAGCGACGGCCTGCACCAACCCCACCCGTGCCACCTGTTGCAGATCGTCGAATCCCTCACCGCGCCCGGCGAATCGGCGCGCGATATGGTCGGCGAGTGGCAGGCAGCGTTGAATGATGCGCTCGCGCAACGCTTCTCGCTTGGGGTCGTGATCCTCTACGGCGATGGCGAGCTCTTCGAAAGCCGCCTCGATATTGTCGTAGCTGTTCTCGCTCATCGGTTGCACTCCGACTTCCGCCGATTCGCTCGTGACCTCTCGCTGAGGGAGGTCGGCTGCGTCGCGTCGCGGATGCCGCGGCGGAAAAATCGGCTGTCGCACTGGTGCGGCCGCAGGGACTGCGGGCCGCGCCGGGATCGGCTGTGTTATCAACCTTCCCTGCGGGTACCCAGCGCGCTCGTTGTCAAACCGAGATTCCGATAACACGCTATCCACCGGGGGGTTTATCGAGCCCGATCCGGGTATCGCCGGAATAACGGCGACCCGGAAGGAACCCCTCACATGTTGATGCGACGACTTGCCCGCCCGCTCCTGGCCACGGCCTTCATTGCCGACGGATTGGACACCCTCGCCAATCCGCAGCAGCGCGCCAAGGCCGCCACGGTGCGGGTGCAACAGGCGCAGCGCGCATTACCCGAGCGCTACGCGGACCGGCTGCCCGAACCCGAGCGCGCGGTGCGCATCAATGCCATGGTGCAGGTGGGCGGTGGCGTGCTGCTGGCCTTCGGGCGGGTGCCCCGGCTGGCCGCGGCGGTGCTCGCGGCCACCGTGATTCCCGCGACGCTCACCGAACAGGATTTCTGGGCCGAGAACGATCCGGCTTTGCGATCGGCCAAGCGGGTGGGATTCCTGAAGGATGTGAGCCTGCTCGGCGGTCTGCTCATCGCCTCGGGCGATGTCGGCGGGCGCGGTACCCCCGGATGGAAGAAGCTGGCCGGACGTGCAGCCGCCGGAACGGCGGGTCTGGCCGATGCGGCACAGACGCACGGCGCGCAGCTCGCCGAGCGCGCACAGGAATCCGGTGCGCATCTGGCCGAGCGTGCCCAGGTACAGGGCTCGCACCTGGCCGAATTCGCCAAGGATCACGGCCCGCAGTTGGCCGAGACGGCCCGCGAGCGCGCCGCGGAGCTCTCCGAGTTCGCCAGGGATCGCGGCGCGGAAATCGCCGACGTGATGAAGGATCGCGGCGCGGTGCTCTCGGACGTGGTCAAGGATCGGGGCGCGGTGCTCTCGGACGTGGTCAAGGATCGAGGGTCGGTGCTGTCGGAGGTGGTCAAGGATCGCGGTGCGGCGCTGGCCGAGGTGGTCAAGGATCGGGGCGCGGATCTGGGCGAGGTGGTCAAGGATCGCGGTGCCGAACTGGCCGAGCGGGTGCGTGAGCGCGGCGAGGAGCTGCCCGCGCGCAAGTCGTTCACATCTCGTTGGCGCGCTTGATATTTCCCATCGCGACGGCGTGCGCACCGGCGTCGAAGGCGCGGATGCGGGCGGTCTCATCACAGGCGCGCCAGGTGAAACCCCACTGCATGGGCGGGGTTTCGATGATCGGTACGAACGCGATATCGGGTCGCCGATAGAACCGATCCACCTGCGCGCCGCAGATGAACGCGCCCTCACCCGCGCCGATACTGGCGAGCACCTCCTGAAAGGTGTGCGTGACGCGGCCGCGCGGAATGGGCCTGCCGGAAGGGGTTTCGCCGGGAATGTGGTCCTCGATCCACGAGCGCGGCACGGTATCGGGCACGTCCAGCAGCGTCACCGTCGCGAGATCCTCCGGTTCGATCTTGTCCCGGCTCGCCAGCGGATGCGTCACGGATACGGCGAGCACGCGCGGTTCGGTGATCAGCACCGGACCGTGCACCAGGCCCGGATCCTCGATGGGCCTGCTCACCAGCACCATGTCGAAACCGCTGCTGAACCAGCGCAATCCGTCGGTGAGCTGGGCGTCGCGGATATTCAGCTCGGTTTCGGGGTGGTCGGCGCGAAAGCTCGCGGCGGTGGCGTGACAGAGCTGTCCGGCGGCCGCGCCGATGAATCCCACGGTGAGCGTGCCCGCGAAACCCCGGCCCGCGCCGATGGCCCGCCGGATGGCCTGCTGGATCTGTTCGTGTCCGGGCCGCAGATCGCTGAGTAGTTGCTCGCCTATGCGGGTGAGGGCGACCCGCCGGGTGGTGCGCCGGAACAGTTGTGCGCCCACCCGGCGCTCGAGCTGTCCGATGGTCTGGCTGACCCGGCTGGGGGAGACGTGTAGCTGTTCGGCGGCGCGCCCGAAATGCAGGTGTTCCGCGACCGCGAGGAATCCCTCGATTTCGTAGAGCTCCATGGTCCTTCGCTCGTTTCCTGAGTGGCACTACGTAAGCGTTGAGCGAACGGTCGTTGTTCCCGAGCCTGGAAGTGGGCCATTCTTCGAGGTGGATATCCGTTCGCGCCGAGGGAAGGGCCGCCTTGACCACCGCCATCCAGAACGAACTCCGCACACTGCTGGCTCGTGCCCGTCAGCTCGATGGTGAACTCGTCGAGGGCGCGACCCCGCTGGCCGATTCGGTGATCCGCCCGCTGGCCGCCGCGGTCGGTGAAACAGACTCCGCCGCAGGCGAACCCGAGTCGGGTGAACCGGAATCGCGACTCTGGGAGCTGGCCAAGGACGCCACCCGCCTGCGCGCGGGCAACGATCAGCCCGAATTGCTGGAGGCGGTGGCCGCGCTCCAGCATCTGGCGTGCGTATTCGCTTCGGACGAACAGGTTTTGACCGCGCGTATCGCCGAACTCACTGAGATTCAGGGTGTTTCGCCGACGCATATCGATGTGTCCCCGGACGGTCCGTACCTGGTCACGAACCCGGAACAGCTCACCAACTGGCTCGGCGAACCCGTGCGCACCTTCCCGCAGATGGCGCTGTGCCGTTGCGGCGCTTCGGAAATGAAGCCGCTGTGCGATGGCAGCCATGCCCGGATCGGGTTCAGCGGCGCGAAGGATCCCGAGCGCGTGCCGGATCGGCTCGACACCTATCCCGGGGTCGGGATGACCATCACCGACAATCGCGGTATCTGCGCGCATTCGGGTTTCTGCACCGACCGGGTGCCCACCGCCTTCCGCGCCACCGAGGAGCCCTTCGTGGCCCCAAGCGGCGCTCGCGCCGATGAGCTCACCGCGGCGGTGCGCGCCTGCCCGTCCGGTGCGCTGGGCAGTCCGCAAGTGGTGCTCCCGCACCGGGATCCGGCCATCGAGGTGTCCAAGGACGGTCCGTACCGGATCACCGGCGGCGTACCGCTCGATGGCGATGACGCCCGCGAGCACTACAGCCTGTGCCGATGCGGTCAGTCCCGCAACAAGCCGTTCTGCAGCGGTATGCACTACTACGTCGAATTCCGCGATCCGCCGCTGTCGGAGGAGCCCTCGCTCTACGAGTGGGCGGGCGGGCTGCCCGCGCTCACCCGAATGACCAAGATCTTCTACGGCAAATACGTGGCGCAGGACGATCTGCTGGCCCCGCTGTTCGCCCGCATGTCCCCCGACCATCCGGAGCGAGTGGCCGCCTGGCTGACCGAAACCTTCGGCGGGCCACAGCTTTACACCGAGCATTACGGCGGTTACGACCATATGGTCGCCGAGCATGCTGGTAAGGCGCTGACCGAACAGTGGCGCGCCCGCTGGGCCCAGCTCATCTCGCGGGCCGCCGATGACGCGGGCCTGCCGCGCGATCCGGAGTTCCGCGCCGCCTTCGCCGCCTATGTCGAATGGGGTTCGCGCATCGCGGTGGAGAACTCCCAGCCGGGTGCGAATCCGCCGCCGCATATGCCGGTGCCGCGCTGGTGGTGGGTCTGCAATGCGACTCCGGGATCACGTATTTCGGCGCTCGCGCCCAAGGCCGAGCAGTCGGCCGTGCTGCCGTCGGCCGGTGAGCCGATCGGATTCGCCGAGCACATCAAACCGCTGTTCCGCGAGATGGATCGCAAATCCATGAGCTGGGTGTTCGATCTGTGGTCGCACGATGACGTGACCCAACACGCCGACGGCATTCTCACCCGCCTGCGGCAGGGGTCGATGCCGTGCGACGGTGCCTGGCCCGCGGAGCACGTGGACGCCTTCGAGGCATGGATCAAGGACGGCTGTCCGGCCTGAGTTCCCTTGTGATTCACGCGGATTGGTCGACCAGCCGGTCGGCCAATCCGTTCGTGTATCCGGGGTCGAGCGGCCCCATGCCGAACAGGGTCCGGACATAGATCGGGGCCAGTATGTGGTCCACGATGTCCATCGGATCCGGTGCCCGCTCACCCCTGGCGGTCGCCCGGTCCA
The DNA here is from genome assembly GCF_042266325.1 of Nocardia sp. NPDC056100. Lineage (NCBI taxonomy): Bacteria > Bacillati > Actinomycetota > Actinomycetes > Mycobacteriales > Nocardiaceae > Nocardia > Nocardia sp. NPDC056100. The sequence goes on from NZ_JBHJVY010000005.1 coordinate 46,595, forward strand.
CCATGGTGCGCAATTGTTCGAAACGCGCCATGAGGAACTGATTTCGGGCCTGCTGACCGGTTTCCCCGGCATTGGTCAGCGCCATCGCCAGCCGCAGCACCCCGAGCCCGCCCGGACCGGACACATCCGAGGCGACCTTCGCCGCGAAACCGCGCAGGTCCGTGGTCAGGCTGCCGGTATCGGGAATCGGTGAATGCTCGGTGAGCCAGCCGATGGCCGCGTCCGCGCTGAGTGCCTCCAGCGTGCCCCAGCGGCGATAGATGCTGGTATCGGCCACTCCGGCGCGTGCCGCCACCTCGCCGACCGTGAAATTGCCGTAGCCGCGTTCGGCGGCGAGTTCGGTCACCGCCTGGTGGACGGCGGTGCGCACCCGGGCGCTGCGCCCGCCGGGCCGCCGGGTTTTCTCCGATTCCATGACCACACTCTAACGCAGTTGGGGGTTGCGTTTAGTTCGGCATGCTTCTACGGTTGTTCTTAACGCCGCTATCAACTGCTTTAGGAGCGATCATGCAACCGGTTTTCTTCCCCGAGGACACTCAGTTCTGGTACGAGACGCTGCGCACCCTCGGCCACATCACCTACGGCGGCGCCGATTTCGGCGAGGCCGTCGCGACCACCCATCGCATCAAGGCCGGCGACTACGACAGCTGGCATGACGAATGGCTGACCACCGCCGATCGGGTTGCGGCACAGGCGCGTTCCTCGCTGGCGGGCGGTCATCGGGTCAGTGCCCGGGACGCGTTCCTGCGCGCCTCGAACTACTACCGCAATGCCGAATTCTTCCTGCACGGCGATCCGGCCGATCCGCGCGTCACCCACGCCTACGACCTACAGGTCGAATGCTTCCGCGCGGCAGCGGAATTGGCGGTGACGCCGATCGAGCCGATCGACATCCCCTACGAGGGCACCACCCTGCCCGGCTACTTCTACCGCGTCGACGAGTCCGGCGCACCGCGCCCGACCGTGCTGATGTGCAACGGTTTCGACGGCTCCGCCGAGGAGATGTACTTCTCCGGTGCGGCTGCCGCCGTGGAACGCGGTTACAACGTGCTGGTCTACGACGGCCCGGGTCAGCCCGGCGCGGTGCATCGCCGCGGCCTGCACTTCCGCCCGGATTGGGAGAACGTGGTCGGCCCGGTCATCGATTACGCGCTGACCCGCCCCGAGGTCGATCCCGCCCGCCTGGCCCTGTTCGGCAACAGCATGGGCGGTGTGCTGACCCCGCGCGCCGCCGCCTTCGAACCCCGCGTCTCCGCCCTGATCACCGTGGACGGCGTCTACGACCTCGGTGATATCTCCACCGCGAACCTGCCCGGTGAGCGCGCCGAGGTCGAACGCCGCCTGCGCGCCGATTCGGATCCCGAATTCGATGCCATGCTCGACGCGGCCGTTCAGCACAGCCCGATGCTGCGCTGGGCCGTCGATCAGGGCAAGTTCACCTTCGGAATCGGCACCGCCCGCGAATTCTGCGCCGCCTACCTCGATTACCACGTGCGCGACGGCATCGCCGAGCGCATCACCTGCCCGACCCTGGTCTGTGACGGCGTGGACGACGGATTCTTCCAGGGCCAGCCCGAACTGCTGTACGACCACCTCACCTGCCCCAAGACCCTGGTGAAGTTCACCGAAGCCGAAGGCGCGGACGCGCATTGCCAATCCGGTGCGCAACGCCTGGCCTACGCCCGCGTCTACGACTGGCTCGACGACGTCTTCGCCTGATCCGGCCGCATCCGACCACGTCGCATCCGAAAGTTCCTGGAGCACACCATGTCCAGCATCGTCGACTACATCGACACCGCCCTCACCGCGACCGGCCGCATAGTCGACGCCATCGCCGCCGACCAGCTGTCCGCGCCCACCCCGTGCGAAAAGTGGGATGTGCGAACCGAACTCAACCACCTGGTCGGCGGTATGCGCATCTTCGCCGCCGAACTGACCGGCGCCGATCCGGGCGGTGAACACGAATCCGATTGGCTCACCACCGATCACCACGCCGCCTACCGCACCGCCGAGGCCCTCGACCGCGCCGCCTGGCACCGCCCGGACGCCCTGTCCGGCACGGTGCGCCTGGGCTTCGGCCCGGTCCCCGGCACCCTGGCGGCCCTGATCCACCTGACCGAGGTCCTGGTGCACGGTATGGACCTCGCGGTCGCCATCGGCCGGGAGGATCTCATCGATCAGCGCGCGGCCTCCGATCTCCTGGAAATCCTGCACGACAATGATTTCGACGACTTCCGCGGACCCGGCATGTTCGGCCCGGCGGTGGGTATCGCGGCAGTCGCCCCCGTACACCGGCGACTGCTGGCCTTCACGGGCAGGGCGCTGCTCTGAATCCGAGGTCGGCTATGTCCGGATGTCGGCCGGGGGAGCAGGTAGCCTGGGCGTGAATCTCCGCCCGAAAGGTCCGCCCAGGCGACACCCCGTAAGCGTGAGGAGTTCGGTGCATGACGCAGTTGACCAGCGCGAATGATGACACTTCGGCCGATAATATAGGCGGGCCGGGCGGTAAGACGGTCGCGCCCGAGCCCTATCGGCTCGATCACAGCTCCGGACCGCTCGAGCGCGATGAATTGCGCCTCATCGATGCCTGGTGGCGGGCGGCGAACTATCTGGCGGTGGGCCAGATCTATCTGATGGCCAATCCGCTGCTGCGCGAGCCGCTGGAGGCGGAGCAGATCAAGCCGCGACTGCTCGGGCATTTCGGTACCGTGCCGGGCCTGAATCTGGTGTGGGCGCATGCCAATCGGGCCATTCTGAGCCGGGATCTGAACGCGGTCTTCGTGGCCGGACCGGGGCACGGCGGGCCGGGGCCGAACGCGTGCGCCTGGCTGGAGGGCACCTACTCCGAGCTGTACAGCGGTATTCCGCGCGATGCCGACGGGATGCGGGCGTTGTTCGCGCAGTTCTCCTTTCCCGGCGGCGTGCCGAGTCACTGTGCGCCCGAGACGCCGGGTTCCTTCCACGAGGGCGGTGAACTCGGGTATTCGCTACTGCACGCTTTCGGTGCGGCACTGGACAATCCGAGCCTGACCGTCTTCTGTGTGATCGGCGACGGGGAGGCCGAGACCGGACCGCTGGCGGGCAGCTGGCATGCCAACAAGTTCCTCAATCCGGCGCGCGACGGTGCGGTGCTGCCGATTCTGGCGCTGAACGAATACAAGATCGCGAATCCGACGATTCTGGCCCGCATTCCGGAATCGGAGCTGATCTCGCTGCTGCGCGGCTACGGATATGAGCCGATCATCGTGTCCGGTAGCGATCCGGCGGCGGTGCATCAGGATATGGCCGCCGCGATGGACGACTGTATGGATCGGATCGCCGAGATCCAGCAGATCGCGCGCACCGGCGATCCGACCCGCCCGGTCTGGCCGATGATCGTCATGCGCACACCGAAGGGCTGGACGTGTCCGCCGATCGTCGACGGCGAACAGGTGGAGGGCACCTTCCGGGCCCATCAGGTGCCACTGCCCGCCGCCCGGACCGATGCGAAACACCGCGCGGTACTGGAGAAGTGGCTGGAGTCCTATCGCCCGCGCGAGCTGTTCGACGATTCCGGCCGCCCGGTCGAGGAGCTGTTGCGGCTGGTCCCGGCGGGGGACCGGCGGATGAGCGCCAATCCGGTCGCCAATGGCGGCACCCTGGTACGCGATCTGGCCCTGCCCGATTGGCGCGAGTACGGCGTCGAGGTCCCCTCACCCGGTGCGACCAAACATGAGGCGACACAGGTGCTCGGCACCTGGCTGCGCGATGTCACCGCCGCCAATCCGCACAACTTCCTCACCTTCGCCCCCGATGAGCTCGCCAGTAATCGCCTCCAGGACATACTCACCGTCACCGGCCGGGACTGGCAGGCCGAAATCGGTGAGTACGACGTGAAATTGGATCGCACCGGCCGGGTGATCGAGGTGCTGTCCGAGCATATGTGCGAGGGCCTGCTGGAGGGTTATCTGCTCACCGGCCGGCACGGCGTTTTCACCTGCTACGAGGCGTTCATCCACATTGTCGACGCCATGTTCAATCAGCACGCCAAATGGCTGGACGCCAGCGCGGCGGTGCCGTGGCGACGGCCCATTCCGAGCTTGAATTACCTGCTTTCCTCACATGTTTGGCGGCAGGACCACAATGGCTTCACCCATCAGGACCCCGGATTCCTGGATGTGGTGCTGAACAAGTCACCGGAGATCGTCCGGGTGTATCTGCCCGCGGACGCCAATACCTTGCTCTCCACCTATGACCACTGCCTGCGCTCGCGGCACTACGTGAACGTCGTGGTCGCGGGCAAACAGCCGCAGCCGGACTGGCTTTCGGTACCGGAGGCCACGGTGCACTGTGCGCGCGGTGCTGGCATCTGGGACTGGGCGGGCCATAACGACGACCTCGGCACCACCCCCGATGTGGTGCTGGCGTGCGCGGGCGATGTGCCGACGCTGGAGACCCTGGCGGCGGCCGCGATCCTGCGGGAACGACTGCCGGACTTGCGGATTCGCGTGATCAATATCGTCGACCTGATGCGCCTGCAACCCCAGGACGAGCATCCGCACGGCCTGCCGGACAGCCTCTTCGACACCATGTTCACCACCGATCGCCCGGTCATCTTCGCCTTCCACGGCTATCCCTGGCTGATCCACCGCCTCACCTATCGGCGGGCCAACCATTCCGGTTTGCATGTGCGCGGATACAAGGAGAAGGGCACCACCACAACACCTTTCGACATGGTGATGCTCAATGACATGGATCGCTTCCACCTGGTCATGGATGTCATCGACCGCGTACCCGGACTGCAGGCGCGAGCCGCCGGGCTCCGCCAGGAAATGGTGGACGCGCGCTGGACGGCCCGCGCCTGGACCCGTGAGCACGGCGAGGACATCCCGGAGGTCGCGAACTGGACGTGGCCGTATCCGCGTACCTGATTTCGGCGGATGTCCCCCGCCCGGCCCGCGACTTTCCCCGAGTGGGTAGCGCAAGTGAACTGACTCACCTACGCTGGGCGAATGACGGACTGGCAGCCCACGGCATGCATCCTGTGCGAGTGCAACTGCGGCATTCAGGTGCTGCTCGGGCCGGACGGCCGGTCCTTCGAGAAGATCCGCGGCGATAAGCTGCACCCCGCCTCGGCGGGCTACACCTGCAATAAGGCGCTGCGCCTGGACCACTACCAGAACGGCCGCACCGACCGCCTGACCACGCCGCTGCGCCGCCGCCCCGATGGCGAGTTCGAGGAAATCGACTGGGATACCGCGATTTCCGAGATCACCGCGCGCCTGCAGGAGATCGGGCTGCGCCACGGCGGCGAATCGATCTTCTACTACGGCGGTGGCGGTCAGGGCAATCACCTGGGCGGGGCGTACGCGCCCGCCACCATGGCCGCCTTCGGTATGAAGTACCGCTCCAGTGCGCTGGCGCAGGAGAAGACCGGTGACTTCTGGGTGGGCGCGCGCATGACCGGCTACCCCATGCGCGCCGATGTCGAACATGCCGAGGTGGCGTTCTTCATCGGCAAGAATCCCTATCAGTCGCACGGGTTTCCGCGCGCCCGCACGGTGCTCAAGGAGATCGGCCGCGATCCGGAGCGATCCATGATCGTGCTCGATCCGGTGCGCACCGAAACCGCCGAACTGGCCGATTTCCATTTGCAGTTGCGGCCCGGCACCGATGTGTACCTACTCTCGGCCATGGCGGCAATCCTGCTGCGCGACAACCTCATCGATACCGCGTGGCTCGCCGAACACACCCTCGGCCTGGACGAGGTGGCGGCGGTGCTGCGCTCGGTGCCGATCGAGAAGTACTGCGCCATAGCCGATGTCGACCTCGATCTGGTGGTGGCGGCGACGCATCGGCTGGCCCGCGCCGAATCGGTGGCGGCGCTGGAGGATCTCGGCGTGCAGATGAACCGGTACTCCACGGTCGTGAGCTACGTGGAGAAGCTGGTGTGGCTGCTCACCGGCAATGTGGGCAAGCCCGGCACCCAGTACGCCTTCACCGGTATGGCCGCCATCGGCCATGATCGCGGACATCCGGCGGGGGAGGGGCCGCGCAGTCCGGTCGCGGGCGCGCCGATCATCAGCGGTCTGGTGCCGTGCAATGTGATCACCGAGGAGATCCTCACCGATCATCCGGCCCGCTATCGCGCCATGTTCATCGAGAGCAGCAATCCCGTGCATTCCCTGGCGGATTCGGCCCGCATGCGCGCGGCGCTGGAATCGCTGGAGCTGGTGGTGGTGGTCGATGTGGCCATGACCGAGACCGCGCGCCAGGCCGACTACGTGCTGCCCGCCGCCACCCAGTTCGAGAAGTACGAGGCGACGTTCTTCAATTTCGACTTCCCGCGCAATATCTTCCACCTGCGGCATCCGCTGCTGCCCGCGCCCGAGGGCGTCCTGGCCGAACCGGAGATCCACGCCCGTCTGGTCGAGGCATCGGGAGCGCTCACCGAGGACGACTATCGCCCGCTGCGCGAAGCCCTCGCACAGGGCCGTGAGGCGTTCGCCATGGCCTTCCTCGGCATTCTCGCCGACCGGAACAAGTCGAAACTCGCTCCGGTACTGCTGTATCGGACGCTGGGACCGACCCTGCCCGATGGTGCGGACGCGGCCGCGCTGCTGTGGGCCGCGGCCTACAACTGCGCGCGCAAGTTCCCCGCGAGCGTCGAGCGCGCCGGATACGGCACCGGGTTGGCGGCGGGCGAGCGGCTGTTCGAGGCCATCCTCACCGGTAAACGCGGCATCGTCATCACCGAGGACGATTACGAGGAGACCTGGAACCGGCTGCGCGACAGCAAGATCCAGCTGCACCTGGCGGACCTGCTGAACGTCGTGGCCACGCTGCCCGAACTCGACGCCGCCGACGGTCAGTGGCCGTTCGTACTGTCCGCCGGCGAACGGCGCGCCTTCACCGCGAACACCATCGTCCGGGATCCGCTGTGGCGCAAGCGCGATGGCGGCGGCACGCTGCGCATGAGCCAATCCGACGCCGATCAGCTCGGCGTCAGCTCCGGTGATCTGATTCGCGTCACCACCCGGCGCGGCAGCGTCGAGGTCCCGGTGGAGCCCACCGATCGCATGCGCCCCGGCCACCTGTCCCTGCCCAATGGTTTCGGGCTCTCGGTCACCGATGCCACCGGAGCACAGGTCACCACCGGCGCTGCGCCCAATGAACTCACCGAATTCGATTCCCGCGACGAATGGGTCGGCACCCCGTGGCATAAGTACGTTCCGGCCCGCTTGGATACCGTGGACGCATGAAACGGACGACGTTCGCCAATTGGCCGTGCACGGTGGCGCGCACGGTGGACCTCATCGGTGACTGGTGGACGCCGCTCGTCCTGCGCGAAGCCTTCTACGGCGCAAAGCGTTTCGACGAATTCGAGCGCATTCTGGGGCTGAGCCGCAATGTACTCACCCAGCGCCTGACCCGCCTGGTGGACGAGGGCCTGCTCGAACGCGTGCGCTACCAGGAGCGCCCGCCCCGTTTCGAATACCACCTCACCGATCAGGGCCGCGATTTCTTCCCCGTCATCGCGGCCATGATGGCCTGGGGTGATCGCTACCTCGCCCCCGACGGCCCGCCGGTGGTGCTGCACCACACCGTCTGCGACCACGACACCCACGCCGAGGTGGTCTGTGCGCACTGCCGCGAACCCTTGCGCCACGCCGACGTCTCGGTGTCACTCGGCCCCGGCTTCCCCGACCGCCACCGCGAAACCGCCCTCGCCACGGGGCGATTCGGTGATGCGCAGCCGGGGAATCCCGAGTAATACCGCTAGAGGTACGAATGCCCGCCCAATGAGGCAGTGTGCACGGCGGCATGATGACAACTGGCGCGCAGATTGTGGCGCTCATCGGCGGTGAGGGTGTGCCGTGCTCGCATCCGGCGTGCCGAATCGCCGAGTAGCAGAAACATCGCCATGGCACGGGAACGTGCGGTGACCATCATGACCATCTCCTTGAAATGAATTCCCAAGGATTCACATCGCGCCGCCCGCGAGTCAATCTCGAACGGTGTCCTTGCGGAATTCTGTACGGAACTTTTACGGCTTGCCCCGAATCCTTTACGATTCACCGCAATTCGGCTCTGACCTGGCGCTTCGCAGTGCATGAAGTCTATCGATGCGGTGCGCGTCACTATTCCCATTCGCGGATTGACAGGGCTCGAATTCGCGGCACATGATGAGCGCCCAGCGCGGTTGTCGCGCATTCGAATTACCGGCGTGCATACCGAATTCGCCGAACCTGGAAAGATTCTGATGAAGTTCCGTTCCTTTATCGCGACCGCGGCCGTCGCCGTCGCCGCAGTCTCCGTCACCTCTGTCACCGCGAATGTGGCCGCGGCGCAGCCCGCGGGCAACAGCACGGTCGGCGCCGATATCGCGCCCGGTATCCATTACCGGGCGAGCGTGGTCGATCACTCGGTCGTCATCACGACCGACGCGGGTTCACTGTCCGCGAAGGACAATCAGTTCCAGATCGTCGACGCGACCGGGAAGACCGTCGCGACCGTGCCCCTGGGCTACCAGCGCGACGGTGCGATCTTCCCGATCACCGCCCGCATCGACGGCACCACCGCCACGCTGACCCCGGTCACCGATCCGTCGGCCGCCACCCCGGTCGCCCCGAATGCCCCGGCCGTCAAGCAGATCGACGCCACCGCGAACGCGAACTTCAATCAGGCGCTGAGCAACCTGACCAATGAGGTCTCCGTCGGTGTCGCCATCGGCAGCCTCATCGGCACCGTGATCGGCGCGGGCATCGGCTGTATCGCGGGTGGCGCGGCGGTCGGCGCGGGCGCGGGCGCCGTCACCATCGGCACCCTGGCCATTCCCGGTTTCATCGGCGGATGCCTGGTCACCGGCGCGGCCCTGGCCGCCATCGGCGTGGTCGCGGGCACCATTTTCATCGGCGGTCCGGTCGCGGCCGTGGCGCTGTTCCAGTTCTTCAACGAGCTGAACACCCCGCCCGCCCCGGCGGCCTAATCGCCCCGTCGTGACCCGGGGAAGGACGCCGGGAACAGGTCATCCGTGCTGCGGCGCAGATAATCTCGTTCGGAGTAGGCGTCCTTCATCCGATCGAACAGCCCCTGGGCACGCCGCGTCATGGCGGTCAGGTCGATACCCGGTATCCGCCCGTCACGCATGACGATGCGGCCCGCGATCATGGAGAAGATCGCCGCGCGGGCCGTGCTGTTCATACAGAGGGTGCGAATGGGATCGTCCAGCACTCCGTCGAGCGGGTCGCCCAGCCGGAAGGCCACCAGATCGGCGGTCGCGCCCGCCTCGATGCGGCCGAGATCGGTGCGGCCCAGTGCGGTCGCGCCACCGAGGGTGGCCGCGGTGACATAGTCCGCGTAGCCGATCGCATCGGTGCGGTGCGCCAGAATCTTGGCGACGGTGACGCCGGTGTCGATGCCGCGCACCAGATCCGGTGGGAAGGAATCGGTTCCGAGTGCGAGGCGCACACCCGCGGATTGATAGCGCGCGAAGCTGTCCAGTGCCGCGCCATGTCTGGCCATGGTCAGCGGACAGTGGATGACCGTCGCTCCCGAGGCCGCCAGGGTGGCGAGGTCGGTATCGGTGTCGGCGTCGACGAAGGGATTCGAATCGATGTAAATGCCGTGCGGTATCAGCAGATTCGGCCCGAGCAGCCCGGTCTGCGCCAGCACCTCCAGCGGGGGCGCGCCGAACTCCTCCAGGATCAGTCGTCGTTCCAGCAGACCCTGTAGTGCGTGCAGCCGTACCAGCACACCGGATTCCGCCGCGAGTTTCGCGGTGCGCCGCATGAGGTCCGCACCGAGCGTCTCGATCCGGCATGGCAGTAGCGCTCCGTGCACGAGATCGGAATCCCGTGCGCGCGCCCAATCCAGAAACCGTGCGGCATCGTCGAATCCGTCGTTGCCCAGGGCCTCGTTCCAGTAGATGGAGCGGGTGCCGTCCGCGTCCACCACATTGACGCCCGAGCGATAACTCGGCCCGAGATACACCCGCAGCCCGAGCCGCTCCGCCGCTTCGCCCATGGCGATGGCGTCCGCGCAGGTCTCGGCCCAGTCGCTGTGCACCTCCGAGGCGATCGGCATGGCCGTGGTCACTCCGTGCAGCAGCAGTTGCGCGAAGCCGTATTCGCGAATGAAAGCGCGCTCCTCGGCATCGAATACGGCCCGCCGCCGGTGTTCGGCGTAGTCGCGTGACCATTGCAGTCCTAAGCCGAGTTCGCGGGACTGCCAGGAATCGATAATGGTGTGGTCGATATCGGTGAGCGCGTCGAGGTCGATGAGCCCGGGCATGAGTAGCGCGTCACCGAGTTCGATGACCGTCTCGGCGGCCGGTCCGGTCGCGCGCGGCCCGGCGAAGACGATTCGTGAGCCGTCCACGACGACCTCGCCGTGCTCGATCAGCACGTGCGAGCCTTCTTCGTGAGCGAGTAGATATCTCGCCCGAATGCATTGGCGCACAGTCACTGTCCCGCCCGTCCCCAGCGTCCGGGGATCTCGAAGCCGTCCAGCGCGGTGTCCACCGAGACCACCGCGCCCTGATGGATGACGGTGCGTTCGGCGGGCCGATCCATCACCGCGGCCGTGGGGCTCACCGCGTCCATGAGCACGAATTCGGCGGGATCGCCCGATGCGAAACCCGGATGCAATCCGAGCCGATCCAGTACCGGCAGATCGTGATCCAGAATGCTCGCACCGCCCCAGGTCGCCACCGCCAGCGCGTGTTCGACCTGCGGATCGCTGGAATACCCCTGGACGAACGCCAATTGCCAAGCGCGATCCAGCATGTCGCCATTGCCGTACGGCGACCAGTAGTCGCGCTGGCCGTCCATCCCGACCCCGACGCGCACCCCGGCGGCGGCCAGGTCGAGCAGTGGCAACTCCCAGCCGCTACCCCCGGCGGCATGGGTGATATCCACCCGATTCGCGGCCAGTCGTTCGATGGTCGCGGGTACGCCCCGCAGTCCGCTCGCCAGCGCGCGGGCGTGTGAAATCGTGACGCGCCCTTGCATTCCGAGCGCCTCGACCCGTTCCAGGATCAGTGACAGGGTGAACAAGCCGAGCTCACCGGCCTCGTGCAGATGGATATCCGCCCCGACCTGATGCCGTTCGGCGAGCTCGAATACCGCGTCCAGATGCCGCACGGGATCACGGTCGATCTCGCACGGATCGATACCGCCGATGAGATCCGCGCCGCCCCGCAGCGCCGCGTCGAGCAGATCGAAAACCCCCGGCTCGAGCAGGATTCCGACCTGGGGGAAGGCCACGATCTGCACATCGGCGGCGTCGGCGTAGCGTTCCCGCGCCGCCAGCACGCCTTCGAATTTGGTCAGTTTCGAATCGGCGTCCACCTGTGCATGCGTCCGAATTCTGGTGGCGCCATTGGCGATCGCCGTAGCTAGGGTGAACGTCGCGCGTTCGGCGACCGAACGCTCGGCCGATCGCCAGTTCGCCCGGTCGTTCATGATGCGGCCCCAGCGTCCCGGTTCACCGGTGTAGGCGCGGAAAGGCAAACCGAGACAGCTGGAGTCGAGATGCAGATGCACATCCGAGAGCGCGGGAAGTATGAGCCGGCCGCCGCCGTCCAGCACCGGACCCATCGGGGCGTCGACCGTTCCCACGGCGGAAACCGTTGCTATCGCACCTTTCTCGATCGTGACGTCGACGGGTTCGCCGCCCCACGGGCGCACGTTGGTGATGTGGAGGTTGCCGCTCATACTTCCTTCTTCTCGCTCGTCATCGGGTGAGAGGTGGTCAGCTCTTCGGGAAGGTGACCGCGTCCAGGGTGATCATGCCGTCGGCGCGCGGCGTCCAATTCAGGCCCGGCCGCACCGCATAGCTGGTGTCGGGCGTGTACAGCCCGATCAGCAGCGCCTGACCGTCGTTATGCCGGAACAATTCGCTGTAGGCATTGATGCGATCCTGTCCGCCGACCGTCCGGGTCTTGGCGACCAGCGCCTTGGTGACCGGCTGCATGGCGTAATCATTCTGCTGTCCGCCGAACATGGACGACACCGGCGCGTCGCCGTCCATGGTGGAGGGCGCATAGGTGTTCAGATACAGCCCGGTCGCGGATTTGGTGCCGTAGATGATCTGCGAGAAGCTGCCCTGATCGGTGCCGTTCAGCGTGACATTGATGCCGACCTTGGCCAGATCGCCCTGAATCGCCTGCGCGATTTCCGAACTCAGCGGAATGCGCCCGTTGGTGGCGTACTGGAAGGGAATGGCCTGACCCTTGTACCCGGATTCCGCGAGCAGCTGTTTGGCCTTGACCGGATCGTAAACCGCCTGCGGATAGGCGGGATCGAAGCCGCCGACATTCTTGGCGATCAGCTGATTGTCCACGGTCGCCTTACCGGCGAGCACATTCTTCACAATGGCGGTGCGGTCGATGGCCAGCGCGATCGCCGCGCGCACCTTCTGATCGGCCAGCGGCCCGGCGGAGGAGTTCATACCCAGGAAGGTCACGCCGTTCGACACATTGGCCTTGACGGTCACATTGGCCGAACCCGAGACCGCCGACACCTGATTCGGCGCGATGAGCGCGACATCGAGGCTGCCGGACTGCACGCCATTGAGGCGGGCATCGGCATCGCCGACGGTCTTGAAGGTGATCTTCTCGACCTCGGTGGCCTTACCCCAGTAGTTCGGATTGCGTTTGAGCACATATTCCACGCCGCGCGTGTAGTGATCGAACATGAACGGCCCGGAACCCACCGGGGCCGCGGCGAATCCGGCGGAACCGAGTTTGGTGTAGACGTCCTCGGGCACGATCGACACACCGGTGACAATGGTCGGCCAGGCCGAATACGCGGCGTTGAGGGTGAATACCACGGTGTTCTGCGGTCCGACGACGGCGTGCTCGAACATCTCCATGTAGGAGGCCGGATCACCGGTCGGATTCGCCTTTATGGTGTTGTAGGTGAACGCCACGTCCGAGGCTTTCACCGGTGCGCCGTTCTGGAATTTGGCGTCCTCGCGAATGGTGAAGGTCCACTGCGTGAAATCGGCGTTGTGCTCCCATTTGGTGGCCAGCAGCGGATTGATCTTGCCGTCGGCGTCGAAGCGGGCCAGCTGCTCGAATTCGGCGAAGTAGTAGTTGTAGCCCGCGAGCGAGCCGTCCATGATCGGGTCGGGCACATGCTCGGGTTCGGCGACCGCGCCGACGACGATGGCGTTCGACGAATTACCGGAGACACCGGCGGGGGAGCAGCCGCTCAGGACGAGCGAACCGGCGGCCAGCACGGTCAGCCCGGCCAGCACGGTGGAGAGGTTGGATCTCATTGATTTCCTTCATTTTCACAGGGGGAAGAGACAGGCCACCGCATGGCCGTTCGGATCTCGGAATTCGAGGGGTGGAATATGTTGCGCGCATGCTGGTTTCGCGATCGGGCAGCGAGTGCGGAAGGTGCAGCCGCTGGGCGGGTTCGCCGCATCGGGCAGTTCACCGCGCAGCAGCGCCGCGGTCCCGCGCCCGCGAGCGCGTGGATCTGGCACCGGGGCGGCGGCAATGAGCGCGCGGGTGTACGGATGCCGGGGTGCGGTGAAAACGTCCTCGGTCGCGCCGATCTCGACGAGCTTGCCCAGATGCATGACGGCCACCCGATCCGCCAGATGCCGCACCACCGAAAGGTCGTGCGCGATGAACAGATACGACAGTCCGAGCCGTTCCTGCAGATCCTGCAGCAGGTTGATGACCTGGGCCTGCACCGAGGCGTCCAGTGCCGACACCGGTTCGTCCAGCACCAGCACCTCGGGGTCGAGCGCCAATGCCCGGGCGATGCCCAGGCGTTGACGCTGCCCGCCGGAGAACGCGGCCGGACGCCGATCCAGCGCATCCGCGCCCAGGCCGACCTGGGCCAGCAGTTCCAGGACGCGTTCGCGGCGATAGACGCCCGCGATGCGCAGTGGTTCGGCGATGATGTCGTGCGCGGTCATACGCGGATCCAGCGACGAATACGGATCCTGGAATACCAGCTGCACCCGATTGCGCAGCGCCCGCCGCGCTTTCGGCCGCAGTGCGCCCAGATCCTCGCCGAGGATGCGAATACTCCCCGAATCCGGCGTATTGATCCCGAACAGGGTGCGCACCAGCGTCGACTTCCCGCCGCCGGATTCGCCCACCAGCCCGAAGGTCTCACCGCGTCGCACGCTGAACGAGATCCCGTCCAGCGCCCGCAGCGTGCGCTTGGCGCGCAGGCCGCGGCGGCTGGTGAAGGACACCCGCAGGTCCTCCACGCGAATGACGTCCTCATGTGACTCGGTGACTTCCGTTGCGGCGGAGTCGGTCTCGGTGGAACTCTCCCTGCTCATCGCTCGGACAGGGCTACCGGGAAGGGCGATCGGATTCATGAGGCTGCCTGCCGTCCGCTCGGTGCGGTGGTGCGCATCGCCTCCCGCGCGGGCGGGCAGGCGAGCGCGTGATCGGTGTCGAGTGCGATCAACGCGGGCGGGCTGGTATCGCACTCCGCTGTCTTGCCGGGGAATTCGCAGCGCGGTGCGAAGCCGCAGCCGGTGGGTCGCTGTGCCGGTGCGGGCGGTGATCCGGGGATGGCGTAGGCGCGGCCGTCCGGTTCGCCGTCACCGCCGAGCAGACTGCGTTGCAGCCCCCGGGTGTACGGATGTGCCGGATCATCGAATATCTGCCAGACCGTGCCGGTTTCGACGACCCGTCCCGCGTACATGAGCGCCACGCGGTCCGCGTGCTGGGCGACCAGGCCGAGATCGTGGGTGATGAGCACCATGGCCGCGCCGGTGCGCGCGCGGGCCTCGGCGAGCACCTGCATGAGCTGGGCCTGCACCGTGACATCGAGCGCGGTGGTCGGTTCGTCGGCGATGAGCACCGCCGGATCGTTCGCCATCGCCATGGCGATCACCGCGCGCTGGCGCATACCGCCGGACCATTCGTGCGGATAGGCGCGGGACCGCTCCTCGGGCTGCGGAATGCCCACCGCCGCAAGCAGTTCCACGACACGCTGCCGCCGAGCCCGGCGATCCAGGCGCTGGTGGACGGCGAGCGCGCGCTCGATCTGCACGCCGACCCGGCGCACCGGATTGAGCGAGGTCATCGGATCCTGGAAGATCATGCCGAGTTCCGCCCCGCGCAACCGACGCAGGGTCTCGTCATCCGCGCCGACCAATTCGCGGCCGCGGAATCGGACGCTGCCGGAGAACACCGTCAGCGGTGGCGTGAGCAGGCCGAGAACGGCGAGCATGGTGACCGACTTCCCGGAGCCGGATTCGCCCACCAGACAGAGGACTTCGCCCGGTTCCAGGCGCAGCGATACCGAATCGACGAGCACGATGCGCTCGCCCTCCGGGGTCACGTATCCGACCGTCAGATCGGTGACCTCGAGCAGTGGAGTGGAGGTCATGCCGCCACCGCCTGCCGGCGTCCGGCCCGCACGGTGCGGCGCAGCCCCTGCCCATCGCCGGTGAAACGCTGACTCACCAGCAGGGTTCCGCCGATCACCAGCAGCAGCGCGACGGCCGGGACAATGGTCAGGTACGGCGCCTGCCGCACATACTTCTGCCCGTCGGTGATCATCAGACCCCAGCTCGGCGTCGGCGGTTGCACACCGAGCCCGAGGTAGTCGAACGACGAGATCATGATCATCACATTGCCGAGGTCGGCGGTGGCCAGAATCCCGACGGGCGTGAGTACATGCGGCACAATGTGTTTGCGCATGACCCAGCTCGAGCGCGCGCCGAGCAATCGCGGCGCGATGACGAAATCCCGTGTGGACAAACCCAATGCGACCGATCGGCTGACCCGGGCGTACCCGACCCAGAACGTCAGCCCCAGAATCGTGGCCATGAGCATGACGCTCGGCCCGCGTACCGCGGACAGCGCCATGATCACCAGGGACATCGGAACCGCCAGCTGCACATCGGCGTAACCCATGAGCAGGCTGTCCAGCGGGCCCCGGAAGTAACCCGAGACCGTGCCGATCACCACGCCGATCAAGGCGTTCACGAGCACGATCACCACCACCAGCGCGAGGGTGATCCGCCCGGCCAGCGCGAGCCTGCTGGCCAGATCCCGGCCCAGCGAATCGGTGCCGAGCGGATAGTGCCCGGTGGTGAACGGCCGGGTGAACGAGGCCGAGAGTTCCTGGGCGTAGGGGCTGTATCCCGGGGTCAGCGGATACAGCAGGGAGAACAGCACGACCGCGAGAATCATGGCTATTCCCGTGAGCGCCAATATATTTCGCGCCGAATATCCGCGCGTCGAGGACGCACGGGACGGGCGCGGCAGAACAGGGATCATCGAACTCTCGCTCTCGGATCGACGAAGCCGTACAGCAGGTCGACGGCCAGATTGACCAGGACGAAGATGGCAGCGATCACGATGAGTCCGGACTGGACCACCGGGAAGTCGCGACTGAACACCGAACCGAGCATCAGCTGGCCCAAACCCGGCCAGGCGAACACGGTTTCGACGATCACCAGACCGCCGAGCAGGGTGCCGAAATTGATACCGGAGACGGTGAGCACCGGCAGCAGCGCATTGGGCAGGATCTCGCGCACGATAACCGTCGAGCGGCGTTCCCCGCGGGCATACGCGGTGCGCACGTAGTCCTGTGAACTCTCGGTGGTCAGCGAATTGTCCAGCAGCCGTGTGTAAACCACGAACTGCGCGGTCGCGATGGTCACCGCGGGCATGACGATCGAGAGCGGATTCGCCCCCGCCAGCGAGGGCAGCCAGCCCAGTGTCACCGAGAACACCAACACCAGCAGCAGTCCGAACAGGAAGTCCGGCACCGCGAGTCGGCCCGCGCCCACGCCGAGCAGTACCCCGCGCAACGACCAGAACCCGCTCAGATGCACGGCCAGCACCGCGAACAACGCCAGCGCGACGCCGAGCAGGAAACCGGCGGTGCCCAATTGCAGTGAGGCGGGCAGTCTTTGCAGCACGATCGTCATGGACGAAGTGCCGTCCTGGCGATAGGAGTCACCGAAATCCCCGGTGAGCACACCGCCCAGATAGTCCAGGTACTGGGTGAGCAGTGGTTTGTCGAAGCCGAGTTTCGCATTGAGCGCCGCCACATCGGCCTGGCTCGCGGTCTCCGGCAGCAGCGTCGCCGCCGGACTGCCGGTGAGCCGTCCGAGCCCGAAGGCCAGGGTGATGACGACGAAGACGGTGATCACCGCCTGAAGCAGGCGGCGCAGCAGGTAGGCGGCCAAGCGTTTCTCCTCGGATCCGGTGTTCGGTATACAGAATCGCCGACCTCGGTTTCCTGAGAGTGTTGTTCATGTTTCGTAAGAGATATATCGGTATACCGAAACCAGTTCGTAGACTGGGCGGGTGCCTCGAAACGCGAGTACGTCAGAGTTGATCGTCGATGACACCTCCCAGACCCGCCGCATCTACGACGACCTGCGGCGCAGCATCATCACCGGGGTCTACTCCGAAGGGCAGAAGCTGCCCGAGGCCAGACTGGCCGAACTGCTCGGCGTTTCGCGCCTGCCGGTGCGGGAGGCGTTGACGCTCTTGGAATTCGACGGGATCGTCACCGCCCAGCCGCGCCGCAGCGCCGTGGTGCAATCCTGGGACCACACCGCGGTCGAGGAGCTGTTCGATGTGCGAATCGGCTTGGAGCCGTTGGCCGCCCGGCTCGCCGCCGCTCGCATCCGGCAGGGCGCGGACAGCGCGCCGCTACAGACCGCGCTGTCGAATTCGCAGGCGGCCATCGCCTCCGGTGATCCACTGCGCATCGCGGAGACCAATGCGGATCTGCACGGCGCCATTGTCGAACTGGCGGGCAACACGCTGCTCACGCAACTGATGCGGGCGATCCTGGCACGCATGGCATGGCTGTTCTTCATCACCACCGAACGTGATGTGGCCGAACAACTAGACGATCATCGTCATCTCATCAGTGCCATCACCTCGGGAGACGAACGTCTGGCCGAATACGCCATGCTCAGTCATACCGAGGCGGGCCGCATTCCAACCCTCAAAATCCTGGCCGAGCTGCGCCGCACGAACGACGCCTGACCCTTCCCGTCATCCCGGCGCGCTTTTGGCCGGGATGACGAAGGTCGCGCGGACTACGCGCCGACGGGTACGCGACCCGCGAGGATGGCCTCGGCGGTGTTCGCGGGCCACTCCAGTCCGGCGTCGAGTTTGCTCAGCACATCGGCGGCCGGGGATTCGACCAGGCTGCGCTCGATCTGGCTGATCATGCCGGCGGCCGGTCCGCCCTTCTTGGCGACATCGCCCTGGGTCCAGCCCATTTCCTTGCGGCGGGCCTTGACTCGATCGGCGAGGGCGTTGATGTCCGGGCCGTCGCCGGGCTGCGCGACGGGCTCGGCCGCGGCCGGTGCGGGCTTCGCCGCAGCATCCGTGGCCGGTTTCGCGGCGGCGGGCTGTGGCGCGGCGGCCTTCGCGGCCGGTGCGGCCGACTCTGCCGAAACGGCTGCGGCGCTCTCACCTCGCATCGCGCGCTCTGCCGCTTCCTGCTGCTTCTTCGATACGCCGCCACTGGCCAGGAAAGCCTGTGTGTTGAGCCGCGAGCGCTTTCGCCTACCCATCTTTGCCATAAAACCCTCCCTGATCTGTCGATGCCCACGGTCGTCGGAGCATGGGGAAGACTGCCACGACTGCGCGTGACCCCCGGGCATGAGCGGAAGCTCGGCGTGCCGCGAACCGCTGGCTACCCCTCTTCGGAGCCGACCCGGGGTCCGGATGGCTCCGATTTCGAAGTCATTCGGGGCGCAATCGGACCGGGAGTTCGGTGAGGCCCCGAATGACCGGATTCGGATACCAGCGCAGCTCCGATTCGGGGACGGCCAGGCGCATATTCGGAAAGCTCCGCAGCAGCGCGGTGAACGCCGATTTGGCTTCCAGGCGAGCCAGCGGAGCGCCGACGCAGAAATGCATGCCGTGCCCGAAGGCGAGATGGGCACTGTGCTCATCGGCGGGGTGCAGCTGATCGGGGTCGGGGTAGTGCGCCGGATCGCGATTGCCCGCCGCGAGCGCCACGTACACGACCTCGCCCGCCGGAATCACGGTATCGCCGACCGTGATCGGCTCCACGGTGAAGCGCGGCGTGGCCAGATCGACCGGGCCGTCCAGGCGCAGAAACTCCTCCACCGCGCCGGGGATCAAGCCGGGATCGGCGTGCAGCCGCTCCAGCCAGGGACGGTCGCGCAGCAGGGCGAGCGCGCCGTTGCCGATGAGATTGACGGTGGTCTCATGTCCGGCGACCAGGAGCAGCAGCGCCATGCCCACCAATTCCTGATCGTCCAGTCGCGCCTCGTCGTCGACGATCAGCAGCGAGAGTAGATCCTCACCCGGATGTACCCGCTTGTCCCGCAGCATATTTCGCAGGAACCGCACCATATCGTGGTGGGCCCGGGCGCGATCGGTCGCCGGATCGTCGGTGCCCACCAGCGCTCTGGTCCACGCCCGGAAGGTATCGCGATCGTCGATGGACACTCCGAGCAGATGGCAGATCACCGTCACCGGCAGCGGCACCGCGAAGGCGTCGAGCAGATCGACCCGCTCGAATTCGTCCATGGCGTCGACGAGTTCACGCGTGGTCCGCTCGATGACCGGTTCCAGCAGTGCCACCCGCCGCGTGGTGAACGCCCGCGCCACCGCCTTGCGCAGCCGGGTGTGGTCCGGCGGATCGGAATTGAGCATATGCCGCAGCGCCTCCCGGGGCCGCGGATTCACCCGTGGCACACCGCGTTTGCGCGCCAGCACCTGTTCGAACAGATCGATGTCCTTGCGCAGTCGCGGATCCGCCAGCGCCGCGCGCCCCTGCTCGTATCCGAGAATGAGCCACCGATCCAGCCCATCCCCGAAGTCGACCCGATGCACCGGCCCGGCCTCGCGCCACCGCCGGTAATGCTCGTGCGGATCAGCGAAGAACTTATCGTCGAGCAGCTCGCTCATCACTCCGACGCTACGCCAATTCCACCGAGCGCCATGGCAATCCGGCGGAGCGCGGCACCGGGTTCAGCGCTTGGCGGCGCTGCGCTCGCGTACTCGGTTCAGGGTCAGGTGCCAGAAGGTGCTGGCCAGGTCGAGGGGGATGCGGGGCTTGGCGGCGCGTTTGGTCATTTCGAGGCGGGTCTTGCGGAGCAGGTCGGCGGGGGCCTTGTCCGGGTGGCCGGTGTCGAAGGGCGGGTGCGGATCGTATTCGATACCGAGCTGGACCATCTGCGCCGCTTCGGTGCCCGCGATCTCGCCGACCAGCCACAGCCCCAGATCGATTCCGGCCGAGACGCCGGCGGCGGTGACGATCTTGCCGCTGCGCACGATGCGATCGTGCGGTCGCGATTCCGCGCCGAAGGCGGCCAGCATGGGCTGGGCCGACCAGTGTGTGGTCGCGGGATGCCCGCGCAGGATATCGGCGGCGGCCAGCACCATTGATCCGGTGCACACCGAGGTCGTCCATTGGGTGTTCGGATGCACCGCGCGCAGCCAGTCGATGAGTTCGCGATTGGCCATGGCCTCGGTGGTCGCGGCCTCGGAACCGCCGATCAGCACCAGATCCGGGGCGGGCGTCTCGGCGAAGGTGTGCGTCGCGCCCAGCACCAGCACCCCGGAGTCCGAGATGATCGGGCCGACTTCATTGGAGACGAAACGCAATTCGCTGTCGGGCAGGGAGCGCAGCACCTCGTACGGGCCGATGGCGTCGAGCACGGTCATGCCCGGGTACAGCACGATGGCGATCTGGAAGGTCATGGGGGACTCTCACTTTCGGTGTTCTGTGAAGTGCTGTCACACGCGGGTGAAGCGGGCGCGGTATTCGCCCGGCGGTATGCCCAAGTGCCGGTGGAAGATTCGATACAGCGTTTCGGGACTGCCCAGCCCGACGGCGGCCGCCACCCGGTCCATGGGCTGATCGGTGTTCTCCAGCAGCCGTCGCGCCGCCCCGATACGCACCTGTTCGACATATCGCGCCGGGGTGGTGCCGGTCTCGACGGCGAACACCCGGGAGAAATGCCGGGTGCTCATACCCGCGCGCTCGGCCAGCACGGGCAGCGACAGATCCGATCCCAGATTCTCCTCCAGCCACACCTGAAGCAGCCGAAGCGAATTGCGCTTGGGCGGATCGGCGGCCACGGGCGTGCTGAACTGGCTCTGCCCGCCGGGACGATGCAGGTACACCACCAGCCAGCGCGCCACCTCGCGCGCCACTTCGGGCCCGTGGTCGGCGGTCACGATGGCGAGTGCGAGATCGATTCCCGCGGTGACGCCCGCCGAGGTCCAGATCGGCCCGTCGCGTACATAGATGAGATCGGGTTCGGTTGTCACAGCGGGGAATTCGCGTCCGAGCAATTCGCCCGCCGCCCAGTGCGTGGTGACCCGGCGGCCGTCCAGCAGTCCGGTGCGCGCGAGCGGGAACGCCCCCGAGCACACCGAGGAGATCCGCTCGGCGTACCCGGCCGCGTGCGCGATCCCCGCGATGAGTTCGGCGTCCGCGCTCGCATTCCAGAAGCCGAGCCCACCGGCGACGATCAGTGTGTCGATCGGTTCCGACCAGTCGGCGAGCGCATGGTCCGCGGTCACCGTGACCCCGCTGCTCGAGCGCACCGGTCCCGGCCGCACCGCGGCGACCTCCACGCGGTATCCGTCGGCCACGAGCGCGGCCGCACCGCTGAACACATCGGCGGGTCCGGCCAGATCCAGCAGCGCGAACCCGTCGTACACCACGATCAGCACCACCCGCATGCCTTCAGCCTGCGGTGTGCGCCCGATGGCGTCAATGACACGACTCTTGCAAATTCGGCCATCGACTGCCGGTCGGAGCGCTGCCGCGGCGGCTTGATATGAATGGCGGGTGGCCCGACACCAGTTCCTCTGCCCCCTGCGCTGGTCCGATATGGACGCCGACGGGCACGTCAGCAATGCCGCGCATCTGCGCTATCTGGAGGAAACCCGCATCGACCTGTTCGGGACGCGCGGATTCAGCGGATCGAGCGTGGTCGCGCAGATGGATATCGACTATCTGACGCCGCTGCGGTACCGCTCGCATCCGGTGCGGGTGGAAACCTGGGTGACCAAGGTGGGCGGCTCCTCCTTCACCCTGGCGCAGGAGATCCGCGATGACGAGGTGGTGTACTCCACCGCGATCTGCACGATGGTCGCCTTCGACAGCGAGTCGCAGCGCTCGCGCAAACTCGGCGACACCGAACGCGGCATGCTCGAGGAGTTGAGTCTGTGATGCACAGCTACGCCATTCAATTGCGGCGCACCGATATGGACGCGCTGCAGCACGTCAATAACGTCATCTTCGCCCAGTACCTGGACGAGGCGCGCACCGATCTGCTCGACGGTCACCACTCCCCGGATACGCCATGGCGAGTCGTGGTCGCGGGGCAGCGCCTGAGCTATCGCACCCCGCTGGTCTTTCGTACCGATCCGGTCACCGTCACCACCGTGGTGGATCGAATCGGGACCAGTTCGTTCACCCTGGCGCACGAGGTGCGCGATGCCGAATCCCTTTATCTCACAGCGACTTCCACGCTCGTGACGGTGTCGGACGGCGCCACCCGCGCGCTCACCGCGGCCGAACGTGACTTCCTCGCGAGGTTCGCGGCACCGCGAAACTGATCGCCCCGCGCGGACGCCGCGCATATGATGGATGTATCGCCTGGTCAGCGCTGCAAGGGGGTCCATCATGGCCAAGATGACCGTCGACGAACTGCTCGAAGTCTTCAAAGGTATGACGCTGCTGGAACTCTCCGGTTTCGTCAAAGCCTTCGAAGACGAATTCGGCGTCACCGCCGCCGCCCCGGCCTACGCCCCGCCACCGAACGGCGCGGTCGCCGAACCCGAAACCGCCGAGGAGCAAACCGAATTCGATCTCATCCTGGAATCCTTCGGCGACAAGAAGATCCAGGTGATCAAGGCGGTCCGCGAAATCGTCTCCGGCCTGGGCCTCAAGGAGGCCAAGGATCTGGTCGAATCCGCCCCGAAACCGGTCCTGGAAGGCGTCTCCCGCGACGCCGCCGAAACCGCCCGCGTCAAACTCGAGGCCGCAGGCGCCCGCGCCGCCCTCCGCTGAGCGCCGGCGCGCATTACAGCGGCCCCCCGTCATCCCGGCATGCTTTTGGCCGGGATTCACACCCTCGGCGTGCGTCGAATTTCGCGCCGCACTCGCCCCGGTCTGCCAGAGTGTGCTGATGAGGTGGTCGTTCGCCCTGCTGGTGGTTCTCGCGCTGATTGCCGGATGTAGCAGTGCCGCAACGTATTCGGAGTGGCGAGAGCTGACCCCACCGGCGGCGGGCGCGCGGGTGCTGGAACTGATCCCGGTCCGTGACGGGGTACTGGCGCTCGGGTCGGTGCCCTCCGGTGCGGATCGGGCTCCGGCCGCCTGGCTCTCGGCCGACGGCACCCGGTGGTCATCGATCCCGGTGCGACCGCAGAGTCCGTACGGGTTTCTGGCGGAACTGATTTCGGCGGGCGCGGGGGAGCGGACCGTCGTACTGGGTCAGGCTTTCGGTGGCGCGCACGGGAATCCGCGCATGACGGTCTGGAGCGCCGACCACCCCGAGTCGGTGGACCACCCCGCCGAGCTGGTCGAGCATCCGCAGGTTTTCGAATTGTTCGGCGGTCCGCACGCGTTAGCGGTGACGGCCGCCGCGGGGCTCGCCGGTGTCACCGTGCTGATCGGCGGATGGGACGGTCCCGACGGCCGTTACGGCGCTGCCACCTGGACCTCGGTCGACGGCGCGAACTGGGAACGGCATGCGGACGATCCCGTCCTGTCCTCGGCTCCCGGTGAATTGACCGGGGCTGCCGCGATCACCACCGGTCCGCCCGGTTTCGTGATCGTCGGCCAGACCCAGCGCGATCGCACCCAGCTGCCGCTGGAATGGACTTCCCCGGACGGCTTCACCTGGCGGCGCGTCTCACTCCCGGGCACCGCCGCCCTCGCCACCCGCGCGGGCTGTAATCCGGACCGCTGCACCGTTTTCGGCCAGTCCACCGCCGCCTCGCCCACCCTGCTGTGCTGGCCGAACGACGCCACCCCGGCCGTCCCCGGTCCGGCCGCCGGAATCATCGACACCCTGAAGGTCATCGCCGAGGACTCCCGAACCCTGGCGATGGTCCGGCTCGACGGCGCGGCGCACCTGCTGTCCGTCGATCCGAATTGCGCCGACTGGCAGGACATTCCACTCCCGATTCCCGCGACCCGAGTCCAAATGGCAGCGCTCCCAGCCGGACTCCTGCTGTCGACCATCGAGGACAACGCCAGCCGCCTCTGGCTCCGCTCACATCCCTGATTCCCTCGGCGGGCGGTTTCCGGCGCGGGTGAACCCCGTGCACGCCCGCGTCATTGCGCGTGCGCAAACTGTCCAGTTTGCGTTGCTAGGGTATTGCGGTGGCGAATGGCTGGCGGGCTGGGAGGATGCGCGGGTGACGCAGGCGCTGATCGTTATGGCGGGGGCGGTGGCGCTGTGGTCGCTGCTGGCCGCGCGGTTGGAGCGGTGGCAGATCACCGCGCCGCTGGCAATGGTGGTGGCCGGGATCGTGGTGGGGTTCGGGACCCGGAACACGCTCGGTGAGACGCTCAATACCAAGGTCGCACAGCACGCGGCCGAGATCGTGCTGGCGGTGCTGCTGTTCGTCGATGCCACCGAGGTGCGCGGCGGACTGTTCGGCCCGCAGCCGCGCGCGGTGTTCCGCATGCTGCTGATAGGCCTGCCGCTGGGGCTGGGGCTATCGGTGCTATTCGGGGCCTGGCTGCTGCCGGGACTGTCCTGGGCGGTATTGCTGGTCATTGCCTGCGTCGTGGTGCCCATCGATTTCGCACCCGCGGCGTTCATTCTGCGAGACAGGCGGATTCCGCTGCGGGTGCGCGAGGTGCTCAATGTCGAGGGCGGCTACAACGACGGAATCGTCTCGCCCATCTTCATTTTCGCGCTCGCGCTGGCCGGTGACGCCTCGCACGCCACCACCCCGATGGGCGCGCTCGGCGATGCGCTGCCCTCGGCGGTGAAGGCCATCGCGGTCGGCGTCGCGGTGGGCTGGGCGCTGTCCGCGGCGACCAAGGCGGCCGAACAGCACGATCTGATGAGCCATCAATCCAAGCGCATGGCCATGGTGGCCGCGCCGATCCTCACCTATGCGGTGGCGGTCGGCTTCGGCGGCAATGGTTTCGTCGCCGCCTTCGTCTGCGGTCTGACACTCAATTTCTTCCGGCATTCGACGAGCTTCCATCGCGAATTGGAATTGATCGACGATATCGGCTTCCTGCTGACCACCGCCATGTGGTTCGTCTTCGGCAGCGTCGCGGTCTTCTCCCTCTCCGAGGGACATGAATGGCGCGCCGTGCTTTTCGCGGTCGCCGCCCTGACCGTGGTGCGCATCGTGCCCACCTATCTGGCCATGATCGGCTCGCATTTCTCGATGCGGGACCGCTGGCTGCTCGCCGCGCTGGGCCCGCGCGGCACCACCTCGATCGTGTTCGGCCTGCTCGCCTTCAATGGATTGAGTGGCGAGGCAGCCGATCTGGTCCTGCTGACCCTGGTGTTCACGGTGCTCGGCAGCATTCTGCTGCACGGGGCGGGCGTCCCGCTGGCCGCCCGCCGCCACGGTCAGGCCCGCTGACGCGCCTCCTGCCCGAACGAGCCCACCGGCAGCGAACCGTCGGGCAGCACCAGATCCCCGGATTCCAACCGGATGCGCAGATAGCGGAACAGCTGTGCGGTCTGCGCGAAGAGATGTTCACCCGCCCGGAGCGGTGCGCGTTGCGGCCGATCGGGCGAGGTGAATTGCGGCAGCGGTTCTACGACGGTGTGATAGTCGACATTGAAGAACAGCGGGAACGAATACCGCTCCTGCTTCACCTTGCGCACCCGATGCGTGGTGGCGACGAATTCGCCATTGGTCCAGAGTTCGAGCATGTCACCGATATTGATGACGAAGGTATCCGGAATCGGCGGCACATCGATCCAATCGCCCGCACCGTTCATCACCTCCAGTCCGGGAGCGGTCGGCTTGAGCAGGGTGAAGCATTCGAAATCGCTGTGCGCGCCGATACCCATGGCATCCTCGGCCCCCTCGTCATAGGGATAGTGGATCAGGCGCAGCTGACTGGGCGTCTTGGTGGCATAGCGCAGGAAGGTATCCGGATCCTCGCCGAGGGTGACCGCGAACGCCCACAGCAGCTGCCTGCCCAGATCCAGGACGGCCTGATAGTAGGTGGTGACGGTATCGGCGAAACCCGGTAGCGCGGGCCAGACATTGGGTCCGAGCATGGGATTGCCCGCCAGATGATCGGGATCGTCCGCGGGCAGATCGAGCGCGGTGTCGAAGGCTTCCTTCAAATCCGGTGTGCCACCGTCGAATCCCTCCTCGCCGGTGGGGACATAGCCGCGATGGCAGTCCGACAGCCCGATATAGGAGCGCATCTTCTCCTCGAGCGGTAGCGCGAAGAACTGTTCGGTGGCGGCGAGCAACCCCTCGAACAGCGCCGGGTCGACCCCCGAACCGCTGATATAGAAGAACCCGACTTCGCGTGCGGCCCGGCCGATCTCATCGGCGACCGCCCGCCGTTCGGCCGGATCGGCCGAACGCAGTCCGGCCACATCGATGACCGGAACCGAGGTGAACGAGGTGACCTTGCTCATAGCGTCACATTTCCTTCCGTATGGCCGATCAGCCACTCCCGGGTGCGGAGCGCGCCGTGATCGTCGATGTCATTGGTGTGCAGGTGAATTCGGGAATCACCGACCCAGCGCGGGGCCAGTCGCTGTGATTCGCGATAGGGCAGCGCGGAATCGGTGATGATCCATTCGCGGCCCTCGATAGATCCGAGTGAGAGTTCCACGGTCCCGGCGGTGGTTCGCATCGCCCAGCCGAACAATCGGTCGACCCGCACCAGTAGCGCCCGTCCGCCGTCGCCGGACCGCAATTCCATTGCCCAGCAGTCCTGTCCGGGCCTGTCCCGTATCCAGTGCTCGAAGTAGTCCGCGTGCACGCCCACTTCGACCAGCACATCCGCCGCGTAGCTCATCCGGCCCTCATCCGGATGCGGTCCGGGCGGCTGCAATTCGATGCTGCGCCGCCAATGGAAGACATCGGCGTACTGGGTGAGCTGTCCGGCGAATCCGTCCTGCATGCGCATCCAGGCGCGCTGCTGATCGGTGAGATCCGCCGCACAGCGCACGCCGGTGAAATCGGGCCGGGGCATCGGCCTGCGCAGGTCGACGAATCGCGTAATGCCTTGTAACCAGCGCACATCGGTGGTGATGTCCTGTGACCCGTCGGGATCGACCAGCAGCGTGCGCTCCCAGAGTCCGGCGCAGTCCGCCATCCGCACCGGTGTATCGGTCTCATGCGCGTTCATGCCGGGAACCGTTCGTGGAAGTGCTGGGTCCAGTGCGGCCAGGCATGCGGATCGTGCCCGGGGATGAGCGGATAGTTCTTCTCGTAGGCGAGTTTCTTGAGCCGCCGGATCGGCTCGATGGTGTCCTCCGGATCGACCCCGACGAAGCCGCCGATGGCGAGTTCATGGTCGATGTTCTCGGTGAGATCGGCCGCGTCGAAGGCGAATACGAATCCGCCGCCGCCCACGGTCCGATCCAGTTCGACCATGAAACTCTGATGTCCGGGCGTATGTCCGTAGGTCGGTATCGCGGTGATGCCGGGGGCGATCACCGCCTCACCGTCCGCGAGCTGCCAGTCGATACGCGGATCGTCGAAATCGACCCGCGCCATCGCATGGTGTTCGGGCTCCGGATGATTGGACAGCCCGTACTCCAGCTCGATCCGCTGGGCGTGCACCGGCACCCGGCCCGCGAACAGTTTCAACCCGCCCGCGTGATCGTGATGCAGATGGCTGACCGCGACCGCGTGGATGTCATCGATATCGATTCCGATGTCGTGCAACGATTCCTCGATCGGCTCACCCGGACCCGGCAGCACCGGAATGTATTCCACGCTCGGATAGAACCGCCGGTACAGCGCCGGATCGCGAATCAGCGCGGTATTGAATCCGGTATCGAGCAGCACCCAGCCGCCATCGGTCTGGAGCAGCACACCAGGTGTGGGTTCCCGGAGCCGCTCATGCGCCGGAGCCCCGTGTACCGAAATGGCTTTGGGCAATTCCTCCCAGCCCAGGGTGAGCAGGACGATGCGGCGTACACCCGTCATGGTTCACCCCACCGACAATCCGGCCAGGCGTAGCGAATTCGGCTCGGTCACCGCATGGGATTCGGCAATGCCCTTGAGCCAGGGCTGCGCGACCATGAAGTCGTTGACGTCGGCGATATTGAGCCAGCAGCCGGTGGCCGACGCCTGTGCTGCGGCGCGCGAGAACACGTCCGCCGCACCGGATTCGCGTCCGGCGGCCAGCGAGGAGGTGACATCGGAGGAGGAGCAGTTCAGGTAGTTCAGGCCACCGTCGGGATCGAAATTGATATGTCCCCAGGTGTACGGCGACGGCGCGTCCGGCCAGCCCGCGAGCAACAGCATTTCCGGCGCGTCGGCCGGGGTGGTGCCGACCCAGCCGTAGATCTGCGAGGTGGGATAGCCCTGCACCTTGGCGGTGATGCCGACCGTGGCCAGCTGCGTCTGGATCAGATTGCCGACCAGCTGATTGTCGGGGTTGCTGGAGTCGTAGCCGACGGTCACGGTCTTCTGATCGGCGGGCAGACCCGCCACGATCTTCTGTAGCGCCGAAGTGTCATGTGTGACAGTCTGTTTCGCGTAGTCGGCGGCCATCATATTCGGCGGATACACCTGAGCGCCGACCTTGCCGCGCCCGAAGTAGGTCTGCTGCACGATCTGCTGTAGATCGATGGCCTGGTTCAACGCCGCGCGCGCCGGCTGCGAGGTGAACATCCCCTTGTGCGGGTTCACGTAGAAGTAGTTCGACATCATGGTCGGCAGTGAGTAATTCGCGAACTTGGAATTGCCGATGTACGACGAGACCGCCGAGGACGGCAGATCGTGCAGCACCGCCGCCAACTGGCCGTTGTTGAATTGCAGCTGCTGCGAGGAGGTATCGGTGATCACCGGCAGATCGACGGTGGTGAAGTACGGCTTGCTGCCCCAGTAATCGCCGAAAGCGGCCAGCGCGTAATGGGATCCGACCTGTGCGTCGGTGAGGGTGTACGGGCCGGTGCCGAGATCGTGGGTGGTCAGATAGGTCTGGGTGTTA
Source organism: Nocardia sp. NPDC056100 (assembly GCF_042266325.1). Classification (NCBI taxonomy): domain Bacteria; kingdom Bacillati; phylum Actinomycetota; class Actinomycetes; order Mycobacteriales; family Nocardiaceae; genus Nocardia; species Nocardia sp. NPDC056100. The sequence goes on from NZ_JBHJVY010000005.1 coordinate 75,706, forward strand.
TCGGTCCCGGCATTGGCGGCCAGTCCGGTGGGGCTGAGCATGCGCGGCCCGTACGGCGAGGCGAGATAGTCCAGGAACACCGCGTTGGGCGCCTTCAGCGTGATCGTCGCGGCGTAATCGCCCTGTGTGGTAACCGATTCGATGTCCGACACCATGTACGCCGGGCCCTGATTCACCGCCAGCCGGCGATCGAACGAGGTCTTGATGGCGGCCGAGGTGAAGGGTGTCCCGTCATGGAATTTCACGCCCTGGCGCAGCGTGAAGGTGAACACCTTGTTATCCGGTGACGCCGTCCACGCGGTGGCCAGCAGCGGTTGCAGCTCGGCCTTCTCGGTGCCCGGGGCGTATTGCAGCAGTCCCTCGTACAGATTCGTGGTCAGCAGCAATCCCTGTCCGGCGTAGTACACGTCCGGGTCCGGCGGCTGACCCGGATCCTGGAGGAAGGACAGGTGCAGCACCTTATCGGTCGGTGCGGCATTGGGCGTTTGGTCGGCGGAACCGCACGCGGTGAGCGCGAGCAGTGTGGCGGAGGCGAAAGCGGTTGCGGCCAGGAGCCTTCGGGCGGTGTGGAGCATAGGGCGGTTCCTTCGAATCGAACTTCAGGGGAAGGTCAGGCGGTGACTAGGCGCGGATCGGCGGCGGCCTGGAGCAGGTCGACGACCGTATTGATGACGACGTAGACCGCGCCGAGCAGTAGCGTCACCCCGGCGATGGCGGGGAAGTCGGCGACCGGAATGCTCTGGGCGACGTACTGGCCGATACCGGGCCAGCCGAAGACCTGCTCGACCACGAGCACGCCCGAGAACATCAGTCCCACTTGCAATCCCGTCATGGACAGGGCCGCGCCGACGCAATTGCGCAGCACATGCCGCAGCAGGATGCGGGCCGGGCTCAGGCCCTTGGCCTTGGCGGTGCGCGCGTAATCGCTGTCGATGTCAGTCAGCAGACTCGACCGCAGCACCCGGCCGATCGCCACCGCCGGACCGAGCGCGATGACGGTGGCGGGCAGGATGAGATGGCTGAACGCGTCGGTGACCACATCGAACCGCCCGGCCAGCAGACCGTCCACGGTGAGCAAACCCGTTGGGCCCGTTGGTGCTCCGGAGATGGACGACCGGCCATTGGCGGGCACCCAGCCCAGGCGCTGATAGAACACGATCAGCCCGAGAATGCCGAGCAGGAACATCGGCACCGACGCACCGGCGAACAGCACCGCCCGCAGTACGCCCGCACCGGGCCAGCGCAGCGTGGTGGCAAAGGCCAGCAGCGCCGCCAGCGCGAGCGCGATCACCAGGGCGCACAGCGCGAGTTCCAGTGTCGCGGGCACGAAATGCAGTAGATCGGTGCTCACCGGTCGGCGGGTGCGATACGAGGTGCCGAAATCGCCGTGCGCCGCCGCGGTCAGATAGTGCCAGAACTGCACCGGCACCGGCTGATCCAGGCCGAGCTCATGCCGTCGCGCCGCGATGGCGGCCTGCGAGGCCGAACTGCCCAGCTGTGCGTGCACCGGGTCCAGTGGCGAAATGCGTTGCAGCACGAACATGACGCCGGTGAGCGCGATGAGGATGGCCACCATGGCGGCGAGCCGGGAGATGATGAATCCACGCATATCAGCGGTCCCTACTCGTGAGATTGCGCAGGCAGTCACCGGCGACGGTGCCGATCAGCGCCAGCACCGCGACGCCGAGTCCCGGCATGACCGGAATCCACCACTGCTGCAGGAAGTAACTGAGATTGCGGGCCGCGTCCGCGCCGAGTTCCGGTGCGGGCGCGGGCTGCCCGAGTCCCAGGAAGGACAGCGAGGCCAGGGTGAGGATGAGCGTGCCCAGATCCAGGCTGGCCGCGACCAGCGCACCCGGTGTCGCACCGGGCAGCAGATGCCGCAGCGCCAGCCGAATCGGCCGCACCCCACTGAGTTTCGCGGCCTCCACGTGCGGCCGGGCGGCCAGCGCGGCGATCTCACCGCGCACCAGCCGGGCGTAGAACGGCCACCACACGATGGAGACCGCGATCAGGGTGTGGGTGAAGCCGGGACCGAGCGCGGCGACCACGGCAATGGCCAGCACCGGCGCGGGCAGCGCCAGGAACGCATCGGTGACGCGCATCAGCAGGTTGTCGATCCAGCCACCGACCGTGCCCGCGATCAGGCCGATCAGACCGCCTATGGCCAGGCCGCTCGCCACCACCGCTAGTGCGGCGAACCAGCTGGCCCGCATACCGTAGAGCACCCGGCTCAGCAGATCGCGGCCGATATTGTCGGTGCCGAGCAGGAATCCGCCGTGTCCGGGCGATTGCAGCGGCATGCCCACCGGCAGCAGCGGATCGTACGGCGCGAGCACCGGCACGGCGAGCGCGACGAGTGTCACCACACCGAGCAGCGCCACCCCGACGCCATTCCAGCCGCCGGGAAAAGCGCGCGGCGCCACCGTGATTCGGGTACCGCGCAATCGAGTGAGCGCGGGCAGGGCGACGGTCATATCAGCTCACCTTCTGTTCGATACACGCCACCTGATGCGTACCGCCGGGAATGCCCTCGAGCCGGACATCGAGCCGCGTATCGGCGCAGGCGTCCACCGCCACCGGGCAGCGCGGATGGAACGCACACCCCGATGGGGGAGCCAGCGGGCTCGCGGGCTCACCCCGGGGTGCGACGGGTGCGCGCGCGGGATCCGGAATGGCATCGATGAGCGCGCGGGTATAGGGATGCACCGGATTGCCGAGAACCTCATCGGCGGTGCCGATTTCGACGATGCGCCCCAGGTACATGACCGCGATCCGATCGGCCACCACCCGGGCGACCGCCAGATCGTGCGTGACGAAGACGACCGACATACCCAGGCTCCGGCGCAGCTCACCGATGAGGTTGATCACCGACGCCGCGAGCGAGACATCCAGCGCGCTGGTCGGCTCATCACAGAGCAGGATCGACGGCGGCACCACGGTTGCCCGCGCCAGCGAAACCCGTTGCCGCTGACCGCCGGACAGCTGCCGCGCCCGCGCCTTCGCGATCTCGGGCACCAGCCCGACCCGCCCCAGCGCCGTCTCGACCGCGGCCTTGCGCTCGCCCCGCGACAACCCCGACCGCAACAGTCGCTCGGAAATCAACTCGCCCACCGACATCCACGGCGTCAGCGAGGCCCCCGCGTCCTGGAACACCATCTGCGGCCGCTCATCGGAGTTCGCCCCGGTCTGTACGGTCCCGCCGCTCGCCTGCTCCAAACCCGCGATCACGCGCAGCAGCGTGGACTTTCCGCATCCGCTCTCCCCGACCAGCGCCACCGCCTCACCGCGTTCGACGGTCAGCGAAACCCGCCGCAGCGCATGCAATGTCGCGCGATTGCGCAGCCCGCCGACGCTGAACGTCTTGGTCACGTCACGCAGCACCACGGCCGGTGCGGCCTCGGCCTCGCCTTTCGTTATCGACTGCGGTACAGCGTCATTCGTTGATGCGTCGGCCGATCGCGCCTTTGCCGCGGTGCTCTCTCCGTGGTCCTTGTCCACGGGCACAATGCATGCCGATACCCGTTCGACCGCGATCTCGGCCGGCTCCGGGGGAGTGCTGGAGCATCGCACGACGGCCTGCTCGCAGCGGGGCGCGAAGGCGCAGCCGGGCAGGGGTGCGGCGGGGCTCGGCACTTCGCCGGGCAGCGCCGCGAGACGTTCGCCGAGCGGGGTGGTCAGGGTGAGGCGGGACCGGAGCAGGCCGCGAGTGTAGGGGTGCGCCGGGTCGCCGAGCACCTGTGCGGTGGGGCCGATTTCGGCGATGCGTCCGGCGTACAGCACCGCGAGGCGGTCCGAGATCTGCGCCGCCACCCCGAGATCGTGGGTGATCAGCAGAATGCCGCAGCCGAGCTCCTCGCGAATGCCGCGCAGCAGCGCCAGTACTTGCGCCTGCACGGTGACGTCCAGCGCGGTCGTCGGCTCGTCGGCGATGATCAATTCCGGGTTGCCCGCGATCGCCATGGCGATCATGACGCGCTGGCGCAAACCGCCGGACAATTCATGGGGATAGCTGCGCATCCGCCGCGCGGGTTCGGGGATCCCCACCGCGGTGAGCAGTCGTATCGCTTCGGCTTCGCTCCCGGCGGCCTCGACGACCTGTGCGCCGATGCGCATGGTCGGATTCAGCGAGGTCATCGGATCCTGGAATACCGCACCGAGATCCAGTCGCCGCACCTTGCGCAGTGTTCGCTCGTCACCGGCGACCATATCGGCCCCGGCGACCGTGATCGAACCTTCCACGCGGGTTCCGGCGGGCAGCAGCCCCAGCAGCGAATAGCCGAGAACGCTTTTCCCGGAACCGGATTCGCCGACGAGTCCCAGGATCTCGCCGCGCCGCACGCCCAGCGACACCCCGCGCAGCGCGAATACCTCACGCCCGCCGCGACGGAACGTCACGCGCAGCTCCTCGACAGTGCCGACCTCGGACACCTCGGTGTCCAGCAATGCAGTGCCCATGAACGCTCCTACCGATCAACCTGTCAATCGATAGTTTTTAGGTGTCGCCGACCGTTTCGATGACGTGCGCGTATCGCTTGTGCTGCCCCTGGTAACTTCTGGATTGCCGGACGTTTCTGTCGAGTGACAGGAACCGCCCAATTCGCTTGCGCCCGTGCCGTTTCTCGTCCTGAACTGCGCAAACCCGGATTCGCGATCGAGGTCCGGGTGTACGGTCGAGCGATGACGCGGAACCGCCCCGGTCGTTTTCGCATTGCCCGCTGGGGCGCGCTGCTATCGGCGGCGGCCCTGATCGCCGCCGGATGCGATGGCGGGTCCGCCGGGGAGGCCGCACCGGCGGCGCAGTGGCCGCCGGTGAGCGGTCGCGGCTCCTGCGCGGTCGACAAACAGGAGAACGTCCCCGCCGCCATGCGCGATGGCGTGGTGTTGAAAGCCGATGTGTACCGGCCCCGGACCGCCGAGCAGGTGCCGGTGATCCTCATGCGGACCCAGTACGGCAAGGCGGAGGCGCAGATTCAGCCGTTCCGCTATCAGTCGCCGGACTGGTTCGCCTCGCAGTGCTATCTCGTTGTCGTACAGGATATTCGGGGCCAGGGTGCGTCCGCGGGCACGTTCACCGAATTCGGGAACGACCTCGACGATGGATACGACTCGGTGGAATGGGCGGCCGGGCTCGCCGGATCCAATGGCAAGGTCGGGATGTACGGGTCCTCGTATGTCGGTGCCACCCAATGGCTCGCGGCCGTCGGCGCGCCACCGCATCTGACCACCATCGTGCCCGCCAACACCTCCTCCGACTACTACGACGGCTGGAACTACGAGGGCGGCGCGTTCCGGCTCGGCTTCGTCGAACCGTGGGCGATGGGGACGATCGCCGCGAGCTCGGCACTCAATCGCGGTGATACCGGCACCGCCAAGCAATTGCGCTCGGACGTGGCGAATTACACGCGCTGGCTGGGATTCCGGCCGTATCAGCAGTTCCCGCCCATGCATCCGGAGAATCCCGCGGTCGCGCCCTGGTACTTCGATTGGCTCCGGCACGCCACCCGTGACGACTACTGGAAACAGTGGAGCATTCGCGACCGCTATGCGCGGGTGAAGGTGCCCGTGCTCGACATGGAGGGCTGGTACGACGCCTTCCTCGCGGGCGGGGTGGAGAACTTCACCGGTATGGTCGCCAACGGCGGCACCCCCGAGGCGCGGGCGAATCAGCGTCTGGTGATCGGCCCCTGGGACCATGTCGGCTGGGGCAGAACGGGTTCCGGCATCGGCACGCCCATGATGACCGCCGCCGGTGCGGCCGGGGACAGTCCCGTCAACGAACTCATGCTCGCCTGGTTCGATCAATTCCTGAAGGGCAAGGGCGGCAACGTATCCGGACACCCGATCGTGGACTACTTCCTGATGGGCGCGAACCGCTGGAAGAGCGCCACCGCCTGGCCGCTCCCCGATACCCGCTGGACCACCTACTACTTGTCGGGCGTCGGCGGCAATGGAATACAGGGCCGGGCCGGGCATTTGGGGACCGATGCGCCCAAAGATCCACAGCCCCCGGATATCTACGATTACGACCCGGCCAATCCGGTGCCCAGCGCGGGCGGACACTCCTGCTGCGGTGCGGGCACCGGCCCGCAGGGGCCGGTCGATCAGTTCGTGGTGGAGCAGCGCGCCGACGTGCTCACCTACACCACCGATCCGATGACCGTCGATACCGAGATCACCGGTCCGATCCAGCTGAAACTGTGGGCTTCGTCCACCGCTCCCGATACCGACTTCACCGCCAAGCTGGTCGCGCTCGCCCCGGACGGCAGCACGATGAACCTCAACAACGGCATCATCCGGGCCGCCTTCCGGGATTCGCTGGAGCATCCGTCACCCATCGAGCCCGGCCGCGCCTACGAGTACAAGATCGCCATCTGGCCGACGTCGTACCTGGTCAAAGCCGGTTATCGGATCAGGGTCGAGGTTTCCAGCAGTGACTTTCCGCAGTACGCGCCGAATCCGAACACCGGGGAACCCTTCGGCCTGAGCGCGAATTCACAGCTCGCCACGCAGACCGTCTATCACGATGCCCAGCACCCATCGGCCCTTGTACTACCGGTCATTCCGGGCAGCGATACCGGGAGCACCCGATTTCCTGTCGGGCACTGACCGTAGACTGCCAGGGAATACCCCTTGTAGGTATTTCAGCCATTTCACGACGCCATAGGAGATCATGTGTGCCAGCGAATCGTCTGTCAGGCCTGCGGTAAGCCCTCCTTCCAGGGCTGCGGCGAGCATGTCGAGGAAGTACTCGGCGATGTGCCTGTCGCACAGCGCTGCTCGTGCGCGAACCCGGGCGGCGGCAGCCGGGGCCTGTTCTCCCGGCAGTGATCACTCACGTGGTCGCGGCGTGTAGACGACCGACCACGGCCCGGCCCCGCCCGGTGTGGCCAAGGCCGATCGGGCGCCGTCGGCGGTAATGACCTCGGCGGTGAGCTGGGCGAAACGGGGTGCGGCCGGGTGAGCGCCGGTGCCCGGCCAGACCGCCGCGAGCCGGCGGCGCAGCGGCCGTCCGGTGATCGGACGCCAGGCCACCCGCGGTTCGCGCCGCGCGGTGCTCTCCAGTTCCAGGGCGATTCCGTGCCCCGCCAGCACCAACCCCAGCAGGAATTCCGGATTGCGGGCATGCCGAATGCGGGCGGGCACGAATCCCCGCGCCCGGCAATGCTCGAGCAGCCGATCGTGCCAATCGGGTGCGGCGGCGCGGGGGAACAGCACCAGATCGTGTCCGGTCAGCTCCGCGAGCTCGAGCTCCGATGACCGGGCCAGAGCGTCGGTGCGCGGCAGCACCACGCCGAGTTCGAGGTCGACGATCGGGCCGTGCGCCAGGTCGGGCAGCGCCGCCGGATGATCCACCAGACCCACATCCAGGTTCGCGGTATCGAGCACCCGGAGTTGTTCGGCGGTGGTGAGTTCCAGCAAATCGACTGTGAGACCGGGTATTTCGGCCTCGATTCGGGACAGCAGTGCATGCAGCAGGGTGGCGGGCAGATCCGGCGGTACCCCGGCGCGCAAGGTGCCGAGGTCGCCGTCGCCCGCCTTGCGCATCACGGTGCGCAGTCGTTCCTCGGCGGCCAGCATGCGCCGCGCCTGATCGATCAGCAGGGTGCCCGCGGCGGTGAGTTCGACCTGCCGGCGGGAGCGATCGAACAGTGTCACGCCGAGTTCGCGTTCCAATCGCTGCACCGATTGGCTCAGCGGCGGCTGCGCCATGCCGAGCAGTTCGGCGGCCCGGCCGAAATGCAGTTCCTGCGCCACGACCAGGAAATAGCGCAGGTGCCGGGCCAGATCCACCCGGCAACGATATGCCATCGGATATGAGTTCGGAACCCGGCTACCGTGGTCCGGTGCTGGAAGAGATCTTCGCGGCCGTCCCGGTGCGGGGCTGGTCGCACACCATCGATATCGATACCGGTCGTGAGGTCGGGGTGCGCGCCGACGAGCGGGTGGTGATCGCCTCGATCTTCAAGATCCTGCTGGCGCTGGAATTCTGCCGCCAAGTCGACGCGGGCCAGGTGGATGCCACCGAACGGGTGCGGGTGCGGGCCGAGGATCGACTCGGCGGCTGGGGCACCGCCGGATGCGCGGACGATATCGAACTGTCGCTGCGCGATCTGGCCCACTTCGCCATGTCGGTGAGCGATAACACCGCGGCCGATCTGCTGCTGCGCCGCATCGGCGCGGATACGCCCGGCCTGCTCGCCGCCGAACTCGGCCTGGACCACACGCGGGTGATCGGCGGACCCCGGCAGCTGCTGGAATCCATGCTGGCCGATGCCGGTGCGGCCGACGGGGCCGAATTCGCGCGCGTCTACCCGACTTTGACGCGCGCCGAGGTCGCGGCGATGCGGGTCTTCGATCCGGCGCACACCACCTCCAGCACGCCCCGCGATATCACCCGGTTGCTGACGCTGATCTGGCAGGACCGTGCGGGTTCGCCCGCCGCCTGCGCCGCGACCCGGGATCTGCTCGGGCGGCAACTGTTCTGGACCCGCCTGGCCGCGGGCTTCCCGGATGAGGTGCGGGTGGCATCGAAGACCGGCACCCTGCCCGGACTGCATATGGAGGCGGGTGTCATCGAATATCCGGACGGCGGCCGGTACGCGGTGGCGATCTTCGCGCGCACCGAGGAGCTCGGCAGCCGCCGCCTCGACGTCGATCTGGCCATGAGTCGCGCGGCCCGTACGTCCGTGGAAATGCTGCGTACCAGCTCTGATATCCGTTCACCTATCACCTGATTCGGCTTTTGATCTTGGACACCGGCGGGTGCGGGCTGCTTTCGTCATCGATATGACATCCCGTATCGACCGCCGCCGGTTCCTGCGCGGCGCGGCCACCGCCGGAGTCGGCATCGCCGCCGCCGGAACCGCGGGCGCGTTCGCCCTGACCCGGCACGACACCGCACCGGATCGGCGAAAAGCCGGTGCCGCAATCGAATTGCAATGGCTGGGCGTCTCCGGCTGGCGTATCGACCTGGCCGGTGAAACCCTGCTGATCGACCCGTACCTGACCCGCTACCCGGTCGGGCTCGCCACCGGCGCATTCGATTCCGCGACCCCGCTGCGGGTGGATCCGGCCGCGATCGATCCGCATATCGGCACACCGAAGCGCATTTTCGTAACCCATACGCACTGGGACCATTTCAACGACGTCCCGCATATCGCCACGAGTACCGGGGCTCGCGTGCACGGCACCCTCACCACCTGCAATATCGCCCAGTCCATGGGCGTCCCCGCCGCTCAGCTGAGCACCGTCAAGGGCGGTGAGGTCTTCGACTTCGGCACGCACACAATGGAAGTCATCAGCTCGCTGCACAGCCGCACCGCCTCCTACGGCATCACCTTCCCGGGCGTCCGCCCCACCCCACCCGAACGCCCGGCCACCATCGCCGATCTCCCCGAAGGCGACACCCTCACCTTCCACCTGTCGGTCAAGGACGGCCCCAGCGTGTTCTTCATGGGCGCAAGCGATTTCGCCGCGCACAACCTCGAAGGCGTCCATCCCGACATCGCCATGATCGCCGTCAACTCCGCCGACACCACCCACGCCTACCTACCGCGACTCCTCGCAACCCTGGGCAACCCGCCCACGGTGATTCCGGTCCACTGGGACGACTTCGAATCCCCCCTCCAAAACCCGCCCCCCATAGGCGAAAAGGACCTTGCCCGCCGCAACGCCTTCGTCGACGCGATCCACTCCGCCAGCCCCGATACCAAGGTCGTGATCCCGGAATACCTGACTCCCTACCGCTTCTCCTGACGCGGTGCGCCGCCGGAGGAGCCCGGCGGCGCACGGTGTCGTATTCGATCAATTGCACACCGATGCGACGATGTAGGAGTCGGTATAGCGGCGGGCATTGGATTCGGCGACAGATCGGGTGGATCCGGTGCCGCCGTTGTACATTCCGGCGCCCGGCGAATAGCCAACGGCGCCACAGTCGCTGAACGAGGCCAGCACACTGCAATCGCTGCGGCCACACGAGGACAGTGCGGCATTCCTGGCATCGGAGGACCATGGGTAATCCCATGCCTTGCCGATGGATCCGTCGGAAGAGACCGCGATAGCGCCGTAGTAGGTGGTGGCATTGGCTGTCGGCAGCACCGCCACCGAAGAGCCCGCGATGACTGCGATGCCGACGATGAGCCGGGAAATGATCTTACGCATGGGATTCCCTCGTCCGAGATGAGAACTGAATCGCTCCGAATGGAGTGAATCCACGGTAGAAATCGGGGCGTGCAGATCACCATCGCGAACGCATCGGAAAGGGGTAGAAATGCCTGGTAGAAAGGCTTTCCGGGTGTTCCGGAGCGGAATCTGATCGGGGGAGGGCGAGGCTGGTTCGAGGTCAGCGCGGTGCTAGGCGAACCAAACCGGGATCACATCGCGGGCGAAGGCGCTGATGCATTCGGCGGTGGGGCCGGACAGGATCTCTCCGGTGAAGTAGATGCCGTCGCGCCCTTGCAGATTCGCGATGCGGTCGAACCAGCCGTCCCTGATCGCCGCGGCGCTGGGGTACGCGGGCCATTCCGCGATGGTTTCGGTGATCAGTTCCGGATCGTGGAACAGGTAGAGCCCTTCCTTGGCCAAAGCCCAGGCTGCCGTATCGGAGATCGAGGTGTCGGAATTGCTGAAGCAGACCCAGTACGGGCCGGGATGCTGTTTGTTGACCGCCGTGATGCGGTGGGTGGCCTGCTCCGGATCGGTATCGGTATAGCTGCCGTAGGGTTCGATCACCCAGAAGCCCAGGGGTTCGGGCGAATTCGGCTTACGCGGGAATTCGATGATCTCGTCAGCGACCTTGATGAGATAGCTGCGGGTCCAGGTGCGGGGACAGTTGCGCTCGGCGAACACCTGATGAATCTCCCCGGCGGGGAAGATCTCTCGAATCTGTGCGGGCCGCGCGGTGACGATGACGCGGGAGTAGACGCTCTCCTGTGGTTCGCCGTCCGCCCGAGTGGTCACTCGAATCCGCTCCGGGGCAAGGGGTTCGATGGCGATCACGGGTGTGTTCACTCGGACCGGCAGGTCGAGGTCGGCGACCATGCGGTGCAGCAGGCTGATGAATCCGTGGCGCATGCTCAGGGTCACCGGCAGTCGTGAACTCATCTGTGCGAGCAATGATTCCGGCATCTTGGCCAGCAGCGCCGCCCGCTGCTCCGGATACAGCGACAGGATCAGCTTCGCCAGTTGCGAGACATGCCCGGAGATGTGCGCATTGATATTGATGATGGTCTCCGCGGGCTGCCGCGGCCGCCGCATATTGGCGTACAGCGTGATGCCCTGCAGCAGTTCGCCGACCAGCGGAGCATGCCGTGCCCGATAGGTCTCCCAGGTCTCGCCCGGAATCCTGTCGAAATTGAGCCCGGCTATCCCCGGCCCGTGCTTGTCGCGTGCCGCTCGCTCGATAATGGTCCAGGCTTCAGCCAGCTGATCGGCCGCCTGATCCGGGGTCAGCAGTCCGAACAGCGGGATGAAATGCGGCGGCACCGCCGAGCGCGGCTTACCGGATTCGTCCCGGCCGACGAAAAACAGCGCCTCGGTCTGCATTTCGACCGGATGGCGGGTGAGCAGCCGATGGATGGCGGTATCGGCGAAATCCGCGCCGAAATCCTGCTGGATCACCAGGTGCGCCTGGAAATCGTATGTCGCACCGTCGATTTCGGCGGTCTGACAGTAACCGCCGAGCTGTGCTCCGGCCTCCAGGATATCGATATTCGTGTATCCGAGATCGCGGAGTTCGGCGGCCGCCATGATGCCGCTCTGTCCCGCGCCGACGATGCAGATGGGAGCCGCGAGATCCATCGGGATTCCTTCAGATGCGACGCAGGGGGTGAGACGAGTATGCGGTATAGCGCGTCCGCGTATCACCGGTCCGGTGGGAACCCGCAGGGCAAGCCCCCGCCCCTGTCAGTGGAACCTGTTCTAGATTTGTGTGCCGCCGGGCCCTAGGGTGGCGGGGATCGGCGTGAGATTCCCTTCGCCGAACTTGGGAAGGAGTTGTCCGGATGGACATCACTGCCGCGGTCGCGCGCGGAGCGCAGGCGCCCCTGTCGCTCGAAGCCCTCACGCTGGAGGAGCCCCGCGCGAATGAGGTGCTGGTGCGCATCGTCGCCACCGGCGTCTGCCACACCGACCTGGTCACCAAGAGTGTCTTCCCGGCGGAGTTGCCCATCGTGCTCGGACACGAGGGTTCGGGCATTGTCGAGCAGGTCGGTTCCGAGGTCACCGATGTGAAGCCCGGCGATCACGTGCTGCTGACCTACAGCAGCTGCGGCACGTGTCGCCAGTGCACCACCGGCGCGCCGTGCTACTGCGAGAACTTCATCATCCTGAACACCTCCGGTGGCCGCTCGGACTTCACCTCGCCGCTGAGCGTCAACGGTGAGCGGGTCATGGGCGCGTTCTTCGGCCAGTCCAGCTTCGCCACGCACGCGCTGGTTCTTCGTACCAGCGTGGTCGTGGTCGATGACGAGGTGGATCTGGTGGCATGCGCACCGTTCGGCTGCGGTGTGCAGACCGGTGCGGGCGCGGTCGCCAATGTGATGCGCCCGGCCCCGCACGAGTCGATCGCCATCTTCGGCGTGGGTGGTGTCGGCATGTCCGCACTGCTGGCCGCGCGCGCCCTGGGCGTGGAGAATATCGTCGCCATCGACCTGTCGTCCGAAAGGCTCACGCTGGCAAAGGAACTCGGTGCGACCACGCTGATCGACGGCGCGGCCGAGGATGTGGTGGCCCAGGTGCACGCCGCCACCGGCGGCGGCGCGACCTTCGCCCTGGACACCACCGCCGCCAATCCGGTCATCGCCAATGCGCTACTGGCGCTGGCTCCGCGCGGCACCCTGGTCGTGGTCGGCCTGGGCGAGGCCAGCATGGATTTCGAGATCGGTCATCTCACCGGCAATGGCAAGGCCGTCCGCGGTTGTATCGAAGGCGGAGCCGACCCGCAGCAGTTCATCCCCCAGCTCATCGAATGGCATCGCGCGGGCAGGTTCCCCATCGAGCGCATCTCCCGGCACTACCCCTTCGCCGAGGTGAACACCGCCATGCACGATGCCGAGACCGGCGTGACCATCAAGCCGATCCTGGTGCTGCCCGGCGTCTGACGCCTCCGGATAGAACTGCGCGTACCAGCGGCGCAGCGCCTTGATGCCCTTCTCGTGCGGTAGCAGTACGGGACGGGCTCGATGGATCTTGTGATCCCAGATGTCGAGCTCCTCCCGTACTTCGCCGAGCGCCACCATCCGGAAGGCGAGCTTCAATACCGTTGTGGCGAAGGGGATTCGCGGGCGGCGAATGAAGTACAGCATCCGCAATTCGCTGCTGGTGTCGTCGATGGGCGTGGTGAGAGCGATGGCGGTCATGGTGATCAGCGGCCCGCCCGTCCGCACCACCATGACACCCGGCCCGTACATGAACACGTCGAAACTGTTGTCCACCCAGTAACCCAGGACGGATTTCCGGAACCTGCTGTGTATTTCGGCGAACGGACCATCCGGGATGAGCTCCTGCACCGGCGGCTCGCTCTGCCCGTGGATGTGGTGGAAATGCGATTCGTCGACGATGTTCTCGCGCATCTCCTGCACGTGAATCCGCGCCGTCAACATGTCATCGATCGGCCGCGCGTACCCGCGATCGACGGCCTCTGGAATCTCCGGTACCTCCCACGCCGGTTCGTCCGCGCCGGTATAGACGAAAATCAGCCTGCTGTGCTCCCGCACCGGTAACCCCGTGAGTGTCACCCGGGGCGGCCGAGCCGCGAAAGGCGCTGCGGCACAGGACCCGTCACTCTCGAACTGCCACCCGTGGAACGGGCACTCCAGCCGCCCGTCCACCACCTTCCCGCCCGCACCCAGATGCGCCCCGTAATGCGGACAGTGCGCATCCCGCACGGTGGCCGCCCCATCCCGCCCCCGGAACGCGACCAGCGCCCGCCCGAAGTAGTGCAGGCTCACCACCTCCCCGCTTTTCAGCCGCGAACTCCGCAGCACCGCGTACCACCCCTGCGGCACGGTCGGCATCGGATACTGATCCGCGCGCACATCGCGCGGCAGCGTGGACAGTCCGGAACGATCACGTCGGAAGATCACCCCGAAACCATAACTAGAACCTGTTACAACTCGATGAACCCGCCCTGTCAGCCGACTGTCAGCCCCTCGTCAGCGCCGCCCGGCATCGTTCTCCCCATCGGGCCGAAAGAGCCCGCCACACAAGGAGAACACCGTGAACGCCACCCAGGCCCAGCACCTGATCGAATCGCTCCAGCACCGCAACGCCCAACTCCAGCAGCAGGTCCTGTACCTCCAGCAGCAACTGTCCGCTGCCCAGCGCCCGCAGCAGTCCCAACGCTCCTCCGGCCCCGGCGACTTCCTCACCGGCGCAGCCGAAATCGCCCTCGGTGTCGGCGGCGGCATTCTCGCCGCCGACCTCATCGGCGATGTAGCGGGCGACCTCTTCGACGACCTGTGGTGACCGCCGGTCACCAGCCAGCGCTCAGCACTTGGCCTTGTAGAAGTACTGGTCGTTGCTGGACATGTTGTCCTGGGTCAGGGCGATCATGCCGGTTTGGATGTTGCGGGTGACGGGTTTGCCCTCGAGGGCGGCGGCGGCCTGGTCGACGCCCTGTTTGCCGATATCGCCCGGGTTTTGGGCGATGAGGGCTTGGACGGTGCCGTCTTTGAGGTCCTGGACCTGTTTGGGGCTGGCGTCGAAGCCGACCACCTTGACCTGGCCCAGTTTTCCGGCGTTGCGCAGGCCGGTGGCCGCGCCCTCGGCGGAGCTGAGGTTGGTGGCGAAGATGCCCGCCAGGTCGGGGTGGGCGGCCAAGGTCGCGGTGACTATCGAAGCGGCGGTGGCGGCTTCGTTGTTGTTGTACTGGACGCCCAGGGAGGACATGCCGGGGTGGGACTTCAGTTCGGCTTCGAAGCCCTGGGCGCGCTGATCGGTGGTGGAGGTGCCCGCCTTGGTGTTGATCACCAGGACGGAACCCTTGTCGCCCACCAGTTTTGCCAGGGTCTGGGCGGCGAGCTGGCCACCTTTGACATTGTCGGAGGCGATGGAGGACAGGGCCACGGAGGTGTCTTCCAGGGCGGTGTCGACCTCGATGACCTTGATGCCCGCGTCCTTGGCCTGTTTGATCGGGCTGGCCATGGCTTGGGCGTGGGTGGGTGCGATGAGGATCGCGCCGGGTTTATTGGCGATGACGCCGGTGACTATGGGCGTTTGCTGGGCGGCGTCGAATTGGGTGGGGGCCTGGGTGTCCAGGGTGTAGCCGAGTTGCTTCGCCTCGGCTTGCGCACCGCACTGCATGGAGATGTAGAAGGGTTCGTTGGCGACGCCGGGGATGAGCACCAGCTTCTTCGCATCCCCGCTGCCCGAATTGCTCACCGAGCCACCGCAACCCGTCACCAGCGCCGCCACCGTCACCATTACGCCGGCCAGTACGGCCGCTCGTCCGGTCCTCATCATCGGGCCCTCACCTTCGAGTTGATTTCTACCGGTCTCGTGACCGCCTGCGGTACTGGTCGAACCACACCGCCGCCACGAGCACGACGCTCACCGCGATGGGCTGCCAGAACACCGGCACACCCGCGATGACGAAGCCTTTGCGCAGCACCGAGGGGATGAAGACCCCGATCACGGTGCCGAGTACCGATCCCACCCCGCCGAACAGGCTGGTGCCGCCGATCACGACACCCGCTATGGCGTCGAGATTGTCGGTGCCGTGGCCCGCGATGGTGGTGGTGCCGAAGTATGCGAGATTCATGAAACCGGCCAGCCCCGAGAGCATTCCGGCCATGAGGTACACCAGGATCAGATGCCTTGTGACATTGATGCCCGAGCGCCGGGCCGCCTCGGCGTTGGAGCCGATCGCATAGGTGTGCCGCCCGAAGCGGGTGGTGTGCAGCAGCCACGCACCCAGCAGTGTCACCACCGCGGCGACCAGCACCAGATCCGGAATGCCGCCCAGTACGGTGCCGAAACCCAGTGAATTGCGCAGCTTTTCGGGCACGGTGCGGGTGTCCACCCCGCCGGTGATCAGCTGTGCCGACCCGAGCGCCGCGCCGAAAGATCCGAGAGTGACGATCAGGGGCGGAATCTTGGCCTTGGCCACCAGGAACCCGTTGATCAGTCCCCAAAGCGCTCCGCCCGCAATGGATATCAGCAGGCCGAGCAGGATGAGACCCCATCCGGCATGGGTGGCGTCCCCGCCCGGGCTCAGTCGCTCCATGGTCTTCGCGGCGAGCACCCCGGAGAAGATCAGCACCATGCCGACGGACAGATCGATTCCGGCCGTGACGATCACGAAGGTCATACCGATCGAAAGCACCAGCAGCACACTGGTTTCGATGAGCAGCGTCTGCAGGGTGAATCGCGTCGGAAACGCGTTCGGACTGGTGATGCTGAACGCGATGTACAGCCCGACCAGCACGATCCCGATCCACAGTGTGCTCGCCCCGGCCAGCCGCTGCCACCGGGTCGGCGCGGGCATTTCGGCGGTCTCCTCGCTCATGCCGCGTCCTCGGGCGACAGGGCACCGGTCATGGCCCCGACCAATTGCTCCAGGGTGGCATCGGAACCGAAGCGCGCCACCCGCCGCCCCAGCCGCAATACCTCGACGCGATCCGCGACCGCCCGCACCTCGGGCATATTGTGGCTGATCAGCACCACGGCGATACCTTGATCTCGCACGCGCCGAATGACTTCGAGCACCCGCTCGCGCTGCACCACCCCGAGCGCGGCGGTCGGCTCATCCATGAAGACGACCTTGCTGGCCCACAGCACCGCCCGCGCCACCGCCACGGTCTGCCGCTGCCCGCCCGACAGTGAGCCGATCGGTACATCCGCGCGCGGCAGCACCACGCCGAGCCGCTGAAAGTGCTCCGCCGCTTGACTTCTCATCCGCTTGCGATCGAGCATCCCGAGCCTGCCCGGCAGCCCGCGCCGCAGGAGTTCCCGCCCCAGAAAGAGATTCGCCGCCGGATCCAGATCGGGCGCGACCGCGAGATCCTGATACACGGTCTCCACCCCGAGCCGCCGCGCGGCCGTCGGGGATGCCATCCGCACCGGCTCGCCGTCGAGCAGAATTCGCCCGCCATCGGGCTGCTCCGCCCCCGAAAGACATTTCACCAGGGTCGATTTCCCGGCCCCGTTATCCCCGATGAGCGCCACGACCTCCCCGGCGGACACCTGAAAATTGGCCCCCCGCAACGCTTCCACGCCGCCGTACCGCTTGACCAGCCCTTCGGCTTCCAATACCACGGCAGGCATGGCGATCACCCCGGCAACATTGACCTGAACGGACGTCCGGTCCGTCCGCCGATCGTACGATCGGCGGACGCGCGCCGGGGTGGATACGGCGAAGATCGCCTATGCCACGCCGTGGACTCAGACAGTCGTGCCGGACTTGGTCTCCTCGACCGCCTGGCTGATCCACGGCACCACCGCATCGCGAACCTGGACGGTGCGAGGGAGTAGGCCGTTGGCGGCCAGCAGGTCCGCGGCGTGCTGCTGCTCGTCGAGGAATTCCTCGGTGACCGCGTTGACGCCGAAGGGGCGGCCGCGCAGGGCGGCTTCCCAGGCATCGAGGTCGGCGGTGCCGCCCGCGGCGACGATATCGTCGACGAAGTACTGCGCTGCCGCACGGGGATTGGCGGTGATCCAGGCGTCGGATTCCTGGAGCGAGGCGATGATCGCCTCCAGTTCCGCGCGGTGGTTCTCGGCGATATCGCGGCGGGTGAACCACAGGGACGGGTGGCTGAACACGGATTCGGTGTCCACCAGGGTGTGCAGCTCCACCGCGGCTTCGACCGCGGTCAGGCCGGGGTACGCACCGGTCCAGGCATCGAGCTCACCGGCGAGCAACGCGTCGCCACCGTCGCGCACATCGGTGTCGACGGGTTCGATATCGGACCAGGACAGGCCCGCCTTCTCCAGGGCGAACAGCAGCAGAGTGGTCTGCCACGACCCGTGCGCGATGCCGACGCGCTTACCCTTCAGATCCGCGACGGTGCGAATTCCGCTGTCGGCCTTGGTGACCAGGCGGCCGTTCTCGATGCGCGGCCCCGAGATGCCTACATAGACCAGGTCGCGGCCATTGGCCAGACCGGTGACCGGCGGGGTGAAACCGGTGCCGATGAAGTCGTAACCACCCTCGGTGAACAGCCAATCCGAATGCAGCGACGGCAATCCAGTCTTCGGATCGACCCGCTCCGAACGCGGCAGGGTGCGCAGATCCACCCATTCCACATCGGGCAGCCGGGTTTCCAGAATGCCGCGATGCCGCAGTACGAACAGCGAGTTGTTGTGCGGGAAGTAACCGACACGCAGAGACATGAATACTCCTCGGGTAGGGGTCGCGACCGGGATCAGTGCGCGAGCGAGAGTGCGGGGGTGGAATCAGGTGTGGTGAGGCGGGATCGGCCCAGTAGGGGCAGGACTTCCTCGCCGACGCGGTACGCCTCTTCCAGATGCGGATTGCCGGCGAGGATGAAGGCGTCGACGCCGAGGTCGACCAGTTCGTCGAGACGCTCGGCGACCTGTTCGTAGCTGCCGACCAGGCCGAAGGCCGGACCGCCGCGGATGAGGCTGAAACCGCACCAGACATTCGGTTGTACTTCGAGATCGCGGTAGCCGGTGATGGTTTCGGGCACCCAGCCCTTGATTCGGGCCGCGCCGACGGAATCACCCTGGGCGGCGCGGTTCGCGGCATCGCGATCGACGAAGGCCCAGCCCTTCTCGATCTCGGCCCAGGCGGCTTCCTCGGTATGCCGGGCGACGATATCGATGCGCACCGCGAACTTCGGTGTGCGGCCTGTGATTTCGGAATGCGCGCGCACGCCGTCGAATTTGGCGCGCAGATCGGCGTACGGTTCGAGCCAGGACAGGTAGTAGTCCGCATGCCGTCCCGCGGCCTGCACGGCCGCGCCCGAAGAACCGGAGAAGTACACCTCGGGGAAGGGTTGACCCGCCAATCCCGGTGCCAGCGAGGCGCTTTCGGTCTGGAAGAACTGCCCGTCGTAGTCGAAGGGCGCACCGTCCCACACCCCGCGCAGCACGTCCAGGAATTCGCTGGTGCGCGCGTATCGATCGTCGTGCGACACCTTATCGCCCCACCACAATTGGGCGGGTCCGCCGCCGCCACTGATGATGTTGTAGACCAGCCGCCCGCCGGTCGCGCGTTGCAGGCACGCCGACATGCGCGCCGCCTGCACCGGATGCAGGAAGCCCGGCTGGAACGCCACCATGAACCGATAGGTGGTGGTCTCCCGCGCCAGCGCGGCCGCCACCGCCCACGGATCATCGGTGACCGGGAACGAGGGCAGCAGCCCACCCAGGAACCCGGCGGCCTCGGAAGCCTTTGCGACAGCGGCGATATGGTCGATGTAGGCGTACCCGTCGAGCTCCCCGCCGCGAATACCGGGCGCGATATTGCCCGGACCGTATCCGCCCGCATGCCCGCGGTTGTAGCGGCGCGGCGTGCGCAGCGACGCGTGATCGCCCTCCATGCCGATCCGCCAGTAGGTGTCGATGGTCATACCGTGGCCTCCTGAGCCAGCGTGCGCCCGGCCGGATCCACCAGATGCAGCAGGTGTTCGCCGGTGCGATGCACTTCCTCGATCTGCGGATGGCCGACGAGAACGAAACTGTCGATCCCGGCGTCGCGATACGCCGAAAGTCGTTCGGCCACCTGCTCATAACTGCCGACCAGGCCGATCGGCTGTGAATAACCCAGCTCGCCGAACCCGGCCCACCGGTTGTCGCTGAGAGTCAAAGCGCCGGAAGGTGTTTCGTCGTGCACCTCATGCCACTGCCGGTGTACTCGCGCCCACGCCTCCGCCTCGGTCTCCCGAGCGATGATCGGTAGCTCGAGTCCCGCGCGTACGCTTCGCCCGGCGGCGGCCGCCCGCTCGCCCAACTCGGCGAGTGCGGCGTCGAGGCCGTCGGCGGTCTCGGTGAACAGGTGCACATCACCGTGCCGCGCCGAGAGTTCCAGTGCGGGTGCGGAAGTCCCGGACAGGTAGACGGTGGGGAACGGCAGTCCGGAGAGAATGCCCCGGAATCCGCCGTCGATCACGTCGTAGTACTCGCCGTCGAATTCGAACCCGGTGCCCTTGAATCCCGCACCCGGAACCGGTGTTTCATTCCAGACTCCACGCGCGACGGTCAGGAATTCGGCCGCCCGGGCGTAGCGATCATCGCCCGCCACCCGATCGCCCCGCGTGCGAGCCTCGTCCGCGTCGGTATCGACCGCGAGCCGCCATCCCAGCCGGCCGTGCGAAAGCTGTTGCAGCGTGGCCGATATCTTCGCCGCGTACACCGGAGTTCCGAACGCGGGCTGGAATTCGACCACGACGCGGCCGTACCGGGTGGCGCGCAATGCGCCGCCCGCCACGATCCACGACTCCTCACCGGCCGGATCGTAGGGCGCGAGCACCCCGTCCAGCCCGGAAAGCTCGGCGGCATCGATGATCTGATGCAGATCGTCGAACGGCCCGAACTTGCCCGGGCGCACATCGGTGGCCGGGGTGCGGGGCGGCGGACCGCCGAAACCCCCGCGATGCCGGGTCTCCGGCCGCACATGCCTGCCATCACCCCGACTGGGCAGCCGCCACAGGAATTCGGTCATGCGGGCACCTGCCCCGAGGCCACCAGTTCCCGCGCCCGCTCCAGCGGCTCATGCGCGACCCAGCTGTCGAGATCGAAGTCCGCCGCCAGGAACCCGTGCGTGTACAGGAATTGCTTCTGTATCCCGATCAGGTCCAAGCGCTCATCCGAGAGCGACGGATGCAGTCCGCGATGGAAATCCTCGCCGTACGCCGCGACGACACCCAGCGGCCCGGACAGGGTTTCGCGCTGTAGCACCTCGCGCACGCCATCCAGATTCCCGGCCGCCCAATCGGCCGCGCGCAGACTCTGCGCCAGGAATCCGATCACCACTTCCGGCCGCGATTCCAGCAGGTCCGCGTGCACGGTGATGGGTCGCGGCGTGCCATTGTTGACCCGCAACCGCTTGCTCTCGGTGGCGTCCAGATCGACCGCGACCCGCAAACCGTGTTCCCGCGCGACCTCCTGCGCCCGCGCACCCTTGACGTAGATGGCGTCCACCTCACCGCGCAGCAGTTCCTCGACGCCCCAGGTGATATCGCGCCCGCCGCCGCGAACCGCGGTGCGCACCTGCGGATTCCGCTCGACGGTCACCTCGGTGACCGTCGCGTCCGCCAGGGTCAGCCCGGCCAGTCGCAACGCACTGGAGAAGCCGTGCAATGCCATGGCCCGCGGAAAACTGCGTGCCTGATCCTGCGCCCAGGCCGGAACCCCGAGCCGCAGCCCCGCCAATTGCGCGGGTCCGGCCACGTCGGAATCGGGTCCGACGAGAATGGCCTGCGCCTCATCGATCCAGGTCAGCCCGATCAATCGGGTCGGCGACCCTTGCGCCCGCGCCGCGATGGCGGGCACATTGCCGCCCTCGCGCACCAGTCCGGACAGATCGTGCAGGAAGTGATGCCCGGCCAATTCCGGCCCGGCGTCCTGCAATACGCCGAATTCCAGTCCGGAGGCGGCGGCGGTGTCACCGAGCCAGCCCAGGCTGTGCGCGAGGCCGCTGGCGGTCGGGACCGGGCAGCGGGTGTACCAGAGGGTTTCGGTCATGATCGCTCCTGAAGAGAGGGTCAGTGCGCGGCGGTCGGCCGCACACCGAGGTGATCGAGGAATTCGGCACGCAGCCGCAGGGTTTCGGCATCCGCGCGATCGCGGGGACGCGGCAGGTCGATGACGGTGTCGACGGCGAACCGGCCCCGATCGAGAATGAGCACCCGGTCGGCGAGCCGGATGGCCTCGTCGACGTCATGGGTCACCATGAGCACCGCTGGACGATGCCGGGCCACCAGGTCGCCCACCAGATCCTGCATCTGCAACCGGGTGAGCGCGTCCAGCGCCGCGAATGGCTCGTCCAGCAACAGCAATTCGGGTTCGCGCACCAGCGCACGGGCCAGCGCGGCCCGCTGCGCCTCACCGCCGGAGAGCGTGGCGGGCCACTGCCGGGCCTTACCGTCCAGGTTCACCTCGGCCAGCGCGCGCAGCCCGGCTTCCCGGTTCTCCCGCGAACGCCGCTGCCCGACAATCACATTGGCCAGCACCCGCTTGGACGGAATGAGCCGCGGCTCCTGATAGACGGTGGTGCGGCGCGATGGCACCAGCACCTGTCCGGCATCGGGCGCTTCGAGCCCGGTGAGCAAGCGCAGCAGCGTGGTCTTACCGGTACCGCTCGGCCCGAGCAGCACGGTGAACTCACCGCGTTCGATGGTGAGATCCACGCCGTCGAGAACGGTCTTGTCGCCGAACGACTTCCGCAGTCCGGTGATCGATACCGCGGTGCTCATCGGATCGCCACCTGCTTGCGCCACGGCATGGCGACCTTCTCCACGATCCGCACCGCACCGTCGAATACCAGGCCCAGCACCGCGTACAGCACCACGCACAACACCATGTAGTCGGTGCGGTTGTACTCCTGCGCGAGCGACACCAGATATCCGACACCCTCACGCGTGCCGACCTGTTCGGCCGCGATGAGTCCGGTGATGCTGATGGACAGGCACACTCGCAATGCCATCAGAATGCCCGGCAGCGCCGACGGCAGGATCACCTCGAGCACCAGCCGCGGCCCGCGCAATCCGAAACTCCGTGCCGCCTCGACCATTTTGCGATCCACATTGCGGACCCCGAGATAGGTGTAGGCGTACATCGGCGCGACGGTGGCCACCGCGATCAACAGCACCTTGTACAGCTCGTCGATGCCGAACCAGGCGATGAACAGCGGAGCCAGCGCCAGGAACGGCACCGCCCGCACGATCTGCATGGTCGAATCGACCACTTCCTCACCGAGACTGGACAATCCGGCGGCCAGGCCGAGGATCAACCCCGCACCCACGCCGAGCCCGACCCCGGCCGCGGCGCGCACGAACGAGGCCCAGGCGAAGTCCGCCAGCTGACCGCTCGACGCGAGTTCGGTGAACGCGCTCCACACCTTCGGCGGTCCGGCGATGACCTGCGGCTCGATCGCCCCGGTCGCGGACCCGATCCACCAGGCGGCGAAGATCAGGGCGGGCAGCAGGAATCGCAGCGGCACTGAAAGCCAAGCGGGCCTGCGCCGTTCGACCCGGCTGCGCGGTGGGGCGAGCACCGGCTCCTGCCGGACCGCTGCGGCCGGAGCCGCGGTGATCACCGCCATATCAGCTGCCCGCCTTGATGGCCGTCAACTGATCCTGGTTGAGCTTGGACTTCAGGTCGTAGAAAATATCGGCCGCGGTGATCTTGCGGGTGATCACGCCATTGTCGAAGAACACATTCACCACATCGGCGAGATCGGTCGCATCGGTCGCGGACGGCAGACGCGGCACCGTGGCCTCACCGCCGACGCGGATGGCATCGCTCAGCCGGGCACCGGAAAGCGCACGCGGACCGGTGGTTTCGAAGACATTCTCGAAATCGGCGGGAGCGGCGTGCTGCTTGGCCGTCAGCCCCTGGAGCACTTCGAGGTACTTGGCCGCGATCGCGGGATGCTTGTCCAGCACCTCGGTGCGGAACACGACGACGCTATTGTCCTTGGAGCCGATGCTCTGTTCGGTCGCGATCTCGATACCGCCGTTGGCCTTGGCCTCCTGGTACGGAATCAGGAACGAGGCCCAGGCGTCGACCTTGCCGGTGGCGAACGCCGAGGCGGCATCCTTCTGCTGCAACGGCACCCGAGTCACCTTGTCGGCCGGAATACCCGCCTGCGCAAGGGCTTTGAGCAGGATGTACTCACCCTTCGCGGCGGGGTTCACCGCGACGCGCTTGCCCACCAGGTCCGCGACCGAGTGGATACCCGAGCCGGGGGAGGCGATGATGCCGCTCTGATCCTTACCGGCCGGATCCTGCACCGCCACGATCCGCACGCCGACGTCCTTGGACAGCGCACCCACCACCGGGCTGAACGCCGCGCCCGATACGTCGAGTTCCTTGGTGTTGAACAGCTTCAGCATGGAGCTGAAACCCGGTGTGGTGTTGACCCATTCGATCTTCGCGCCGAGTGGTGCCAGCGCCGCGTCGAAGGTGCCGTCGCGCTTGCCGATCGCGATCGGCCCCTCATTGCCCGGGTCGACCACCTTGAGCACGATCGACGGTGTGTCACCGCCGCCGGAGTCGGAACCGCATCCTGCGACGAGTGCGGCGATGGGAACGATCGCGAGTGCGATACGCATGAGGGCTCGCCTACGGGACATCGTGGAGACTCCTGTTCCGGATTGTCGATCAATGCCTCCGGACAGTAGGGAGGGGAGCGGCCCGCGACCAGGTAATGCTTTCCGTGGATCGGAAAGCTTGACAGATCGAGTTCGACTGCTACGGAAATCCTTTCCGCATAGCGGAAAGCTCCACTCGTGCGGCTGTGTTAGCGTCGCACCGTGGAAGCTTCCGGCGTTCAGACCGTCGCCCGCGCCCTATCCGTCCTGGACTGCTTCCGGGGTGGTGAGGAGCGCGGCGTCTCCGATGTCGCACGGCAGCAGGGGCTGGCGGTCAGCACCACGCATCGCCTGCTCACCGCGCTGGTGCAGGCCGGATTCCTGGAGAAGGATCCGGAATCGAGCCGCTATCGCATGGGCGGCGCGCTCGCCGAATACGGTCAGATCGCATACCGCCAGCACCGCATCTACCTCGCGGAGCCCGCGCTGGAACAGCTCGCCAACACCACCGGGGCGAGTGCGTCGGTCGCCACCCGGCACGGCATCCACGCCGTCCTGCTTGGCACCAGCCGCTGGCGTGAATCCGACGGCCACGAACTCCAGGGTGTGCGCCTGCCCCTGCATGCCAGCGCCCTGGGCAAGGCGCTGCTGGCGTGGTCCGACGCCACCGATGACGAATTGCACGGCCTGCCTTATGAAGAGGGCACCGACCGATCCGTCTCCGGCCCGGCCGAACTCCGCCGCGAACTCACCGTCACCCGCGAGCGCGGCTACGCCTACAACGATGAGGAACTCGATCCGGGCTTCCGCACCATCGGCCTGCCCATCCTCGACACGAACGATCGCTGCCGATTCGCCCTGGGCCTGCGCGGACCCACCGCGCTCATGATTCCCGAACGCGTGCCGTTCTTCATCGAACTCGCCAGGGTGACCGCACAGGATATCGCCGCCAAGTTCGCGGCCGGCCGAATCGATGGGTAACTGTCGATTTACACATTCGCGGTGTGGTTGACGCATGTTTACTTCACACTGAGCTCCTGGCAAACGCCGTGTGAGGGCGGCGTTTTCACGCGGGAGTCTGCATGAGCGTTAATCAGTCCCAGTCCGATGACGAACGACGGCTGGCCGAACTCGGCTATAAACAGGAACTGGCCCGATCGTGGTCGGGCTTCTCGAACTTCGCCATCAGTTTCACCATTGTCTCGATCCTGACCGGCGGGCTCGCCAGCTACGGCATCGGACTCTCCAACGGCGGACCCATCACCATGGCATGGGGCTGGCCGCTGGTCTCGGTGATGGTGCTGTTCGTGGGGCTGGCCATGGCCGAATTGGCCTCGGCCTACCCGACTTCGGGCGGTCTGTACTGGTGGGCCTCGGAGTTGGGCGGGCCGATCTGGGGCTGGTTCACCGGATGGTTCAACCTCATCGGCCAAATCGCGGTCACGGCCGCAATCGATTACGGCGCCGCGATTTTCACCACCGTGGTGCTCAATGTGATCGGGCTCGATATCGGAACCGACCGCACCGCAATCTTTTTGGTGTTCGCCGGAATTCTGGTGCTGCACGCGGTACTGAATGCCATCGGCCCGCATCTGTCCGCGGTCATCAACAATATCTCCGCCTGGTGGCATGTCGGCGGTGTGGCGATCTTCGTGCTGGTGCTCGGCATCGGCGCGGAACACCACCAGAGCGTGGGGTTCGTCTTCACCCAGACCGTGGACAACAGTTCGGTCGGATTCGGCGGGGTCGCGTTCAGCTTCCTGCTCGGCCTGCTGCACGCGCAGTACACCTTCACCGGGTACGATGCCTCGGCGCATATGTCCGAGGAGACGCACGACGCCTCGCGGATGGCCGCCAAGGGGATCATCAACACCATCATCGTGTCGGCGGTCGCCGGTTATCTGCTGATCATGGCGGTGACCTTCGCGATCCCGAACCTGGACGACGCGCTGGATCCGACCAAGAACAGCGGTTATCCGGTGATCTACATTCTGGAGAACTCGCTCAGCTCGTTCTGGTCCGGACTGCTGCTGATCATCGCCGCCATCGCCCAATTGTTCTGCGGCTACGCCTCGGTGACGGCGGCCTCGCGCATGCTGTTCGCGTTCTCGCGGGACGGCGCGGTGCCGGGTTCGGCGCTGTGGTCCAAGCTGTCGGCGCGCAAGGTGCCGGTCAACGCGGTGCTGTTCGTCTCGGTGTTCGCGTTCATCCTGCTGATTCCGTCGATGCTGGTGCCCGCGGAGAACGCTCCCACCGCGTACGCGGCAGCCACCTCGGTCGCCACCATCGGGCTCTATATCGCCTACGGCATACCGATTCTGCTGCGGCTCATGAACGGAAGCCGATTCCGTACCGGCCCTTGGCAACTCGGGCGCTGGTATCGGCCGGTCGGCATCATCGCGCTGATCTGGATCGTGTTCATCAGCCTGCTGTTCATCCTGCCGATGGATGATCGCGGCTATCCCTGGAATTCCGAATTCACCTGGAACTCGGTCAATTACGCACCCATCGCGCTGGTCGGTGTGGTGGGCGCGATCGCCATCTGGTGGTTCGCCTCGGCCCGGCGCTGGTTCACCGGGCCGAAGCGCACCGTGGATGAACCGCCGGGGGAACAGGCCCCCGTCGGCTCCTGAACCCTCGCTACAGCGGGGTCACGTACGCACCGGAGATACCACCGTCGACCAGGAACTGGGATGCGGTGATGAAGGAGGAATCGTCGCTGGCGAGAAATGCCACGGCGGCGGCGATTTCCTCCGGCTCGGCGAAACGCCCGGCCGGAATATGTACCAGGCGGCGGGCCGCGCGCTCGGGATCCTTGGCGAACAATTCCTGCAGCAGCGGGGTGTTCACCGGTCCCGGGCACAGGGCGTTGACGCGAATGTTGTCGCGCGCGAACTGAACTCCGAGTTCACGGCTCATCGACAGCACGCCGCCCTTGGAGGCGGTGTACGAGATCTGCGAGGTCGCCGCACCCATGACCGCGACGAACGAGGCGGTATTGATCACCGAACCCTTACCGCGCTCCAGCATGTGCTGAATGGCGTACTTGCTGCACAGGTACACCGAGGTCAGATTGACCTCCTGCACCCGCTTCCACGCCTCCAGCCCGGTGGTGAGGATCGAATCATCCTCCGGCGGTGAGATTCCCGCGTTGTTGAAGGCGATATCCAGCCCGCCGTAGGTGTCGACCGCCGTCTGGAACAGCGCCCGCACCTGCTCCTCATCGGTGACGTCGACCTTCACGTACAGCCCGTCGACCTCGGTCGCCGCGGCCTGCCCCGAGGTGGCATCGATATCCGCGACAACGACTTTCGCGCCCTCCTGGGCGAACCGCTTGACCGTGGCGAGCCCGATGCCACTGCCGCCGCCCGTGACGACCGCGACGCGATCCTGTAAGCGCTGCAACGTATCTCCTTAATTGTCGGTGGCGATGAAGACGTTCTTGATCTCGGTGAAGGCGCGCGCGGCATCCGGGCCGAGCTCACGACCCAGTCCGGACTGCTTGTATCCGCCGAACGGCGTCCAATACCGCACGGAGGAATGCGAATTCACCGACAGGTTCCCGGCCTCGACGCCCCGGGCCACCCGCAGCGCGCGGCCCACATTCGAGGTCCAGATGGAGCCGGACAGGCCGTATTCGGAATCATTGGCTATGCGCAGGGCATCGGCCTCGTCCTCGAACGGCAGTACCGCCACCACCGGGCCGAATACCTCCTCGGTGAGGAGGCGGTCATCGGGGGAGGAGGGCAGCACAACCGTTGGCGGGAACCAGAATCCGGGTCCCTCGACGCGGGTACCGGTGAAGGCGATCTTGGTGGAGGGCTCCAGGAATCCGGCGACCCGCTCGCGATGCGCGGCAGAGATGAGCGGGCCCATCTCGGTGGCCTCATCGGCGGGATCGCCGACCCGCACACCCTGTACGGCCGGTTCCAGCAGTTCCAGGAATCGATCGAAGACGCTGCGCTGCACCAGAATCCGAGAGCGTGCGCAGCAGTCCTGACCGGCATTGTCGAAAACGCCGTACGGTGCGGTGGCCGCGGCCTTCTCCAGATCGGCGTCGGCGAACACGATATTGGCGCTCTTACCGCCCAATTCGAGCGTCACCCGCTTCACCTGTTCGGCGCAACCGGCCATGATGCCCCGGCCCACCTCGGTGGAACCGGTGAACACCACCTTGCGCACGGCGGGATGGGTCACGAAACGTGCGCCGACCACCGAACCCTTACCCGGGATCACCTGAAAGACGTTGTCCGGCAAGCCCGCCTGCGTCGCCAGCTCACCGATACGAATGGCGGTCAACGGGGTGAGTTCGGCCGGTTTGAGCACCACGGTATTGCCCGCCGCGAGCGCGGGACCGAAACCCCAGGCCGCGATCGGCATGGGGAAATTCCACGGCACGATAATGCCGACCACGCCCAGCGGTTCGTGGAAGGTGATGTCCACCCCGCCTGCGACCGGAATCTGATTGCCCAGCAGGCGTTCCGGCAGTCCGGCGCTGTAGTGCAGCACATCGCGAGCATTGCCCGCCTCCCAGCGCGCGTTGCCGATGGTGTGACCGGCATTGCGCACCTCGAGCTGCGCCAGGTTCTCCAGATCGGCGTCGATCGCCTCGGCGAATCGGCGCAGCAGGCGCGCGCGATCACCCGGCGCGATATCCCGCCAGCCGGGCAGCGCCCGTTGCGCCCGCTCGATGGCGGCGTCCGTCGCGGCCAGATCGGCCGCTTCCACCGTCGCCACGACCGTTTCGGTCGCGGGGTTGATCACCTGGGTCGTTGTCACCGATTGCGCTCCCTTCCATAGCGTGTCGCCTGTTCCACCAGCGCCCGCATGAGGCGGTCGTCGGCGGAATTCTCCTCCGGATGCCATTGCACGCCGACCAGGAACGGTGCCTCGCCGGTCTCGACCGCCTCGATGGTGCCGTCGGCGGCGTGCGCGGTGGCGGTGAGACCGTCGGCGAGCACATCGATCGCCTGATGGTGATGACAGTGCACCGTCACCTCGGCTCCGGCGATCGTGGCCACCTGCGAACCGGGCACGGTCCGCACCGTGGTCACCCCGAAAACGCCGGGCGTGCGGGCGTGATCGGTATGCCCGAGCACATCGGGGAGATGCTGATGCAGTGTGCCGCCCAAGGCGACATTCACCAATTGCAGTCCGCGACAGACCGCCAGCACCGGCATGCCCGCCGCCCGCGCCAACTCGAACAGCGCGAACTCCGACGCGTCCCGATCCGTGCGCAGCCCGCGCGTCGCCTCGTGCGGCTCCGCGTCGTACCGCTCCGGATCGATATCGGCCCCACCGGTCAGCACCAGTCCGTCGAGGCGCTCGATCACCTCGGGCCGCGCGGTCCCGCTGGGCGGCAACAACACCGGTATGCCGCCCGCCCGCTCGGTCATATCGACATAGGTCCGCGACAGCACCGCGGCATCGACATCCCAATGCCCGAACCTGGTCCGCTCGGAGTAGGTGGGCAGGCCGATCAACGGCCGCCGAGACTCCGCGTCACCGTTGGCCGACCGCGCCGAGTCGCTCGGCAGCCCGCTGCCCCCGGAAACGCTCTCAGAGTCGTTCGAATCCACGCACCCGCTCCCAATCGGTCACCGCGGCGTCGAAGGCGTCCAATTCGACCTGTGCCGCATTCCGGTAGTGCCGCACCACATCCTCACCGAACGCCCGCTGCGCGACCTTGCTCTCACCGAACAGGCGCGCCGCATCCCGCAGCGTATGCGGTACCCGGGGCCGCTGCGACACGTAGGCGTTGCCTTGGAATTCCGGTTCCAGGGGTAGTTGCTGTTCGATGCCGTGCAATCCGGCGGCGATGGTGGCCGCCACCGCGAGGTAGGGATTCACATCCCCGCCCGGCACCCGGTTCTCGAAACGCAGCGCCGGACCGTGCCCGACCACGCGCAGCGCGCAGGTGCGATTGTCCCGGCCCCAGGCCACCGCCGTGGGCGCGAAGCTGCCCGCTTGAAAGCGCTTGTACGAGTTTATATTCGGTGCCAGTAGATAGGTGAACTCCTGGAGGCAGTCGAGTTGCCCGGCCAGGAAGTGGCGCATGAGCGGCGAACCGCCGTCGGCATCGTCCCCGGCGAAGACCGGCTTACCCGAACCATCCCGCAGACTCAGATGGATATGGCACGAATTGCCTTCGCGCTCATTGTATTTCGCCATGAAGGTGAGGCTGCGCCCCTCCTGTGCGGCGATCTCCTTGGCTCCGGTCTTGTAGATGCTGTGGTTGTCGCAGGTGATCAGCGCTTCGTCATAGCGGAACGCGATCTCGTGCTGGCCGGGATTGCATTCGCCCTTGGCGGACTCGACATACATTCCGGCCCCGGACATTTCATTGCGAATCCGGCGCAGCAGCGGTTCGATCCGCGCCGTCCCGAGCATCGAGTAGTCGACGTTGTACTGATTAGAAGGCGTCAGCTGCCGGTATCCGCCCTTGAACGCCGCCTCGTAACTGTCGTCGAACACCAGGAATTCGAGTTCGGTCCCGGCATAGGCGTACAGCCCGTGTTCGGCCAGTCGATCCAGCTGCGCCCGCAGCACCTGGCGGGGTGAGGCCGTCACCGGCTGCCCGTCCGAATCCACCCGCTCCACATCGCAGAGCACCAGCGCGGTCCCCGGCCACCACGGCACCAGCCGCAGCGTCGACAGATCCGGCCGCAGTACGAAATCCCCGTATCCGGTGTCCCAGGAGGACATGGCGTACCCGTCGACCGTATTCATCTCCACATCGACGGCCAGCAGATAATTGCACGCCTCGGTGGCGTGATCGAGCACCTCCTCCATGAAATACCGTGCGGAACAACGTTTCCCCTGCAATCGCCCCTGCATATCGGTCATGGCCACCAGCACGGTGTCGATCGCCCCCGCCTCGACCTGACCCACCAGCTCCGCAACACTCAGCATCCCGGCTCGCATCAGTGACCTCTCTCGACGGCAACCGCCTCACGCTAAGCGAACCGACGCCCCGCCCGTGCCCGAATCCGCAAGGAGATCACCGCGTGTCGCGGGGATCCGCCGGGCTGCCCTGCAGGTACCGGATCCAACCCGGAAAACGCACCGAATCCACCCCGAACGCCTGGATGGCGACGGCGGACTCCGCGCCGGTGCCGGAATCGCGCAGCCGCAACACCTTCGGGGCCTCGAAGTAGAAAGGTTCGGCCTCGGCCCAGACGCGTTCGAACTCGGGGAACCGTCCCAAATCCGCGACCAGTTCCCCGAACGCGTCCGAACTGTGCAGCCCACCCGCCAGGCCGCGCAGCCAGCCCACGAGGAGGGCGAACGCCTCATCCCTGTTCTCGATCGATTGTTTCGACCGACCGGTCTCCAGATACCAGTGCAGCAGACCGCGGGATTCCCCGATACCGGGATGCGCCGCCGCGAACGCCGCATTGCAGGCCAGCACGGTGAGCCGGGCATCCACATACGCCGCCAACCCCTCGCGCAGCATCATCCCCCGATGCGCCGCACCGGAAATCGCCTCGCGCAACTGACGCGGCGACGGAGCGCCATGCATGCTCACCCCGGCCAGATCGAAACACAGCCTGCGCTCGGCCCGACTGACCACCCGCACCCGATCCAGCGAAGTGAGCAACGCGGCGAGCACCGCCGCCCCCGGCCGATCTCTGCGCCCCCGCTCGAGATGCGAGAGATAACTGGTGCTCACGCCACTGGTGAAAGCGAGCGATTCCCGCGAAATACGCCGGGATTCCCGCAGCCGCCGCAACATATCCCCGAACCGGGGCGGCTCGGGGCGATCGAGCGCGTGGGACTCCGACGATTGCGGATGGTGGGGTAGCACAGTACCTCCGAACGTCGAGGTGGGCGGCCGGAGCTCGGCGGCCGGAGCTCTCACCTCAGCGTTCCGCGGTGGCGGTGCCGCCTGCCTCACACGCGGCGGGTGAAATCGCGTGCGAAGTGCCGGTTCACACCGGCGGCCGTGGGCATTGCCCAGGCCGCCGATGTGCGACTGTCATCTCACGCTGCCAGTACGGGCTGCCGGTGCTGCGCGCTCGGCCAGCGTGGGTGCTCGGGGTCGATGACGTAGGCGTGCGTGTGCTCATACAGGCGATCGGTGATTCGGATGGCATCGGCCAGGCGGATCGGGTCTATGGTTCCGACCTCGTGCAGATGGGTGATCTCCTGCGGATCGTGCCGTGGCCACATCCGCATCGCCACGGTGATTCCCGTCGCGGCGAGTGCCGCCAGGGTCAGCCAGGTGATGGTGAAACCGGCTGCGGTGGTGAGCCATCCGGCGATCGGATAGGTGAGCAGCCAGGCCAGATGCGAGAGCGAGAACTGCGCCGCGAACAGCGCGGGCCGATCGGCGGGCCGAGCCGAGCTGCGCAACACCTGCCCGGTCGGGGTGAGTATCGCGGCGGTGCCCGCGCCGGTGGCGGCCCACACCGTCAGCGCCGCGGCCCAACGCCAGTCGCCGGAATCCGCCAGGGACAGTGCGATTGCGCCGCCGAGGGCGGTGATCAGCGTCGCGGCACCGGCCAGCATGACCGGCCGCGCGTCCACCCGATCCAGCACGCGGGGGAGTGCCAGCGCGACCAGCATCGTCCCGAAACCATTGGCGGCCAAGAGAATCGCCACACCGGTCTGGGTGCCGCCGAGCGTATCGCGCACGTAGTTGACGGAATTCACCATGATCACCGAACCGGCTGCCGCGACAACGAGATTCAGCCCAAGCAGCCCGCGCAGTCTCGGGGTGGCCGCGAAGATTCGCATACCGACGGTGAGCCGCTCGCGGAAATCGCCCGCGGTGGTGGCTCCGGCATCCGGAATGCGGGTGCCGAGCACCAGCCCCGCCGAAATCACGAATCCGATTGCGGTGCCGATGAACAACCAATGGAAGCTGATCAACAACAGCGCCGCAGCGGCCAGCATGGGGCTGAGCAGCGTTTCCATGGTCGCGGCCAATTGCGCAGCCGACAGCGCGCGGGTGTACTCCCGCTCATCGGGCAGGATATCCGGGATGACCGCCTGATAGGTGGGCGTGAACGCGGCCGAAGCCGTCTGCAATACCGCGATCAGCACGTAGATCTGCCACACCTGATCGATGAACGGCAGCGCCAGCACCACGGCCCCGCGAATCACATTGAGCCCGAACAGGAACGGCCTGCGCGGCAGCCGATCGGCATAGGCCGCCACCACCGGCGCGACCGTGACGTACACGAGCATCTTGATGGTCAGCGCCGTGCCCAGCACGGCCGCCGCATCCGCCCCCGCCAGCTCATAGGCGAGCAATCCCATTGCGACGGTGGTCAATCCGGTTCCGAACAGCGCCGAAACCTGCGCCGTGAACAATCTCAGATAGTCGCGATTCCGGAACAGCATGGTGATCATCGAACGGTCCTCCCGTCCGCGTCACCGAGCCGGTGAGGCGGACTTCACTTCAGCCTTTGGCTACCCGGTAGCCCAGCTGCTCGACAGTGGCCTGAATCAATGCGTCGTCGCCCGCCCCGAGAACATTCATCCGCCCGGTGGCGAGTTCGATCCGAACGCCGTCGACCCCGGCGAGTTTCCCCACCGCGGCCTCGACCTTCCCGACGCATCCACCACACGTGATTCCGGAAACCGTGTAGCTGCTGCCGTTCGCGTCGCTGCTCATAGCCGTTCTCCTCGCACGTCACGGGCTTGCCCGTCATGGCGGAACATCCGCCGCGCTGACTATAAACCCCTACCCCCTAGGGGTATCAATATGACCTGGGTCACCCACCTCGAGCTGGTCGGTCGACACGAATCCGCGAAGTTGCCGAGGGGGTAATGGCGACGGCAACAGGTGAGTAGTTCCCGCCGGCACTACCCCCTCGCGACTCTGCGCTGGACTCGATGCGCGCTGCGGGTCAGGGCAGGCGGGCCTGCAGTTCCTGAACGAGACGCGTGGCGACCGGGACCGCGATGTTCCGGCTGTCCGCGGCGCGCAGTAGTGCGCCGCCGATGGCATCCAATTCGAGTGGGTGGCCCGCTTCCGCGTCACGCTGCATCGAGGATTTGGCCTCCGGCGGGAACGCGTTGTAGCGAGCCAGGACCTGGGCCGCGTCGATGGGCGCGTCGTGCGCGCGGGCGACGGCGACCGTCTCCGCCACCAGGGCCGCCAGCTCATCGCCGTGCTCGGCTCGGATCTCGCCGAGCGGGACGGCGTATCGGGTGGTGAGCAGGGCGAACGGGGCAAGGAAGGACATCTTCGCCCAGAGCGCGGCGGCCTCGTTCCCGAGAATCCGCACCGTGGGGCCCGCTTCGGTGAGGGCGTCGGCCAGCGACTTCAGTGCTGACTCGGGAACCGCCTCGCTGGTCAGATCGATCTCCGCGAATGGGCTCGCATGCTCGATCACACCCGGGGCCACTCGGGTCGATTCGACCCGAATTATGCCGGGGGACACCCGATCCGGGCGATAGCGACCGCGCAGCAGCGTCGGATGCTCGACACCGTTCAGCAGCGGAACGAGCAGTCCATCGCCGAGCGCCTCGGCCGGAATGCGATCCAAGGCCGCATCCAACGCCGTGTGTTTCACCGCGATCAGGCAGGCGTCCACCGGCTCGCGCAGCTCGGTATCCGTCTCGACCCGCGCCGTGAAATCTCCGAATTGCGCACTGCGGACCTGAATTCCATTGTTGCGCAGGCTCGCCGCGGTCTCCGGTCCGGCCAGGCAGATCACCCGATTACCGGCCCGCGCGAGCAACGCGGCGAGCAATCCGCCCACACCACCCGGACCCAGAATCGCAACTGTCAGTTCATTGTTCGCCAAGGCGAGTTCCTTTCACCGGTCGGCCCCTCGGAAAGGTGGCCGCCACCACCCGAGTATGGCGGACCGGTCCGATGGTCCGGCCGCCCGGCCCATGACGCCCTCGGAACCCGGTGAAATAGGGTCGACGGGTGACAGGGAACCACGCGCGGGCAAGCCATGGCTAAACCGAATCGCAAACATCGCGCGGCCAAGCAGCGGGCGCAGCAGAGCGATGCCGAATTCTGGGCGGCACTGGGTGTCCCCGAGGATCGGCAACCGACCGCCGCAGAATTCGGTAATGCGATCATGACGGCGGCCATGCAGTCGGCGCAGAGCGGGGCGCAAAGCAAGACCGCGCGCGGCGACGCGGCGATCGCCAAACGCTTCGGCACGCTGTTCGCCGGTGCCGGGCCGCTCGCCGCCGAGGTCGAGCACGGTGCACAACTCGCAGGTCAGCGCATTATCGCCAGGGTATTCGAGAACGGCTGGCTGCCCGGAGACGTCGCAGAAGCGGCGCGACGACGGCTCGATACTTTCGGGATCGGTTTCACCACCGATGCCATGCCTGCTTATATGCGGCCATTCGCGCCCGCGACCATCGATGAAACCTGGCTCATTCAGCTCGGCGAATTGAATGCGGAAGTCTGGTGGACCGATTCTTCGTCATATCTGTCGCAATGGTCGGCCAAACACATGCTGACCCCGGTGGAGGCTCTGACCACGGTCATCGAGGCACTCGCCCTATTGATCTTGCTGCCGAAAATGGAACTCATCCGGCCACTGCCCGGCACCGCACGACCGGTCGCTGACATCCCGCATCATGTCGACGAAAAAGTGCTGGGCCGAGTTCGAGGTCTGCTCGCCAAGGCCGAATCGACCTCATTCCCCGAAGAGGCCGAAGCGCTTTCGGCCAAAGCACAGGAATTGATGACCAAATATGCACTCGACCGCGTGCTGGTCGATGCGGACAGTGCCGTCCCCGATCTCCCGGGAGCCCGCCGCATCTGGCTCGATACACCGTATACAGACGCCAAAGCCCTGCTCATCGACGTGGTGGCCAATGCCAACCGCAGCCGCGCCATCTTCTTCGCGGAATGGGGGTTCGTCACCATCGTCGGCGACGAAGCCGACCTCGACGCCGTCGAACTCCTGTCCACCTCGCTGCTGGTGCAGGCCACTCGCGCCATGATCGCCAGCGGCGACGCCGCCACCGACGAGGCGCGCAGCCGGGTCTACCGCAAAGCCTTCCTCGTCGCCTACGCCACCCGAATCGGCGAACGCCTCGCCGCGGCGACAGCCGCGACGATCGCGGAATCCGTTGCGCCGGAACGCCTCCTGCCCGTTCTGGCCTCGCATCAAATCGTCGTGGACACCGCTTTCGACAACCTGTTCCCGCAAGCCCGTAGTCGCGGCATCGCCATCCGCAGCGCCGAAGGCTGGGATGCGGGCCGCGCCGCCGCAAACCACGCTCGCCTGGATTCTCGACGCCCTCTGGATCGGTAGGGCTCGACCGAACCCCACCATTAGATCGGCAGGGCCCGCCGAACCCAGCCATCCCCTCGGACAGGCAGGGTTGTCGGGGGGAGTCTCGGGGTGCGCATAGGACCTGCGGCCGATGTGCCCGCCACCCCCGCCGTGTGACCCTCGATCCATGACGTCGAAGCTGCGAGCGAGTCGAATCCTGGTGGGCGGCGTAGCCCTGGCATGCGCCCTGGCCGCATGCACCTCAGGCGCGGAACCCGCTGCGCCGCAACCTCTCTCGGACTCCAGTCGAGCCGAGGTGCAACGCGCACTCGATGCCGTAGTGGCCGCGGGCATAGCGGGTGTCCGCATCGTGGTGACCGAGAACGGTCAGGAATGGACCGCGGCCGCCGGTGTCGGAAACGCCGATACCGGCACACCCTTCCCCGCCGACGCCCGTGTCCGAATCGGCAGCAACACAAAAACTTTCGTCGCCACCGTCGTGATGCAACTGGTAGCCGAAGGCAAAGTGGACCTCGACGCCCCCATCGAGCGCTACCTCCCCGGCGTAGTCCAGGGCGACGGCATCGACGGCAATCACATCACCGTCCGAAACCTCATGCAGCACACCAGCGGCCTCCCCGAATACCTCGAAATGCCGCAACTCGACGGCGACTACGAAACCATGCTCACCCAGCACTTCAACCCCGCCGACCTGGTCCACAGCGCCCTCACCACCATGCCCGCCCATTTCCCGCCCGGCGAAAAAGCCGAATACAGCAACACCAACTACCTGATAGTCGGAATGCTCATAGAGAAAATCACTGGCAACTCGTATTCCGACGAGGTCACCCGCCGCGTCATCACCCCCCTGGGCCTGAAATCCACCTACATCCCGGCCCCCGGCGAAGTAGACCTCCGCGACCCCCACCCCCAAGGCTACGAATCTGTAGACGGCCACCGAGCCGACC
Source organism: Nocardia sp. NPDC056100 (assembly GCF_042266325.1). NCBI lineage: Bacteria > Bacillati > Actinomycetota > Actinomycetes > Mycobacteriales > Nocardiaceae > Nocardia > Nocardia sp. NPDC056100. The sequence continues at coordinate 113,095 of NZ_JBHJVY010000005.1, forward strand.
TGACCCGCCTGGACACCTCCTGGGCCTCCTCCGCCGGAGCCATGGTCTCCACCGGCACCGACCTCAACCGCTTCTTCACCGCCCTCCTCTTCGAAAACCTCCTCAACCCCACCCAACTAACCGAAATGCAGAAAAACCCTAAACCCCTCACCAACCGCCCCGCCGGCATCAACTACGCCCTCGGCCTGGCCAACCTCACCGTCCCCTGCGATAAACAGGTCTGGGGCCACGGTGGCTCCATCCCCGGCTTCAAAACCTCCGACGGCATAACCACCACCGGCCGAGCCGTAACCCTCATGGCCAACCAACGCTCCGACACCCCCACCGCCACCACCGCCCTCCAACAAGCCTTCAACACAGCAATCTGCACCCCCTGACCCCACCCCGCACAACCCTTGCCCCAGACCACGATTCGCCCCCACCTCCCACCCCCTCCCCACCTCTCCGAATCGCCCGGCACCAGCCGATTTGGAGGAACAGGGGGGTCCTGATGTAATCTCATCGAGCACGAAGCGCAGCGGAGTGCAAGCAGTACCACGGGCTGTGGCGCAGCTTGGTAGCGCACTTGACTGGGGGTCAAGTGGTCGCAGGTTCAAATCCTGTCAGCCCGACGTAAGAAATCCCTCTCCGACCTGGTCGGGGAGGGATTTCTCATTTCCCCACCACCCGCAGAGCGGGACCAGAACGGGACCGCAGATGCCGGGAGAGCTTGTCTCCGGCGGCGGCGATCTCCCGATGATCTGGATGCAGATACTTCTCCGTCGTGCGACTGTCGGCATGCCCGGCGATGCGCTGGAGCACATGCAGCGACACCCCGCCGTCCGCCATCCACGTCAGCGCCGTATGACGCAGGCCATGCCGACGCAGCCACTCGAATCCCTGCGCGGCGACCACCTCATCCCAATGGGTCGCATCGCGCAGCACCCCCGTGGCGATCCGGCCGCCGCGCGGTCCCCGAAACAGGCGAGCGTCCTTGTTGTCTCGCCCGACCGCGTCCAATCGCTCGGTCACCAATTGCCGAACTTCTTCGATCAGCGGCACCACGCGCGCACGATTTCCCTTGGTGCCCTTGTCTTCCATGCCGCCGGGGGAGGGCGTGGTCTGGCGTCGTACGGTCCACGTCCACGTGGTCGGATCGATGTCTCGGACCCGGCAGCCCGAGATCTCACCGATCCGCGCCGCGGTGCACGCCGCAAAAATCACCACCTCGCCCCAGCCCCGATACTGGCCAGAAGATCTCTGCACCAACGCATCCGACAGGGTGAGCAGCGCCGTCCAATTCGGAAGTGCCAGCGCCCGAGGATCTTCGAGTTCATCCTCGATCTGCCGGTAGAGCTTCTGCCACCCCTTCACTTCCGCCGGATTGCGATCGATCAAGTTGTCCCGCTTGGCCTGTTCGAGCACCCGTGACAGCGCCGCGAGGGTGTTCTTCACCGTCGACTTGCTCACGCCCTCGCCGATCCAGCCGACCACCGCGCGGTCCACCGCACCATTGCTGAGCATGGCGACGGGAATATGGCCCAGCGTCGGCACCACCCGCTTGGTCCAGCCTGCCTTGTACGGGTCGAGGGTCTTCTTCGCCAGTCCACGCATCGCAAGATCGAGATTGGCCGTACCGTACTGAGCCAGTGACATCGTGGCCGTCTTCGGATCGACCCCATGGGCTGCTTTGGCTCGCAGCGTTTCGAACCAGGCTTCGGCTTCCTCGCGAGTCTCGAAGGGCTGAGTGATCGAGGGCCGCCGTTTCGTGCCCGGCACAGTCCAGCGCACCCGAGCCTTGAACGGCCGTCGCCCGTAATCGTCACGCTCCTCGATGTCACACGAAAGGCGCACGCCTACAGGAAGATTCACCGAATCGGTCATCATGCAGCCTTCCCGGGATCAACCCGCTTCTCGCGCAACCATGCCTCGATATCCTCCGCGGCGTACTTCACCACGCGAGGTGAGACCCGCACATACGCCGGACCATAGGGCGTCTCCGAGGTCCGCCAGCGTCGGACACTCGACGGATCAACCCCCATCAGCGCCGCGAACTCGTTGGTCGTATACCACCGGCCGTCAACCAATCGCCCTGAATCCATGACAACCCCCTAGGCCGCGTCGGCATTGATCGAAATCGGTTGCACATCAGGCGATTCCGCCATCGCCAGCTGAGCATCCAGCAGTTCCTTGCGCCATATCGAACGGCGGTAGATCTCACCCAGGATCAAATGCTCGCGGGGTGGGATGTCGGGGTCGCCGGGTTCGACCAGGCGCACCACCCACCGTTTGGAGTCCTCGGCCTTGGCGATGCCGACCGCGGCGAGCAGTTGCCGAACGAATTCGATCCGATCGGCCTTGTGATCCGGGAGGGTCTTGTTCGACCAGCGGCGCGAGACCAACACCCGGCGACCCCGCAGTCCCAGGGTGTCGCGCCGGTGCGCTTTGCCCTTGCAGCGACCGGGCTGGGTTTTGGCGCTGGCGCCGCGCGGGACGATGCCGTAGCGCAGCCACACTCCGCATTTCTCCGAGCACGGTGTCCGCCGCATCTCCTGGTGCAGTCGCTCATAGTGACGGCGGGTGCGCTCGTTCGGGGCTTCGAGGACTTCGGCGATGGATTTGGTCAGATACTTGGTCAGGTAACCGATCAGCCGGTTCGCGTCCTTGGCGATCACGCCCTTGGCCTTGCCGGGGCGTACCGGTGGGGTCTCGCCGTCGGGGTCGGTCTCGCCGATGGCTTGGCGGTCGATCTGGGCTCCCCAGCGGATCACGTGCGCGGGGGTGGCGTGTTCGTCCTCATCGATGAGCGCGCGGGCGTCATCGAAACTGGGCAGGATGTAGCCGTGCTCGGGGTCCACGAACGTGCCCGCCTCCGGCACCCAGATCGGCATCGCGTCGTCGGTGTACCGCTCATCGTCGAAGTGCGGCCACCACAGGCTGTGATAGCTCGCGGCGCGAACCTGATCGATCAGGGCGTGCGGGTCGGTGCCCCGAACCGCGATATGCGCGTGCGGGGCCGCGCGGCGCTGGGGTTCCACCGCGGCGAAGTACTGCACGTCGCGGCCGGTGGCTCTGCGCCAGTTCTGCATGGTGCGGTCGAACAGGCGGGGGAAGAACATCGCGTCGCGGGCGGCGCGGCGGTAGTTGTAGGTCTCGGGGTTCACTGGCGAGCCGTCCCCGCACACCTTGCCGTTCTTGTCGGTCGCGCCGTCGCGATGGCACGGGCCGTAGGAATCCATGGTGAAGGTGACGAACATCGAGGGCTGGTACTTGTCGGCGTAGACGCGTCCCACGGTCGTCTTGTCCACCTTCAGGCGCGGCAGGTTCGGCACATCCTGCCGCCGCTTGGTCGAACGCGTCGTGCGCGGTTTGGCTTGTGCGTCAATGCCTTTGATCCGGCCGGAGATCCCCGAGGCTTTCAGCTCTCGGTCCAGGTCCGCGATCACCTCCCGGAACCCTTGCGCGGCATCCTCATCGCCGCGCTCGCGGGCGTCCTTGTAGGCACCGAGGCAATCCGCCCGGGCGGTCAGCAGGTCCCGCTGATAGTCGCTGGGCTCGGCGCGGTCACTGACCGGTTCCTCCGGCAGGTGCCAGCCCTCCCGGCATTGGGTGAACCGCAGTGCGCGTGCCTTGGCCGCGCAACTCGGGCAGTCCGATTCGCGTGTCGACTTGCACGCCGCGCCAACGTATTTCGACTCTCCGGTCGACGGGTCGAACGCGCGCATCGGCAGCGGTCGTCTGCATACCCCGAACTTGTCGGCCGACGCTTGGGCGATATCGGCCATGTTCGGTAGCGCGCGTCGTTGGGCGGCCGTCAGCTGATCGGGGGCGGTATCGGTAGGGGTTGCCGGGATCGGGTCGGTGGACATCACGCGGCCTCCCTCGTGGTGTGGCCGGTAACCGCGGCCAGGAGTTGAGCACCGATGTGGTGGGTGTAGGCGGGCGGGATCGCCTGGCAGAGTTCATCGCCGGTCATCCAGTCGATGCCCATGGCCTCGGGGCCGACGTAACGGCCCACGTCGCCGGTGACCGAGATGTGCCAGCCTTCGGCCCAGCGTTGGCGGCGCTGGCGGGTGGCGGTGCGGGTCACGTGCTTGGGGTGCTCCGGCGCGGCCAAGGGTAGGGGGCTCTCGAATCGGCGATGTCGGTAGGTGCGCAGCCCGAACATGCCCCCGCACAGGGTGATCGAGCGGTCCTTGCGCAGCGGGGCGGCCATCACGTTCTCGATCACGTAGGGGCGGCCGAGCGCGTCCAGGGCGTCACGGACCGCCGCGACCAGGTCCGGATAGGACTTGTCGGGGTGCAGGGCGTGCAGTGGGGTGTAGTGCTGGCAGGGCGGGGAGGCGTGTACGGCGTCGAACTGGTGCCCGTGCTCGGTGAGGAACTCCAGGGCGTCGGCGCGATGGAAGGTGAACGGGTAGCGGGGTTGATCGGCGATATCGACCCCGACCACGTCGAAACCCGCACGGTGGTAGCCGGTTCCGGCACCTCCGGCGCAACTGAACAGATCCAGCAGCCGCGGCGGCCGGGAAGACGAGTGGGTGGTGTTCATCAGGCCGCGTCCTTCCCGGTCGTGCGGTGCCGGGGCAAGGTGCGCGGATGCTTGTCGGGTAGCGGGATCGTGTCGGCGAGCGGATCACCGTGGCGGAACACCAGTTCCACCACCGCGGGTCCGGCGTCGATTGGTCGGCATTCTTGCGCGCCGAACGCGTGAGCGAGTCGGACCGCGCGCACGTGGTAGTCCTCGGGGGATTGGCCTTCGAGCATCCGCACCCGCACTCGGTCGATGTGCTCACCGATCTGCACCGACCGCAGATGCGGAACGTACAGCGCGTCGGCATCGCCATCGGTGAGCTTGCACGCGGTCAACCGGCGCGCCCAACGGCGGCGATAGCGGAACCAGCGCAGGAACCGCACCCGCGCTCGACCGGTCACGCAGCGCCGGAATGAGCTGGGCCACTGAGCTTTCCACGCACCAAGCAGGCACAGACTGACCGCGGCCACTATCACGCTCACCGATGTGCCGAACCGCACGGAGGCGGCGATAGCCAGGGCGATCGGCCCCGAGATCATCGGGAAGAGCAACGCCCACCACAGGACTACGAACACCGCCCGGACAACCCAGCCCAGCAGATAGCCGAGAGCGGTCAGGAGGGCATCGACAGGATCGCTGTCGGCCGAGGCACGCGCGTGGCGGGCGGTCGGGGCGCTCATGACAGCACCTCCACTTCGCGGTCCCAGCAGCGGTCGCAGCGCCGGACCCGCTTGGCGTGCTCGCGTCCGTCGACCTTTGTTGTGATCGTCCGCCAGTCCAGCCAGGCGTGACCCCGTTCGGAGCAATCGACCCGACCCTGGCAGTTGTCGCAGGTCAGGAGGTCGCCGTCGATCTCCCAGCCGTAGGCGGGAACACCGCTCTCGGGGTCCGAGGCGGCCTCGACGGAGGCGAACACCAGCCCGCCGGTATCGCCCTCGCATTGGTCGCCGCAGTCGCTGCAATAGGCCGCGATCACGGTCTCGGTGACGAATCCCTTTTTCATGCTCGGCGGTCCTGTTCGGTCGGAAGGGACAGTTCGGCGTAGACCCGCACATCTAGACCGGTGCGGTTCGGGTACGGCCTGTCGTCCACTTCGATGCGGAATGCGTTGGAGGCCACCAGATCCGCGAGCACGGTGGTGATGTCCCCGAGTCGCCCGGAAAGGCGCAGTCGCACAGTGCGATCGGCCGCGGGCGGCGTGTCGCTGTTCTGGGAGGTAGTCATTTCCTGATCTCCAGTTCATCGAGGTCGACAAGGGCGTAGACGTGTACTCCGCCGTCATCGATATCGGGATAGGTGCTCGGATCGACGGTCACGCTGTAGGCGTTGGACCCGATCAGGTCCGTAAGAATCTGCGTGATGCCGTCAAGCTCACCGGTCAGCCGCACTCGCACCGGGCTCATGCCGCCACCGCCGGAGGTTCCAGACCCTCGTCGCCGAGATCATCAGGGTCGAAACCGCTGTAATCCTCTGTCGGGCCGGTGATCTCGGGCGCAGGGGAGTACGCCTCGACGATCGCGTCGGCATCGGTGTCGCTGACCCAGAACGCGCGAACCCGCACGAATTCGGAGGAGCCGTCCTCGCCGACGTAGCCGACTCCCGGTGTCTGGTCGGAGATCTCATGGCAGCGCGCACCGCGATCTTTCGCGCCTTGGCCGTGGACCATGGCGTTCTGGGTCGGCTCATCCAGGCGGAGCCCGATCCGGACCGGGAACAGCTGCCGGTTCGGCATGGTCTCCTTGGACGGGTCCTGCAAGGCGGCGAACACCGATACGGCAGCGGCGCGGCCCTTGGACAGCAGGAGACCGGTCAGGCGACGGAACTCCTCCTGCTGGTTCCGGTCCGCGTAGGACGACAGCGCGGCAGCCTCATCGATCGGAATCCAGATCAGCGGCTCATCCACGGTCGGCACATGCTTGCGCACACCGGCCGCGCGCATATTGGCGAGGCGTTCGTCCATCAGCTCGACAGCTTCGTTCAGCATCGCCAGAATCGTGTCCACCGTGGTGGCGAAGCGGACGAACAAGCGGCCCTCACCGCGGCCGAACTCCGCGCCACCCTTGGGATCCGCGAGCCACACATCCACCAGGCCCGACTTGATCGCGGGGCCGAGCGCATTCAGGACCGACCACAGCACCGAGCCCTTACCCGAACCGGTGGCACCGGCCAGCAGAGTGTGCGAATACAGGATGCGAAGCAGCCAGGGCTCGCCGTCCTCACGGACACCGATATGGGCCGCCTCCAAGTCCACGCCGTTGTGAACCGCCACCGGCGACACTGCCGGGACAGCGAGGGTGTCATTGACCCTCACTTGGAGACGAACCCAACTCGGAGCAGGCGACGACACGGTCACCTGCTGCACCCCCAGATAGGTAGCCAGTTGAGCGCGGACGTCCTCGCTGTTCCAGTCCTGGAACTTCTGCCCGCCCAGCATCAGCACATCCACGTGCAGGCCGTGACGGTCGTAATCCCACACCGCGATATGCGGGAACCCGGTCTCGACGGAGCCGAGCTTGAGGGTGGCCAACATGAGGTCGGTCTGCTCGGGGTCCGCGAGCACGAACACCGCAGGACGCAAAACGGCCGGCGCCGCTGAGGTGATCTCCTCCGGGGTCGGCTCACGCGGAGGGAGCGGGCGGTGCCAGGGACCGGGGGTGATCCACGCCCAGAAGGCAAGGGCACCGGAGGCGGGGACGGCGACGGAGACGATGGACGAGACGAGCATGGGAACCCCCAAGGGACGAACGAGCAATCAGGATTAGGAGCGCGCGGCGACCGGAAGAACCGGCAGCACCGGCGCGACAGCGACCGGAAGCGGACGCGGTGGCGGAGCGACCGCCACAGACACCGCCACCATCGGCGGGTCAGGCAGCGGGTCGAGTTGGCGAGGTTCGGCCAGCACCGAGCCCGGATCGGCGACCGGTACCGGCACCGCAACGGACTCGGACACCGGATCAGTCGAGGACAGCGGAACCTGTTGTCCCGCACGAAGAATCAGGATCAGGCCATGGACATCAACCAGTAGCGCGATCGGAGCCACCGCGGCGACCATGGCGCACGCCCACACCGGTAGACGGTCGGTGCCGACGATCGCGTGCACCGCGTTGCCGACGATGCTGACCACGGTGCCGATACCCAGCACCCAGGAGAACCATTGGCGCACTTGAGGATCGGTTGCCGCGAGTGCCATCACGGCGGCGATGGCGGTAGTGATGTCGATGATCACCGGGAACAGCCAGGCATCACCCGGGCGGATGCCAGCGAGCACCGCCAGTTCCCGCAAGGTGACGAAGGAGAGCCGGAAGGCCGCCAACCCCACCGAGAGGATGGCGGCCACGGCCAGCCCACGCACCGCGAGCATGACCGTGACCTTGTTCCACATCACGCAACCGCCTTCCCATCGGTCACAGGCCGACCGGTGGCCGCTACCTGCTCCAGACGGCGACGCGCCTGCCACTGATCCGACTGGTGCGCGGGCATCTTCACCGAGGCAATCACGCCATCGGTGAAGCCCTCCCGCAGCGCCCAGGCCGCACAGCGCGCCAACACCGGGCACACCTCGCACACCTGTTGCGCCTCACGGACTCCGGACTCGGACAGCGGGAAGAAGAACTCGGTGTCCATGCCCGCGCACTCCCGCAACGGGGAGTGGTGCGGGTCGGACATGTCGCGGGTGAAGGTCTTCCGGCGAGGAAATGTGTTGCGGGCCACGGCTACTGCTCTCCTCGCGGGTCGAACAGTTCCATCTGACCTTCGCACCGCCAGGTCTTCGGAATGTCCCAGCTGATCTTCTTGCTTTCGCGGCCGCGCTTGGGCTTCACGCCCTGATCAGCCGCGATGTCCTGCCCCTTGCGGGTCTTGCGGGCCCGCGCCCGCTGCTCGGAAGTGGTCACGACTCCGCCGTCCAGTAGTCATCGGCCGAGTGCTGTCGGTGATCGGCAGCGTCCTCGACCGCATCCATGGCGTAGTAATCGGCGGAAAACTCCACGCACCCCGAGCATCCATCCGGGTAGTACCCGCATGCGCTCCGCTCGTGTGGCTTGCAGTAGGGCTCGCCGTAGGGCGCGGCGTAGACCTCGATCTTCTCGAGGTCCGAGACACGCTCAGCGGGAACGAATTCGGTTGCGGTGAGCCACAATCCGGAGCCGGAGGTGATGGCTTGGGCGAGTGCACCGTCCTGGAGCGCGTCGCGCAGCTTCTCGAACAGCTCCTCCGCGATCGGCAGGGACATGTAGAGCCCGCCGGAGCCGACCGTGACGACGATCTTCTCGACGCCGTCGGAGTATCGGACCTCGATCTCCTCGTCACGGAAGGAGTTGATCGAGGAAACCGACATGAAGACCTCGCTCATCACGCCACCGCCTTGCCATTGGACGGCCGCGACGCCGGAACATCCACCGGCGCGACCTTGCTGCCCGAGGTATCGCCGACGATGCCCGTGGCGCGAACCTTCCAGCCGATCGACTTGAACTCCCCGCTACCAGCGATCTTCGGCTTGACCTGCATGCCCTCCAGCACCACCGGCGTGAAGCCGGGGCTCACCGGAGCGGTCGAGGGAACCGGCTGCACATCGGCGATGAACAGCACGTCGAACGTCGCGTTCTTCTCGCCGATCCCGGTCGGGTCAGCCACCGTGCCCTTCCACAGCCGCTTGCCCGTGCCGTTGCCGTTGTCGTCCAGGTCCACCCGCTGACGCTTGGGCGCGTTGCGGTTCTGGCTGAACTCCGTCATCGGCTCGATCGAACCGATGAGCATGAAGCTCGATTCGGCGGTCGGCACGTCGAACCACATGTCTTTGAGGGCCATTTTCGAACTCCTTCATCAAGAGGTGATATATACCACCCTATGGCACCATAGGGTGGTAGTCAATAGTTGTTACCGATCTGCGCTATGCCGCCATAGAGCAAGACCGTTTAGGCTGGCTGGTATGAGTGCCACGAACAGCGCCAGGGCTCCGTATCAGCAAGTCGTGGACGACTACCGAACCAAGATCGAAACTGGGCAGTTGAAGGCTGGGGATCGCATCCCGTCGCAACGGGCGATCGCGGACGAGTACGGAATCGCTCCGATGACCGCGGCCAAAGCGGTCAAGGCACTCTGTGATGAGGGCTGGACGAAGTCGGTTCCATCACTCGGTGTGTTTGTTGCCGACTCCATCCCCGCCGCCGCATCGAACCACTCGCTTCAGGAAGAAGTCAGCGAGCTGCGGTCGATGGTTACTGACCTGGCGAGGCGAGTCGAGCAGATTGAATCTGCCGCTGCGGCTGACTAACGGCCGCGGAATCCTCGTTATGTGCGCTCTTGGTCCTACGTCCTGTCGTAGCTCTCAATCTAATCTCCTTGTGTCCGTGTGCCTTGGAATGTCCTGCCACATAAGGAAACTCGGTTCGGAGGAGGCTGAACAGTGCACATGAAGGGTGCAAATGACTCACGGGGTGCACACGTAGGGTGATGAGGGTGCAGATCAACCATGCCGCCGAGCCGACGAAACCGCAGCCGTTCCCCGTCTCGGCTCCGAAATCGTTTTCGAGCCAAGAGTCCATCTGTCAGAACGACTGGGACGCGTTCCGTGGCCTCGACTACATGGAGAATCACTGGACGCGCAGTGCGTGGTCGGCGGGGCAGGAAACGTACTTCTGGTACTTGACTTTCACCGATCCGGAGCTGTCCGACATGACGGAACGGTGCCAGCACAGCCTTGGGGGATCTGGGCTGGACTGGGTACCAGTCGATGGTTTGCACACCACTCTGCTCAAGATTGGGAACAGTTCGCACATAGGCGAGGACCAAATCCGCACCATCGCGGAGGTCGCCAAACACGGGCTCAGTCAAATTGAGCCCTTCGATTTGGCGGTGGGTCCATTGGCCGGATCAGGCGGGGCAATCCGTTTCTCGATGTCGCCGTGGACGGAAATCCTCAGGGTCCATCAGATTGCCCGAGCGGCAACGCTGAAGGAGTTGCCAGATATCACGATTGCGGACACCGAGTACCTGCGTCCGCATCTGGGCATTGCGTACAGCAACCGTCGTCAGCCCGCAGAACCCCTCGTATCGAAGGTCTCTCAGCTTCGAAGCATCGCACCGGTCACAGTTCGCGTCGAAAGTGTGCAGATCGTACGGCTCCGTCGTGAGTCCAATACATATCGCTGGCAGGACGTGGAATTACTCAGGCTTGGTTCGACCGACTAGCAGTCGTAGGGGCCGAAAAGTCCCGGACGCGGTCCGCCCAGTCGCGGAGGGTTATCTGATAGTCGTGCACCCCTGCGGCATCGAACGATCGAGTGGCTGAACCGAACTCGTGGGCACGTTGCCACACCGAGCGAATTGGTCGTTCTTCGGAAAATGTCAGAGCCTGGGAGCCTAGGTGAACTGCTTGTTCTACATCTGGCCTGTTCAACTTGAGCAACGCCGTCGCGATGTCCAGCCGGACCAGTGATCGGCTCCATACCGAATCCGATTCGTCCACAAGCGCTTCCACTTGATGGCCGTACTTCAAGGTGCGGTCGTAGTCGCCTGCCGACAAGTAGGCTGTTGCAGCGTTTGCGGCCAAACGCGCATGGCTGTAGGGATCAAAGGTAAGTGCCGGTGACAGTCCAGCGGGCGTCGGGAGATACTCAGCCAGAGTATTTGCCCGATTTATTGCTGAGTGAACACCGTCGGCGTCGCCCATTTTTCCCAGCGCTCGTGCGAGCCCATTCGACAGCAAGCGAATTGCCTGCGGACCGTCCGATGCAAACCGAAGCCCCTCCTCAGCGAGGGCGGCCGCGATATCGTACTTGCCCATGTAGTACGCGCAGAAGCTTTCGGTACCACGTACCCACGCGCGCAACTGAGGATCTTCTAGCAGCGTCGCAATCTGGAACGCCTCCGTCGCATACATTTTGGCATGTACGAACCTTCCCCGGTTGACTGCCATGTAGCTGAGCATTCCAGACAGCTTGGCAGCCAACTGGTACAACCGGGTGACCTGCTTGGGATGCTGATGCTGGCGAAGCAGTTGGTCTATCCGGCACCTCAGAGCGATTACCTCGGGAGCGAGCCTCTTCGGTCCCTCAATTTCGTAGCGATCGATGATGTCGTCGACTGCAAAGTCCACAATGTCCAGGACGGGATCATCCGCATCGATTTGCCCTAGCCACTGCAATCGCTGAGTGATTATCAGCGGACTCTCGAATGCCTCAGGCAGATCGGGGATCGGATCTTGCGTCAGGACGATATCGGGATATCCAATGTCGGCAGGTCGGAGATCCCGATTGAGCTTCTTGCCCAAGACTGCCAGCATGACGCGGCAAGAACGCTCGTTGGGCTCGCCTACGACCCCATCCATCCACTTCCGTACTAACGTGTGGCTGGTGGAAAGTTCGGGGCCGCCATCGTTTCGGCTCTCGTCTTTCATGCGCTTGGCCAGGCCGGTAGCGCGAACGTCAGCCTCCAGCATCACTGCTATCAGCTTCTGGTTCTTCTCCAGAACTCGTGCCATCGACAAACACCTCGATCCCCGCCGAAGACAGCCTCCTGCCCGAGTATACGACCTGAAAGATCAACGTACGCAGAGTTTTTCAGGGGGCTACCCGTGAGCGCGGCGGGAAATATATGCGTGGCCTACCGCCGCTGTCAGCAATTGGGTTGGAACGGGTAGCACCCTTGAGGCACCTGCCCCTGAGGCACTGGAATCTCAGTTGGCTCCGCAGTCTCCACCTGCGCGGGGAGTTCATTCGGAACTATAGGCACCGAACTTGTGACCGAACTCGTGCCGCGGTCATTGTGAAGCCCTGCGGCGGAATCAACTACATACCAAGCGCCGCCGCCAACCACGGCCAAGGCGGCAATCGCCAGTAGGAGTGATCCAGCGGACTTCCGGCGACGCTTCACGACACGGCTCTTAGTCGGCGGAGGACCGTCGTGTGCGACCGCGATACCCGGAAGATAAGACGGGCGAGGAGATCTCGGTTGCTGTGCGGTGGGATCCGCTGTGGGGGAGTGCTTCACCACGGAGACGTCGGGTTGTCCTGCGTCGGTAGGCATCCATGCCGGAGCCTCCTGGGGCGGGGGTGCCGCTCCGACGTCTCCGGAAAAGCCCTCCAGCGCAAGAGCGTCGGAGTTTCCCGCAGGGTCATTGACGCCCAGTTGCTCCAGCATCGCGCGGACACGGCCGATGGTCCAGATCTGTTTGCGGTATGTGCCACGCTGGAACCAGGTGAATAGATCGTTCGGCTTGTTCCCAAGCATGATGTCGACGCCTTTGGGCATCATCCGCTTGGTCGGCTTGTCCAGGTCCACTGTGGTGCCATTTCTGGCAACGACCACCACGAGCGCAGACACGAATTGCTCAGTACCAGTGGCGTTCTCGGTCAGCGCCTTCAGCGCGTACATGGCTGACTTCGCCTGATACAGCGGATTGACGTCGCCGCTACGAACATGTACCGGATCGCCCTCATGTCCAGTCATGGACCACTTGCCGTTGACCGGGCAGCGCAGAACCCCACCGGAGGGGCTCAGCGTGCCCTTGACCTCAATGCAGACCGCCGTATTCGGCGTGAAAACAATGAAGTCGGCCTCCTGTCCGGAATCGCCGCGCCTCCTGCCCGGTATGTGGGCACCAGCTACCGCTAGGCCAGGAACGCGGCATGTTCGTAGCCACTCGGATACAAGTTGTTCAGTCCTCGGTGCGTCAGCCCGCTCGTTGATGACCAACATGGCCATCCCCCTTAGCTATTCGAAACCGCCGAGAGCGCCCGGCATCCTGCGCTGTGGCACCTCGGATAGACCAACGGTAGATCCATGTACCGACAGGTGACCGCCGATCTTGTTGCAGCACAACGATTTACGATCGCACGGGCGTTCGACCGATGGGCGGAATCCTGGTGAACCGCCTGGTCGCACCCCGTAATCAGCCGCCGCAGCTCTGCCCAGGCCGACATGCCTGATGGTGCGAACTACCTCGACGACCGTCCCGCAGTTATGGCACGCTCCCGCTCCAATCGTCTCGTTGCCGAATTTGCCTATATAGGTTCAAGGCGCTCCGCGCGGGCGACGGCGCGGAGCGCCGCCGCCACGCGACGACGCGCAACGGGGCTGATGTTGCGTCGCCCCGGCGCGTCGGGCGCGTCGGCGGCGCCCCACGCCGAAAACCCGCGCTACGCATGGAACCTATTGGGCCGCTTCACCGAACAGACAGGATGGATGGGGGCGGGCTCGGTTCCGGGGCTATCGACTGTCCTTCACCCGGTCGCCAAATCGGCCGGCGGCTCCGGTATCGATCGATCGGTCCGCTACCCACCGCGGTTCTCATACGGTGCTGCCGCACGAGCTTCGCTCGCTTGCCTCCCAGGACTCATCTGCCGCAGTCACGTAGCTGGTCACCCCACACCACATCGTTCTCATCACCAAGTTGCCTCCGAATACCGGTTACCGGGTTGGGGCAATCCGTGGCGTCGCAACCCAAACCGGTAGCGGCGGTCACTAGGTTCCTCCCCTGGGGCGATCGATCTGCCGAAGGCATACCACCGGCAGGGGGCGCTACAAAGGGCGCTTCGCTTCGCTCCACGTCACTGCGTGATTGGCATTCGCCAACCCTTTTCCGTGCCCCCTGCCGGTGGTCTGGGCTGTGCCCAGATCGAGCACCCCAGGGAAGGAAGCCACCATGACCGCCACCACCTCCACCGTCCAGTGCACCACCCCCAACTGCCCCAACCCGGCAACCGGCACTCTCCCTCTCTACGTCCCCGCCGACGAGAACGACGTGGTGTGCCGCGAGTGCCTCGACGCCTACTGGGACTGCCGTCAGCCGCTGGCAGTCAACCGGTACTGAGCCCTGGGGGCTTCGGCCCCCTTTCCAGTCACCGGCAACGGAGCCGGTAGTGAGTCGCCAACGACGTCGACTCCAGACCCGCAGATCCCCGGCACCCTCGATCCGCCGGGACCACCTATCCGGTACGGGCACCTTCCCTCCCGTACCGGATCGGTGGATTGCCGAACGTCCTTGGTGCGCAAGCATTCCCCGCCTCCTCAGCGGCCCGATTGTCTCGCTCCAGGAGAACGAGTCAAGGACCACCTGCCGGTGTCCGCTGCGCGGTGGCTTCGCCATCCTTGACACGCCCTCCCTCCGCAGAGGATGGCCTGTATGAGGAAGCAGGGAGAAGAACAGTCCCCGGACCTGGGCGAATCCCGTTGGCTGATGGAATGTCGGCCCTACCGGATGGCCTTCTTCTGTCAGGACCGGAACCGATCCGTCGCTAGAGCCGTCCAATGGTCATGAATACCCAACGAGGCGAACGACTTCGGCGCGCCGGATGCGATCCGAGTAGTCCGGTGGATCGCTGGCGATTCCATCAGATGCGCATGCTGATCATCACCACGATGCCGACCTTCACCCGACGTCCAGGACGATGGCCGCGGCCGCCTCATCGCCCTCGATAGCGCTTCGGGTCCTGGCAGATCGGACGTGGGTCGGCCTGGACTTCGCTCTGCGGCGTAGCCGTCTCCTCCGCGTAGATTCGCATTCCTTCGCCGATCTTGCCCGCCGCGTGCTCCAGTTGCTCCGGCGTGAGGTACTTGCCGAACGCTGCCGCATCGAGCAGCTGAGTGCGTACCTGGTCGAGGTTCATGCGAGCCCAATCGAGGCGAGACAACTCCGGCATGGCAGGGGACACTACCTCGAGTCGAACGTATGTTCTAGTTCGTGCCGGGCGGAGTGGCTGGATCAGACGAATGGGAGCGGGACCAGAACGGGACCACACGCTGTGCGCGCTGCCAAACAATCCCAGTCCACTTGACTGTTGTACTCGTGGGAAAAGGCGCTCTGACCTGGTGATTCGCGTCCCGGTCCGTACTGGGGGTCAAGTGGTCGCAGGTTCAAATCCTGTCAGCCCGACAGATAGAAAGCCCTTTCGACCTCGGTCGGAAGGGCTTTTCTAATTCCTTCACCACTCGCAGGGCGGGACCAAAGCGGGACCGCGGAGGCTGGGTGGGCTCGGCTCCGGTGTTGACCTCTTGATTATCGGCTGCAGGTGCTTGCCGGGTGAGTGGAAACCCGCACGCGAATTACTCTGCCTCTATAGCGATCTCGTATGCCTCTTGTGCGTCTGATAGCCGTTCGGCGAGATCCTCTATTTCGGTCGCTACGGCCAGTACCTCGGCAATTGTCCAAGCCTCCTCGAGAGAAGCGAGCTGTCGATAGCGGCTGCGGGATACGTGGAACACCTGGCTTGATCGATTCGGAGTGGTTGAACGCGGTTTGCACCAGATCGCTGCCTTCTCCGGAAAGGGTTCCCAGCAACAGCGCGGGTTCCAGGTTCCGTGAACGATTAGGTTGCGGGCATTCTTTACCGGTTCCGCTGCCTTCAGCAGGCTGCGTAGCTGACGTACCTCGTCAAGGGGCTCAGGGGGTTCGCCCACGATATGCCAGCCTCTGAGCCGAGAATCCAATACTGCGACACCGTTCCCGATGAGCCAGTCCATCGACTGCCCCTCGAGGATCACCGCGCCATGGCTGACGAATCCGGTCGTATGTGAAGACACAACGAATCGGAGAACGTCCTCGAGGTATGCGCTGCAGGCGGAAACCCGACCAACCGCGGTAAAGAGTTCATCAGGCAGCTCAGCCATGGCCATCAAGGAATTGTCCGGCGGAGTTCCACGCTCGTCCAGAGCTTTTGGTCTGCCTCAGCGGTCGTGACGGTGGGACGCTCACGGAGTGGCTATCTGGCTATCGTGGTCGAGGGTTGGGAGTTGATCAGAGCCAGCCCTTGCGGCGGAATAGGGCTTGGACGAGGGCTGCCAGGGAGAGCATGAGGGTTAGGGCGGTGGGGTAGCCGTAGGTCCAGGTTAGTTCGGGCATGTTTTGGAAGTTCATGCCGTAGATGCCGGCTACCAGGGTAGGGGCGGCGGCGGTGGCTACCCAGGCGGAGATTTTGCGCATGTCTTCGTTTTGGCGGATGCCTACCTGGGTGAGGTTGGCGTTGAGGATGCCGTCGAGGAGTTCTCGGCGGGCGGTTACGCGGGTGTCTATGTGGCGGAATTGGCGGTCTATTTCGTGGAGGGCTTGGGCGCCTACGTTGGCGCTGTAGGGGTCTTGGGTGATCCAGGTGGGGAGGCGGCGGCGGACCAGGCGTTCTAGGGGTTCGTCTACGAGGGGGGAAGTGGTTTGTTCGAATTCCATCAGGAGGCGGCGTAAGCGGTAGATTTGTTCGACGGGGTTGGCGCCTTTGGTTGAGAAGACTTCTCGCTCAACCTGTTTGATTTCTCGGTCCAGGTGGTCGAGCAGGGATAGGTAGTCGTCGATGATGAGGTCGAGGACTATGTGGAGGGCGGCTAGTGGGCCGCCTGCAAGTTCGGCGTCGGAGTGTGGGGGAGTGAGGTCGCCGCCGATGGTTACGATGAAATCCCTTCCTACGGCGATCAATACGTCCGACACCTCGAGGGATGAGTCCTCGGGGTTGTAGTGACCGGTGGTCAGCGCGATGATCACGGTCTCGCCGTGCACCTCCAATCCGGGGCGCTGCAGCGACCGATGAGCTTTCGCCAGCGGAACGGGATCCGATCCCACCGCGGCGTGCAGCCGGGTGAGATCGGCATCGTCGAGATCCCGCACCCCTATCCAGGCGAACGCCCCTGGTGCCAGCTCATTGCGAGCGGAGGTCGTCGCCCGGGAACCGGGGAGCTGCTGCCCATCGAGATAGATGGCGTCAACGGTGATCATGCGGGCATTGTGCCGGGTCGCGCGCGGGGCAGACAACATCCCGCAAGCTCGCGGCACCCCGCCATCGGCTACCGTCGCGCCGCGACCACCAGCGCTGCCAGCGCCGCGACCGCCGCCGCGATCGGCAAGGATTGGGTTCCGTTGCTCTGCAACAGAATCCCGCCCAGCAGTCCACCTCCCGCGACAGCGAGGTTGAAGACCGTCACCAACATCGATTGGGCGAGATCGGCTTCCGGCCCCGCCGCCCGGCCGATAGCGGTTTGCAGGAGAGTGGGAGCGCCACCGAAGGCCAAGCCCCAGGCGATGATTCCGATGATCGCTGCGACAGGCGAACTGCCCGCGATGGCGAGCACGATCGCCGCCGCCGCGAAGACCCCCAGGCTGACGAGTGTCGTTGCGCGCAGCCGAGTGTCGACCAATGCCCCGGTGGCCCAGATCCCCGCGATGGCGGCCGCGCCGAAGATCAGCAGCATGAGATCGGTGCGCGACTGTAGACCGGAGCGGGTGAGGAACGACGAGATATAGGTGTAGAAGACGTTGTGCGCCAATATCCAGAGCAGGACCAGGGTGAGCACCGGTCGAACACCGGGGAGCGTGAACACGTGGCGTAGCGGGAGTCGCTCGTGTGCGGCCTGGCCGGGCTGATCGGGCACCGCCGCGCGGATCCACACCACCAGGACCGCCGCCAGGGCCGCGGTGATCCAGAAGGCCGCGCGCCAATCCATGAGCGTGCCGAGCCAGGTGCCCAGCGGTACTCCCAGGGCCAAGGCGATCGGTTGCCCGACACCGACCACCGCGAGCGCACGGCCCTGTGAATGTTCGGGAACCAGCCGACGGGCGTATCCGGCGAGGAGTCCCCAGATCACGCCCGCCGACATACCCGCGGCGAAGCGCGCACCCAGTGTCAGTGCATAGCTGGACGATACGGCGGTTACCGCATTGAATACGACCATCCCCGCGACCGCGGCCAAAAGCAGTGGGCGACGGCGTATTCCGCGAGTCGCGGTGATCACCGGAATGGCGGCGGCGACCGAACCCAGCGCGTAGAGGGTGACGAGCTGACCGGCCTGGGATTCGGAGACGCGGAGCCCGCCGGCGATCTGCGGTAGCAACCCGGCGGGCATGGTTTCGGTGATGATGGCCAGAAATCCGGCCGTGGTGAAGGCCAGCAATTTGCCTACGGGCAACCGGCTCGCGGCCGGTGCGGCGGTGACGGCGGTCATGGTCAGCGCACCTCGCGAGCCAGGTAGGAGGCGGCCATATCGGCGGCGTCGTGCCCAGCGGCGGCGGCCCTGCGGAACCGCTCCAGCCCGGCCGCGCTGACATCGACGGCGATCCCGGCGCGGTCGGCCGCGTCCACAATGAGACGAGAATCCTTGACCGCGTTGGCAATCGAGAAGGCGGTCGAGAAGTCGCCGAGCAGTGCCGCGTTCGCCTTGGACTGGAGGAATCCACTGTCCAGTGGTCCTCCCGATACCGCCTCGACCACCAGCCTCGGATCGACGCCCAATGCCTCGGCGAGGGAAAGGCTTTCGGCGACACCGTGGGTCAGCGCGAACACCAGACTGTTCAGCGCGAGCTTGAGTCGTGTCGCAGCGCCCGGCAACTCGCCGACCCACACCGTCCGGCTTCCGATCGCATCGAAAACCGCAGTGGCCAAACGCCGTTCACCGTCCGGCCCGGCCACTAGGACGACCAGTCGGCCGAGCTCGGCGGGCTGTTTGGTACCCAGCACCGGTGCGTCGTAGAGGATCAGCTCACGCTCGGCGGCGAACTCGGTCAACTCGTCGATATCGGCGTCACCGACCGTGCCCAGCTGAATCCACACCGTGCCCGGCGCGGGCGCGGCGGCCGCTATCACCTGCCGTACCGCCGCCGCGTCGGTGAGTACCGTGACGACGACCTGCGCACCGGACACGGCCTCGGCGGCGGACTCCGCGACGTGAATTCCATTGTCAACCAAGGGCTCCGCCGTAGCCCGAGTCCGGTTCCAGGCCCGAACGCTGAAGGCCCGTCGCAGGTTTCGCGCCACCGGCGCGCCGATGATCCCGGTGCCGAGCACGGCGACGGTCGGCGATTGCTCTGTCATGAAGAGAGTTCCTCACTGATTTTGACTGATCGTTACACTATGAAGGCAGCGCAATGCCGCCGGACTGAAAGTTCTTTTACGAGTGCTTGATTCGCGGCCGCTAGAGCGAAGCCAGCGCGGTCTCGACCGTCCCGATCATGGTGTCGCGATCCGCGGTCTTGCCGAGTACCCGAAGCCCGTACATGACGGTGAGCAGATACGCGGCCAACGCCCGCGGATCGCGATTCGCGCTGATCTCGTCATCGCGCTGCGCCCGCTCCAGCGCCTCTTGGAACGCATCCTGCATTCGATCGAAGATCCGGCGCACCTGCGCCGTGGCCTCCGGATCGCTGCCGCCCAGTTCGACGATGGAATTGACCGCCAGGCAGCCGCGATTCGCCGGAACGGCACCGGACTCCTCATCGACGACCGTCATCAGCACCGTGCGGATGCGCCCGCGCACGGGCCCCGCCCCGCCGAGCAATTCGACCTGGCGCACGGTCCATTCACTCTCATAGCGGCGCAATGCCTCCATGAACAGCTGATGCTTCCCGCTGAAGGAGTGATAGAGGCTGCCGCGCCCCAGCCCGGTGGAGTCCACCAGATCCTGTGCGGAGGTAGCCGCGTACCCCTTGTTCCAGAACGCCGACATGGCGGCGTCGATCACATGATCGGTGTCGAATCCCTTGGGGCGAGGCATATCGGCACCCTAGCATGTATTTGAACGACTGTTACAAATACGTCGGGGCCCCGCGTGAGATCACGGTCGGCGGTGCGCGACCGTATGGGTGATGCCGATATTGTCGATATCGCAGCTGACCACGGAGGTGGCCGCGAACATCCGCCAGGCGCGGGCACGTTGTTCACCCACGATGGCGACCGCCTCCTCCCAGTTCTCCTCGATATTGCGCAGCCAGGCGATATGGCTGGCGGTGAAGTGGGTGCGGAGGTTTTCCACGGTCGCGATCTCGAACCCGGCCGACTCGAGGGTGGAGATGGCCGAATCACGAGTCGGGACATCGATTTCGGGGAAGATATAGGCGGTGATGAAGCCGGACCCGCGCTGGAAGAGGCGACCTCTGGGCGACGCGGTGATCTCATGGCAGAAGATTCGCCCGCCGGGGCGGACCAGATCGTGCAGGGCCCGAGCGTGCTGGATTCGCCCTCGGGTATCGAGGTGGAAGGTCATCTCGATACTGGAGACCGCGTCGAACGGACCGTCGGTGACATCCCGGAAATCGCACAGGCGGAACTCGGCTCGATCACCGACCCCGGACTGCTCGGCCAGCTGCCGGGCATGGGCGACCTGATTGCGGGCGAGGGTCACGCCGACCACTTCCACGCCATAGTGTTTGGCGGCGTGCACACCCAATGCGCCCCAGCCGCAACCGATATCGAGCACCCGCATTCCGGGTTGCAGTTCGAGACGCTGGCAGATCCGGTCCAGCTTGGCGATCTGCGCTTCCTCGAGATCGATCGGCTGGGCGGGGTTCTTCCACACCGCGCAGGAGTACACCATGGTCGGCCCGAGCATCAGCCGGTAGAACTCATCGCTCAGATCGTAGTGATGCCGGACGGCCTCGGCCCCGCGCGAGCTGGCGCGACGCACCTCGGATGCGGGCGGTGGGACGGGCAGGCCGAGCAGGCCGTTGCGCAGTAGCCACTGGGTGGTGTCGGCGGCGGCGAATGCCCTGGCGGCCAGGGGCCGGATGCGACGCCCCAGAATGTCGTCGAAGGTGGTGTCGGCCGCGAGCATGAATTCGCGCATGAAATCGACCAGACTGCCCTCGACTTCGAGATCGCCCGAGACGTACGCGCGCGCGACTCCGAGATCATTCGGCCGGAAGAGTATGCGCCGCAGCGCCTTCGGGTCCCGCACTACGACCACGGGGCCGTCATCTCCCGCGGTGCTGTCGTCCCACAGTCGAAGTCGCAGCCGCACTGGGCGGCCCGCGACCGCCTCGGCGGCGCGCAGGAGTCGCTGGGCTTTATTGTTCGGCATGGTTGCGCTCCTAGCGGTATGCGGAATCGGCGAGTCCCGAACGCAGCCACGGCAGTACGAGGTGCCGTAGCGCGGGGAAGAGCAGTGGGCGTGGGATGGTGCGGCCACCCCACGCCTGCATTCGTGCGGTGCGGCCCGGCGTCACGGTGCGCCGCCGCGCGAACAGCGCGGTCAGGCCCGCCCGCGCCACCTGGTCGGTGGATGTCGTGGTGTAGGACTGCTCGCGTTCGGTGGAAACGCCGCCGACCTGATAGAACTCGGTGCGCACCGGGCCCGGCGATAACAGCGTGCAGGTCACGCCGGTGCCGTGCAGCTCGACGTGCAGCGCCTCCGCGAAACTGTTCACGAATGACTTACTGGCGGCGTACGCGGCGGCCGTCGGCACCGGTTGCACACCGGAGATGGAGCCGGTGAACAGGATCGCACCGTCCCGGCGGGCCAGCATCGAGGGCAATACCGCTGTCGTAAGCTCGTGCACCGCAACGACATTGACGAGCAGCATGGCCCGTTGCGCCTGTGTGTCCGTCTGCGCCACCTCACCGCAGACCGCGAATCCGGCGTTATTGCACAGCACCGCCACATCTCGCGCGGCCAGATCCGCGCACAACTGTTCGCGATGCGCGGCATCGGCCAGATCGCAAGGTATGACCTCGACCTTCGTGCCGTACTCACCGCGTATCCGGCTCGCCAATGCCTCCAGCCGATCCACCCGGCGCGCCACCAGTACGGTGGCATAGCCGCGCTCGGCCAGTTGACAGGCCAGCGCCGCACCGATTCCCGACGACGCGCCGGTGATCACCGCCCAGTTGCCGCTATTCGGTTCACTTTTCACCATAAATGACTCCCGGCCGCTCGAGTACGTCAAAGGTACTGTGCCGTAATGGATGTCGGGCATCGCCCGGGAATCGTCCGGTAATCGCCGAAATTATCGACCGATTTGTTTCGGAATTTCTCGGCGATTACCGAGCGGTTTCCGAGTCATGGTGGCGCGCTGCGAATTTGGGATATTTTATCGGTTACACAGTTCGACGTCAGGAGTGCGGCAATGCCCGTTCCAGAATCTCATATCTTCGATCGACTTCGCGACCTTGCCGCGATCACCGAACCGGGCGCCCGGCCGACCCGGGAGATCACCGAGGTATTCACTGGCAGCCGGCTCGGCGACATCCCCGTGGGCACCGTCGCCGACGTGGACGCGGCCTTCGCGAAAGCTCGTGTGGCACAGCGTGAATGGGCCGCTCGGAGCCCACGGGAGCGGGCCGCGGTGTTCGAACGGTACCGCACGCTCATCTTCGACAACCGAGAATTCCTGATGGATCTGCTGCAGGCCGAGTCCGGTAAGGCCAGGGCCGTCGCCAATGCGGAGGTACTCGGGCTGGCATTGGCCACCCAGTTCTACGCCCGGGTCGCACCGCGATTACTGCGGCCGTATCGGGTACCCGGCCTGTTCCCGATGCTCGTCAAAACCATTGTGCACCATAGGCCCAAAGGCGTGGTCGGGTTCATTTCGCCGTGGAATTACCCGATGCTGCTCTCGATCGGCGATGCGGTGCCCGCATTGCTGGCTGGCAATGCGGCGGTGCTGAAACCGGACGGTCGCACACCCTTCTCCCTCCTCGCGAACGCCGAATTGCTGTACCGCGCTGGGCTGCCCCGTGATCTGCTCGCGGTGGTGCCGGGGGAGGGGCCGGTCGTCGGCACCCGAATCGCCGATAGCTGCGACTATCTGATGTTCACCGGTTCCACCGCCACCGGGCGCATCCTGGCGCAGCGCTGCGCCGGCCGTCTGATCGGCTTCTCGGCCGAACTCGGCGGCAAGAACCCGATGATCGTCACCGCCGGAGCGGATGTGGACACGGTCGCCGCGGCCGCGCTGCGGGCCTGTTTCGACAATGCCGGGCAGCTGTGCCTGTCGGTGGAGCGGATCTACGTCGAGCAGGAGATCGCCGAGCGGTTCACTGACGCCTTCGTCGCCGCGACGCGGCAGATGAAACTCGGTGCCGCATACGACTTCTCGACCACCATGGGCAGTCTGATCTCCGCCGATCAACTCGAACGGGTCGCCAAGGCCATCGCGGACGCGAAATCCAAAGGCGCGACGGTGCTCGCCGGGGGCAATGCCCGTCCCGACCTCGGTCCGCTGTTCTTCGAGCCGACCGTACTCACCGGCGTCACCGACGAAATGGACTGTGCCCGAAGCGAAACCTTCGGCCCGCTGGTCGCTATCTACCCGGTCGACACGGTCGACGAGGCCATCGCCCGGGCGAACGATTCCGAGTACGGCCTCAACAGCAGCGTCTGGGCGGGGTCGAAGCGACAGGGTGAGGAGATCGCCCGGCAGCTCGGCACCGGTTCGGTGAACGTGGACGAGGGCTATGTGCCGTCCTTCGGCAGCATGGGCGCACCGATGGGCGGTATGGGCGCATCCGGTATCGGCCGTCGCAATGGCGTCGAGGGACTGCTCAAGTACACCGAATCGCAAACGGTGGCGACCACCAGATATCAGAATCTGGATACGCCACCGTTCCTGTCCGATGAGCAGTGGCAGCGGATGATGATTCCGCTGGCCAAGCTGGTCAGCCTGCTACCGGGTCGCGATATGCCGCCACGGACCCGAAGGGTCTGAGCTGCAGACGAATTCGAGATCCGGATCCTGCGACAGTATCCGCTGATGCAGTCGCTGCAGATCCATCTGGGGTTCGATGCCGAGCCGGTCGACGAGTGCGCCGCGGGCGCGCTGGTATGCCTCCAGCGCGTCCACCTGCCGACCGGATCGGTACAGCGCGAGCATGTACTGCTTGCAGAATGTCTCCCGCATCGGGGCCGCCGCGGTCAACACCTTGAGCTCGGGCGTGATCTCGCGATGTCGTCCGCTGGCGAGTTCGGCTTCGAAACAGGATTCGTAGGCATTGAGCCGCTCGTCATCGATGGCGGTCAGCTCACTCCAGCGGATTCCGCTCTCGGCCAGATCAGCCATGGCCTGCCCGCGCCACAGCCCGATCGCCTGCCGGTACAGCACGCGCGCGAATTCCGCTGAGCCGGAATGCAGTTCGGCATCGCCGCGCTGTACCAGCTGCCGGAACAGGCAGAGGTCTACGGTATCGGGATCGACCCGCAGCAGGTAGCCCGGCTCCTGCGTCAGCAGGAGGGTGCCGTCGGCGTGATCGCGCGGGGTGAGCGCCTTGCGAATCGCGGAGACCGCGTTCTGCACGATCTTGCGGGAGGTCGCCGGCGGATCGTAGTTCCACAGCGCGTCACGCAGTTGGCTGGCCGGTACGACTTGATTGTTGTGCAGCAGCAGGTATCCCAGCACCGCGCGCGGGGTGACGCCACCCAGCCGGATTTGCCTGCCACTGTCCAGGACGTCCAATTCACCAAGAATGCGAAATTCCACAACCGTCGCCTCTCGCCTTGCGCCACGACTGAAATTTCAAGCGAAATCACGCCTGGCTGAAACCGGGTCGGAGCCACGTCCTTGTAACCCAAGCAGGATCTTATTCTGTCACGCAAGATATTTCGCATCGCATGATCCGCGATGCGTGATCATTGTTAGATCTTCCAATATCGGGGCCGCGCGCCTTGGGAGAACGAACAGTCGTCCTCGCCCCGGCGCGCGGCCCATGAAATTATTTACACGTATCAATTAATGGCGCGCTCCCGGCCTTCCCAGAACTTCTCCCGGAGCTGCCGGTGCAGAATTTTTCCGGTCGCGTTCCGCGGAATATAATCGATGAATTCGAAATTCCGCGGCAGTTTGAACTGCGCGATCTTGCCGCGCAGGAATTGGGCCAGTTCGCGGCCGGTGATCTGCTGTCCGGCGTGCACGGCGACGAAGGCGTGCACCACCTCGCCCCAGCGATCGTCCGGGACGCCGATCACGGCGGCCTCGCGCACCGCGGGGTGATCGTTGATGACGTTCTCGACCTCGGCCGGATAGACGTTCTCACCGCCGACGATGATCATGTCCTTGATTCGATCGCACAGGTACAGATAGCCCTCGGGGTCGAGCCACCCCGCATCGCCGGTGCGCAGCCAGCCGTCGACGATCGTGCGCGCGGTGGTGTCCGGCTGATTCCAATAGCCGATCATGGTGGCCCGGCTGCGAATCAGCACCTCGCCGATCTCACCCTGGGGAGCGGGTTCGCCCGCGCTGTCGACCACCGATATCTCGAATCCCGGGCACGGATACCCGGCCGAGCGCAGTCGCGGATTGCCGACCACATGTTCCGAGGGCGGCAGAAAGCTTATGACGGAACCGGTTTCGGTCATCCCGTAGAACTGCACGAAACCGCAGTCGAAGCGTTCCATGCACGCCGCGAGCAGGGTCTCGGGGATGGGGGATCCGCCGTAGGCCGCCAGCCGCAGATGTTCGAACGCGTCCTTGGTCGCCGCGGGTTCGGCCAGCACCAGCGCGAACATCACCGGCACCCCGACGAACGCGGTGACATGCCTGGTGAGGATGAGCTCCATGGCCAGGCCCGGGGCGAACTCGGGCATGAGAATGCTCGGGACGCCGGCGAACAGGCCCTGCACCACCCAGGCCAGACCGGCGATATGGAAGCTCGGGATGGCCACCAGCAGGCAGTCGTTCTCGCGGACGTCGAACCAATCCACCTCCGGCGAGACCAACGCGGCGCGCGCGGCGTAGATGCTGCGCTGGCCGATGACCACGCCCTTGGACAATCCGGTCGTGCCGCTGGTGTACATCTGGATGAAGGGATCATCCGGTCCGACCTCGGCCTCGGGTCCGGAATCGTCGTGCCCGGCAAGCCATTCGGTGAAGCCGCCCGGACCGTCGATGCGCACCACCGGGGTCTGCGTGCCCGCATCGGACTGCGCCTTGGCCACCACCTCGGCGGCCGCGTCGTCGACGAACAGCAGCTTGGCGCCGGAATCGCGCAGGATGTGCGCGATCTCGGTCGCGGTCAGCACCCGGTTGACCGGGATGAGCACGGTGCCGCTCTTGGCCGCGGCGATCAGCAGTTCGTAGAGGTGTTCGGAGTCCTTGCCCACGTAGGCCATTCGATCGCCCTTACGCAGACCCATCGCCCGCAGCGCGTTCGACGCGCGGCCCGAACTCCGGTCCAGTGCGGCGAAGTCGATCGATCGATCGCCGCACACGATGGCGATATCATTCGGCCGCGTTCGCGCTCGCTCGCGAATGATATCGGCAAAGTTGCCCGGGATCTCGATCGATTCGATTTCTTTCTGCGAAACCATCACAACCTCGAAACTGTCGTCACGATGAATCGAGCCCCGATATCTTTAAAGGCAGTCGGGCGCCTCAATTCTGGATCGCGATTGATTTTAGCCGGGCTCCGGTAATTGACCGGTAATCGTCCGGGATGCCGTTCCGCGGGGTATTGGCGAATGTTTTCGGCTATGTCCAGGCAATTACCGGACAATGGGCTGTCGCCGCATCAGCCGCCCTAAGGTAGGCAATGTGATGGCAACAAGCCGGTCGGTCGATAACGCACGGTAGCGCAGCATGACCGGTTTCGAAGGATACGAGGTTTGCCGAATGTCGCAGGATGATCTTAACGGTGCGCCGGGGTCCGCCGGCTCACGGGATTCGGTGGGAGGCGCGCTCGGCGAGCTGCGCCGCCGCTACCTGGACGAGCAGGATCGGCTGCTCACGGACATGATTCGGCGTCAGGTGGATCGGGTGCTCGGCGACTTCGCGCCGGAAAACATCGATCCCGCAACTCGTTTCGAGGACCTGGGGCTGGACTCCCGCACGGCGGTGGAACTGCGGGACCGGGTCGCGGCCGAGACCGGCACCGCACTGCCCGCCGCGGTGATCTTCGACCACCCGACGGTCGGCCAATTGGCCGAACATCTGCGTGGGTGGCTCGAAACCGGCACGGCGGCAGAGTCTTCCGAGCAACCATCGACTTCCGTCGGTGTGGACGATGATCCGATCGTGATCGTGGGCATGGCGTGCCGGTTCCCGGGCGGTATCGCCACACCGGAGGACCTGTGGCGGGTGGTATCCACGAAAAGCGATGTGATCGAAGACTTTCCGGCCGATCGCGGTTGGCCCGTCGATGCGATATACGATCCCGAACCCGGCATTCCCGGAAAGTCATACGTTCGAGAAGGTGGATTCCTCGACGGCGCAGGCGAATTCGATGCCGGATTCTTCGGGATATCGGCGCGTGAGGCGCTGGCGATGGATCCGCAGCAGCGACTGGTGCTCGAACTCGCCTGGGAAGCCTTCGAACGGGCGCGGATCAACCCGCAGTCGTTGCGGGGCAGCGGTACCGGAGTGTTCCTGGGGATCAACGATATGGGCTACCGGTCCCTGCTGAGCGCCGGGCCGGAGCTGGCCGGGGCGGAAAGCTATCTGCTGACCGGCAATATGCCCGCGGTGGCCTCGGGCCGGATCGCGTATTTCCTCGGCCTGCAGGGTCCGGCCGTCTCGATCGACACCGCGTGCTCGTCCTCACTGGTCGCCCTGCACCAGGCCGCGCGCTCGCTGCGATCCGGGGAATGCGCACTGGCGCTGGCGGGCGGGGTGACGGTGACCATGTCGCCGCTGGGCTATGTGTTCTTCTCGGCCCAGCGCGGCCTGGCGCGCGATGCCCGCTGCAAGTCCTATGCCGCGGCCGCCGATGGCACCTCCTGGTCCGAGGGTGCCGGACTCGTTGTGCTGGAGCGGCTTTCCGATGCCCGGCGCAACGGCCATCCGATTGCCGCGGTGCTCCGGGGCAGCGCGATCAATCAGGACGGCACCTCGAACGGCCTGACCGCGCCGAACGGCCTGGCCCAGCAACGGGTTATCCGCCAGGCGCTGGCCGATGCGGGGTTGACGGCCGCCGATGTGGACGTGGTGGAGGGGCACGGCACCGGTACGGTGCTCGGTGATCCCATCGAGGCGCAGGCGCTGCTGGCCACCTATGGGCGGCGGCCGTCCGAGCAGCCGCTGTTGCTCGGATCGATCAAATCGAATATCGGGCATACGCAATCGGCCGCGGGTATGGCCGGGTTGATCAAGATGCTGCTGGCGATGCGGTATGGAACGGTGCCGCCGACCCTGCACGTCGATCAGCCGTCGCCGCATGTGGACTGGTCGGCCGGGCATATTCGGCTGGTCACCGAGACACAGCCGTGGCCCGAGCACGGCCGGCCGCGGCGGGCGGGCATCTCCTCGTTCGGCATCAGCGGCACCAATGCGCATGTGATCGTGGAATACGATCCCGATCTGGCCGAATCGGTTGCGGTGCAGCCGAATCGAGCCGATGAGCTGTCGGTGTGCGTGCTCTCCGGGAAGACCGGCCAGGCCCTGCGCGGTCAGGCGCGCCGATTGCTCGCCGCCTGCGATGCCGATCCGGGCGTCGATATCGCCGATATCGGGCTGTCCTCGGCGACCACCCGCGCGGTGTTCGATCATCGGGCGGTCCTGGTGGCGGGTAGCCGGGCCGAACTGATCGATGGGCTCACGGTACTGGCCGAGGGTGCGTTCGCACCCGCGGTGATCACCGGGCGCGCGGCGGCGGCGGGCAAGACCGCGATACTGCTGCCCGGCCAGGGCAGCCAGGTGCTCGGCATGGGATATGAGCTGTACCAAGCGTTTCCGAAGTTCGCCGCGGAATTCGACGACCTGTGCGCCGCATTCGATCCGCATCTGGACCACCCGTTGCGCGAGGTGATTTTCGGGACCGCCGGGACGCCTCCCGAGCTATTGGATCGCACCGAATACACCCAGCCCGCACTGTTCACCATCGAGGTCGCCCTGCTGCGTCTCCTGCAATCCTGGGGAGTGGCACCGGATTTCGTGCTCGGGCACTCGATCGGCGAGCTGGCGGCCGCGCACT
The DNA here is from genome assembly GCF_042266325.1 of Nocardia sp. NPDC056100. Classification (NCBI taxonomy): domain Bacteria; kingdom Bacillati; phylum Actinomycetota; class Actinomycetes; order Mycobacteriales; family Nocardiaceae; genus Nocardia; species Nocardia sp. NPDC056100. The sequence continues at coordinate 142,195 of NZ_JBHJVY010000005.1, forward strand.
TCGGCGGTGTTTTCGACCGCGCCGACGCCGCGGCGGTGGTCGCGGCGCGCGGCAGGCTCATGCAGCGGCTGCCGCCGGGCGTGATGATGTCGGTCCGCGCGTCCTACGCCGAGGTCTCGGAATCCATTGCGGGGCAAGAAGCCGCCGTATCCATCGCGGCGAGCAACGGTCCGAACGCCACCGTGATCGCGGGCGATGCGGATGCGGTGACCGCCCTGGCCAAGCACTGGCGCGAACGCGGGCGGCGCACCAAACGACTCCAGGTCGAACGCGCCTTCCACTCCCCGCATCTGGACGACATCCTCGATGAATACCGCGCGGTGGTGGCCGCGGTCTACCCGCGCCCATCGTCGATTCCGTTGGTGTCCAATGTGACCGGGCGAATCGCGACGGCCGAACAGCTGTGCTCGCCCGACTACTGGGTGAGCCAGGCCCGGCAGGCCGTGCGCTTCCACGACGGCATCGAATTCCTCACCGGTGCCGGAGTGTCGACGTTCCTGGAGGTCGGTCCGGGCGAGGTATTGGCGGGAATGGCCCAGGAATGCCTGCCCGAGGGCGGGCGCATCACGATCGCCACCCTGCGCAAGGGCCAGCCGGAAGCCCGAAGTCTGTTGCGGGCCACCGCCGCCGCCTGGGCCGCGGGCACTCCACTCGACTGGGCGGCCGTGTACGCGGGCCGCGAGGCCGTGGCAATCGACCTGCCCACCTACGCATTTCAGCATCGCCACTACTGGATCGGAGCCGAGGTGACCGCCGCCGGGTACATCGAACAGCGAGCCGATGCCGAAGCCGGACCAGATCCGGCACAGGAGTTCCGGGACGCCCTGGCCGCACTGCCCGAATCCGAACAGCTCGACTACGCCATGACCGTGGTGCGGGCGCAGATCCGGGAAATCCTGATCGATCAGGACACCGACTTCGACGCCGACCGCATCCTGTTCGAAGTCGGACTGACCTCGCTCTCGCTGCTGGAACTGCGCAGCAGGCTCAATCATGTTGCCGGAACCTCCATCTCGCTGGGCAGTCTGATCGACCAGGCGACCATCCGCGGTGCGGCCCGGCTGATCACCGGTATCGCCGCCCCCGCGTTGCAGGAGGTCGCCCGATGACCCCGACCACCGAGACCGGCCTGAGTTTCGAGCGCACGGTGCCGTGCGCCCTGGCCCACCGGCGGGCACTCGGTGAGGTATTCGTCGCCGATACGGCCCCGGCCGATATCGACGGATTCCTCGCCGCCATCCAGATTCCGCGCGCCCACTCGCTGTATTTCGACCGGCTGGTGGACTATCACGATCCGCTGTCCACGGTGGAGGCCATCCGGCAGGCGATGATCGTGGTGGGGCACAGATATCTGAACGTCCCGCCCGGAACCCCCGCCAGCCTGCAGCAATTGGAGTTCGAGGTCGAGGACCTGAGCGCCTATCGCGATGAGGCGAATGTGCCGCTGGAGGGCATCGTCCGGGCGAGCGCGGGACTTGCGGGCACCTTCGGCGATTCGGCGGGCACCTTCTTCGAGGCCCAGCTCACCATCGGCGGGGTGCGGGCGCTGACCCTGCGGGGCGGCGGGATTCAGTTTCCGGCCGACACCTACCGGGAGATTCGCGAGCTGCAGCAGGCCGGTCGGCCGATGAACGGCGAATCCGGCAGCGTCACGGTCGAACCCGTCGCACCGGCGTCGGTGGGCAGGCGCGACCCTCGCAATGTCGTTGTCGGACAACCGATACCGGGAGAGCAGCCGCGAATACCGCTGATCGTCGATCAACGGCACCCCTCCTTTTTCGACCATCCCTACGACCACGTACCCGGCCCGCTGCTGATCGAAGGCTGCCGTCAGGCGGCCATCGTGGCGGCGATGGCGGCGGGCGCACTGGATTCCCCGATCGCCGCCGTCACCGGCTGCGCCACCACCTTCACCGGATTCGCCGAGCTCGGTGGGCTCATCGATTTCACCGCCGTGGCGGACAGCGATCCCGATACCGGGGGAGCCGCGGTCGAACTCGAGCTGCATCAGTTCGGCGCACGAATCGCCAGGTGCCGTATCGAACTCGCGCCGTACCCGGCCACCGCCTGATCACACAGAGGAGTCACCACAATGGAAAGTTCGGCACACAGCAGCGGTAAGCGATTCGCGGTGGTCGGTGGCGGCGTAGCCGGTATCGCCGCGGCCTACCAACTGCACCTGGCCGGTCATCACGTCGAGTTGCTGGAGCGAAACCCCGTGCTGGGCGGTCGTTTCGGCGTGGATCACCTGGGCGATCGCCCGGTCATGATGGGCGGCAAGAACATCAGCCGCACCTATACCGAGCTGCGCGGGTTCCTGGCGGCCATGCGCGCGGACAAGTTCGAGTATTTCGGCGTCAACACCTCCCGCCTGATCAACGGCGAACTCGTCACCTTCGACAGCAAGAACAGCCGGTTCGACCTGATCCGCAAATTCACCAAACTCGGTGCGCCGCTGGACCTCCTGAAGCTGGCGTTCCTGATGTTCACGATCAAGCGCGATGAGAGCAACCGGTTCCTGGGCGGGGAGACCTTCTCCCGCGTGGGCGCTCGCCGCGATCACAAGCCGCTCACCGCGTATTTCGGTGCCTCGCTGGTGAACAATATGTTCCGGCCGTTGACGGTGCGGCTCAACGGCGCCGAACCCGATGAGATGTACCTGGGCAACTTCAATGTGAACCTGAGCCTGGCCAGCACCTTCGACCAGTTGACCGACGGTATCCAGCCCGCGCTCACCGAGTTCGCGAAATTGGTTACGGTGCGGCCGAATTCGACGGTCGAATCGCTGGTCATCGAGGACGGCCGGGTGACCGGGGTCCAGCTCGCGGGCAATGGCAAAGCACCGGAAGTGCTTCCGTACGACGGGGTCGTGCTCGCCGCGCCCGCCTACGCCGCCGCCGATATCGTGAAATCCAACCTGCCCGACCTGAGCGAACTGCTGGCCGAGGTCAGATACTTCCCCGCCGCGGTCGCGGTCGTCGAATACGATCGCCCGGTTTTCGATCAGGTGGTGCGCGCCATCGCCCTCGACGGCGGCCGGTGCAGCAATGCGGGCGTCTACGGCGTCAACGATCTCAATATCGTGCGATACACCTTCAGCGGGCGGGCGGCGCGGCCCATGCCGACCGAGGAGGGGCTCGCATCATGGCTCGACGAGGCCGAGGAACTCATCAAGGGCCTGCTGAAGATCGAGGGCTCATTGAACCGGGTGCACGCGGTGACGCATATCTGGGATGCCGCGTACTGCGCGTATCTGCCGTTCTACGGCGGTTTCCTGTCGAAGGTCCGCACCGAGGTGAGCCGGGTGCACGGTCTCGAACTCGCCGGTGACTACGTCAAGGGAGCGCCGCTGGAGGCGTGCTTCCGTTCCGGCCAGGAAGCCGCGAAGAGCCTGTCGCGCCACGGGTGATCCGGCGCCGAATCGAAGTGAGAGACCATGATTTCCTACATCGACCTGGTGCGCTCGGGCGCGCGGGTCCATGGCGACGAGACGCTGTACACATATCTGATCGACGGTGAATCCCGCGAATCGCGTTTGAGCTGGGCACAATTGGATCTGCGCGCCCGGGCGATCGCGGCGGAATTGCAGGCTCGCGGGCTCGCGGGTAGTCGGGTGCTGCTGGTCTATCCCGCCGGAATCGATTACGCGGTGGCGTTTTTCGCCTGCCTGTACGCGGGTGTGCTGGCGGTGCCCGCCTATCCGCCCGAACTCAATCGTTCGGTATCGCAGCTGCGCGCCATCATCGAGGATGCGGGCATCGCGGTCGCGCTCACCGATGCGAGCGTGCACGCCCGCCTCGACACCTTCGTCGCCGTCGAACCCGCGCTCGCACCGCTGACGTGGATCGTCACCGAGGATGTGCCGGACGAGCGGGCGGCGGCGTGGCGGCCGCCCGAATTGACCACGGACAGTGTGGCTTTCCTGCAATACACCTCGGGCTCGACGTCCGCGCCCAAGGGCGTCATGGTCACGCACGGCAATCTGCTGCACTGCGGTTCGGTGTTCGCCCGGCTCGTCGAACCGGGCGCGCCGATCCTGAGCTGGCTGCCGCAGTATCACGACCTCGGGCTGTTCTTCGGTCTGCTGCAACCGGTGTACGGCCGCAATCCGATCATCATGATGTCTCCGCTGGATTTCCTGCGCAGGCCCGCGCGCTGGGTCGAGGCGATATCGCGGTACCGGGTGCAGGCCACCGCGGGACCGAATTTCGCCTACGACCTGTGTGCCCGCCGCACCACGCGGCAGGAGGTCGAACAGCTCGACCTGAGCTGCTGGCAGGTGGCGATCAATGCCGCCGAACCGGTGCGTGCGGCCACCCTGGACCGCTTCGACAAGGTCTTCGCATCGGCGGGCTTCCGCAGTTCGGCCCATCTGAACCTGTACGGCCTCGCCGAAGGGCTGGTGCTGACCACCGGTGCGGTGAGCGATCCCCCGCAGATCGAACGGTTCGACGCGCGATCGCTCGGCGGCGGGCTGGCCGTACCGTCCCGGGAGCAGGGCAATGGACTGGCGCTGGTGAGCGCGGGCAGGCCCGTCGAGGGGCAGCATGTCATCGTCGTGGACGAGGGGTCCGGGGCCGAATGCGATACCGGGCGGGTGGGGGAGATCTGGGTCGCGGGTGGCAGTGTCGGCCTCGGTTATTGGGATCGGCCGGTGGACAGCGTGGAGACCTTCGGGGCCACCCTGTCCGATGGCAGCGGACCGTTCCTGCGCACCGGTGACCTCGGATTCGGCTATGACGGACAACTTTTCGTCACCGGCCGGAGCAAGGACGTCATCATCATTCGCGGCCAGAACACCTATCCGCAGGATCTCGAGCGCAGCGCCGAGGAAAGTCATCCGGCGCTGCGCCCGGGATGCGTCGCGGCCGTCGATATCGGCACCCGCGCCGAGAACGAGGGCGATCACCTCGTCATCGTGCAGGAGGTGCGCCCCGACTGGACCGGTGATCTCGCCGCCGCGGTCGCCGCCATCCGGCGCGCCATCGCCACCGAGCACGCGCTGCCGCTCTACGCCATCGTGCTGATTCGCCCCGGCCTGATACCGAAGACGTCGAGCGGCAAGATCCGCCGCAATGAGACCCGAAAGATTTTGCTGTCGAACGCATTCGACGTCGTACACGAATGGTGGCTGGCGGACCCGGCCACCGACGGCCTGAACCACGCCGATATCGAAGCCTGGCTCAAGGCGCGACTGTCCACCCGATTCGATCTGAACCCCGATGAGATCGACATCCGCGCCCCCTTCGCGGAATTCGGCCTGAACTCCGCCGAAGCCGTCGAGATCGCCACCGATCTCGCCGACTGGCTGCGCTTCCCGATCGCCACCGTCGTCATGTGGGATCACCCCACCATCGAAGGCGTCGCCCGCCACGTGTCCACCGCGATGCGGCGATTCACCCGGATATCGGCGGAGGGCATGCAATGATCCGCCGCCGCTGGAGGGCCCGCCTGCTGCGCCTGCTGCCGTATTTCGCGTCCCTGGGCGGAACGGCGCTGACGGAACCGCTGCCGCACAACAAATCTCAGAGCCGGGTCGCGCTGTCCGACAGTCTGGAGGTCGATGCGGCCGGGGTCTGGCCGCGACAGCGCTGAGCGCGGTCAGTCGATATCGCTGATCGCCTTCAGCACCACCGGCACCTCGGCGGCGGGCAGATAGCAGCTGGTCTGTTCGAAGCCGCCGATGGTGTGGGCGGCGTAGTCGCCGTAGCCGATGCGGAGGAAATCGTCACCGCTGAGGCCGTGCACGGTCCAGTCGAAGGCGACCCGGGCGCGGGCGACGACCGTGCGCAGCGCCATCAGGTGATAGCCGCGGGCGGCGAATTGTGCCGGGATACCGCGCAATCCGATCTTGAGCGGGCGCGCCACGGCGTCCCGGCCGCCCAGGTCTACCACCATGCCGAGATCGGGATGCCGGTACGGTTCGACGGTGCCGCCGCGCAGGGTCGCGAGCAGGTTCTTCGCGAGGTGCCGGCCCTGGCGGATCGCGTGCTGCGCGGTGGGTGCGCAGGATTTGCGGTCGTCTTCGGTCAGATTGGGGACCGCGGCCGCGTCACCGCACGCCCACACGCCGTTCAGGCCCGGCACGGAGAGATCGGGTGCGGCGACGATCCGGCCCTTCTCGGTGGCGGCCCCCAGATGTCCGGCCAGCGGACTGGGCGCGACGCCCGCGGTCCACACCAGGGTGCGGGTGGGAATGTGACGGCCATTGGTGAGGGTGACGCCGTTCGCGGTGACCTGCTGCGCGGACGCACCGGAGATCAATTCGATTCCGCGTTCGGCGAGGATGCGTTTGGTCTCCCGGCCGAGTCGTTCGCCGAGTTCGGGCATGATGCGATCACCGTGGGTGACCAGATGCCAGCGCACCATATCCGGGTTCAGCCGCGGGAAATAGCGGCGTGCCGCGGCCTGGGTGACCTTGTTGAGCACGGCGGTGGTCTCGGTGCCCGCGTAGCCCGCGCCGATGGTGACGAAGTTGAGCCGCTCCCGGTCCTCATCCTCCTCACCACGCACCGCGGCGATATCCAGTTGCCGCAGTACGTGATCGCGCAGGTGCATGGCCTCCGCGAGGGTTTTCATACCGAACCCGTGCTGATCAAGTCCCGGGACGTCGAGCACCCGGGTGATGCTGCCGGGCACCAGGACGAGATGGTCGTAGCCGAGCGCGAATTCCCCGCCCGTGGGCCGCTGCACGATGACCTGCCGGGTCGCGGGCTCCACGCCGATGGCGGTGCCCGGCACAACCTCGGTGCGGCGCAACACCCTTCGCAACGAGACCGATACCGACCGCGGATTGAGCACACCCGAGGCGACCTGCGGCAGCAGCGGAAGATAGAGCAACCCGGCCACGGGGGTGATGAGCTGGATGAACGCTTCCTCGGGCCGCAGATGGCGTTCGAGGTACCGGGCGCATTCCACACCAGCGAAACCACCGCCGATGATCACGATCTTCGATGGCTCCACCGGTTCACGATAACAACGTATTGCGCCCCCGTCTGCCCGGAACGCGGATGGGAAAAATTGGACTTTCGACCAATCCTCGCGACGGAGCATGACGAACCGCTGAAGAAGTGCTTTTCGAACAGAGGTTGATCGGATGCGGGTTTTCGGCGGGATTTCAGCGGAGCGGTCGGTGGTGCGCGGGGTGCTGCTGTCGGATTCGGCAGGCAGGCAGCGGGATTCACCCGCGCTGGAGCGTCCGGTACTCGGGGACTCGGCGGAGGCCGTCACCCTCGAGGTGCTGGATGCGCTGATACGGGACGAACCGGACATCGACGATGTGGCGGTCGTCTATCGGACGGCCACCGAGCGGCGCGCCACCGTCTCGGCGCTCGCGGGCGGGAAATGGCAACGGGCCTCCCATGTCTCGATCAAGGCCGCACTGCTGGCGCTGGCGCGGGAGACAGCCGGGGCCGGGAACCTGATGGTGCTCGAACTGCTGGACCATCACAGCGCGTTCGTGCTGGTGGGCCCCGGGCGCTCGCGAATTCTGGCCGCGGACTCGTGGCCCATCGGCGTCGTCGACGCGCACGGTACGCAGGAGGCGATCGACCGCATTCGCCCGATCTCCGATGCCAGCGGGCTACGGCCCGACGCCATCCTGATCTGCGGTTCGGTGGCCGCCGACGCGGCCGTGGCCGATGCGGTGCGGCTCGGGTTCGCGACGCCGGTGACCCTCGCCCCCGATGCCGCGAACGCGGTGGCCCGCGGTGCCGCACTGGTCGCGGCGGAGCAGTCGCGGGAGCTGGATGCCGATGTCCCCGAAGGGAATCGACGGGCGGGTCGGGTCCTGCTCGGGGCCGCCGCGGTCGCGGCCACCCTCGCCGCCGCCGGTGTCGCGTTCGTACAGATTCGTGAGCATTCCACGCCGGTGGCCCAGGTGCATATGACGCCCGCCGGTTCCGGTACCGCCCTGCCGACCACGACGGAAACGCCTGTCCCGGAACCGATCACCTCGATCCCGTCGCCGGATGCGGATACCGCCACCGATATCCCCGCGCCGATCGCCACCGCGCCCCCGAAACACACCCGCCCGGTGCGCACCACCACCGACCCCGCCCCGACCACCACCGTCGATCCGACCACCTCGGATATTCCGCCGGTCACGACCACCGCGCCCGGTACGGTCGGTGCGCCGGATGCGAACTGGCTCTTCCCCGGCGAATCCCCGCCGCCGCCCGCCGGTTCGGATCCCGCACTGGTACAAGCCTGGTGGGATAACCATCTGATGCTGAAAGACCGCTGGCTGCACGGGAATTGACGCGCCGCGAATTCAGTTGCGCGGATACGGGTCGATATCGCGCAACCGCTGACGATGAATGCGCTGCAACTCGCCCGCTCGATTGAGGAAGGTCGCGATCATTTCCAATTCGGCGGGGTCGTACCAGTTGAGCATCATCTTGTAGCCCTCGTCGACCAGCGAGGAGATGAGTTCGTGCACGCGGCGGGCGGCCAGATCCGTGGCCACCACGATGACGCGACGGCGGTCGGTGGGGTGCAGGGAGCGGGCGATATAGCCCTGCTTCTCCAGACGGTTGAGCATTATGGTGGCGCCCGCGGCGGTCAGGCCCAGGCGTTCGGCGAGCATGCCGGGCGTGGTGGATTTGCCATCGCCGAGCAGGACGATTTCCAATGCGCGCCGGTCTGTTTCGTTCACGCCCAGCAATCTGATCAGTTCGCGGGACAGGTCTTCGAGTGTTCCGTGATAGAACTCGAGAGCTCGCCTGAGCTCTACGGCGATCCGATCTGGTTCGGTAGACATCGGACGCACGGGCTCCCAACCTCGAACACTTGAAACATGAAACCTCTCAACGGAACTCACCGGCCACGCCTGCGACGCGATGGCCGATACGATAGTCTGCACCAATGCCGGGACTGGGCTGGCTTCAACAGCCCAGTCCCGGCATATTTTCACCCGGAACGGATCAGCTGACGGCGGTGCTGGTCAGCGTCGGCGACGGGTTCGGGTAGCACGCGGTCGCGACATTGCCGACGAATGCCACCTTGGTCGTCATCGTCATACCCGGGTTGGCATAACTGGTTCCCGCGTACTTGCTGGTGATCGGCGTTCCGGGGGTGCCCGCCGTGACATTGATGGTCACCGCCGGCGGAGTGAAGCTGGTGCCGCCCGCGATCGGACCCGGCACGGTGAGCACGACATTCCCGCCCGAGGTGCTGACCGTGCCCGCCACGGTGCCGCCCGATGCGGTGGCCGAGACCAGCGTGGAATTCGCCGGGGTCGGGAAGGTCATCTTGAGATTGCTGATATTCGTCACGCTGAATCCGGAGGCCGAACTGGGCACCGAGGAGACGCCGGGGGTGAGGGTGATGGCCACCGCGGACCCGGAGGCCGCCGTTGCGGGTGCGGTGCCGTCGACCGAGGTGCTCATGCTCGAGGTCTGGCCGATGCCGAAGATCGTGCCCTGACAACTCCAGTTCAAGCTGACCGACGCCGCATTCGCGGGAGCCGCCAAACAGAAGACGGTGGCAAGGGCCATCGGAGTTACGACACCGGCACGAAGCAGCGCGGATGCGATTGATCTCATGACTATCTCCAAATACGCGAAGCATCGGTGTGACCGGGAATCCGAGTCGCACCGTAAGGGATCTAAAATGTAACCTGTTCTCATCTGGAGGCGGCCGAAATCGGAAATAACGGTTTGGTATCGATGGATCCCTCGGGGGCGGATCGGTATGTACTTATCCGCTATTAAATATTCACTCTGGAAAGTTAATTTCACAAAGTCTTCGGCGTAGATTCTTCTGATCCACTCGGATGCTGCTCATATATGGCCAGTTCAGGGGCGGTTTTTACCGAGCCCTTCCGGATGGGTCGGTCGTGTCTCGGATGGTTGTGAATCGACTGCCGCTGCTCGACTCTAATGGCGGCATCGCATCCGCCGGAGATATCGGCAACGTCACGCCGATGCAAATGCAATTTCGTTTCAGGTTCGATACGCGCCCCTGCTGGATTTCCATCCAATTCGACGGCCTGCTTCGAATATAACGGCTCGAATGTGGTGCGGGTCACCAATGTTTCTTCCGTGTGCGTCCGCGTCGCCGTGAGCGGGGGAGCGTCGGCCCGGGGTCGATGAACTGCCGATAACGACGACTCGTGACCGATTGCTCACAAGTAGCTCTCGATGCTCTCCTTGGGCTCCAGTCCGGAACATGCAGCGCTGAAGGATTTGCTCCGGATCCATTCGAGGGAAGTGAGCACACCATGCGAACCACACTCTTGGTAGGCGTCGTGGGCGTGGCAGCCGCGATCGCAGCTGTGACCACCGCCGGTACGGCCGCCGCGGCGGAACCGATAGTGATCCCCGAAGCGGGATTTGCCGGGGTGTGGCTGACCCCCGGTGAGACAGCCGCACTCGCGAACAGTCCGCTACCGGATATGGCCGATGGCGTGATCTCGCCCGCGGCCACCCGGGTATCCATGGCACCGGGCTCGACACTGGCCAATCCGGACGGCAGCACCTATGCCAGCAATGCCGCGATCCTGGGTGAGGCGGCGGCGCATCCCGGGGGATCGGCGGGGGTGTTCCTGAGCAATCCGGCCGACCCGGCCGATCCGGGCGCGATTCTGACCATCGTCCAGGATTGGTGACCGGGGTGCGGATCAAACAGTTGAGCGCGTTGGTGATCGCGGCGGCCGCGACGACCGCGGCCGCCGCCGCCAATGCCGATGCCGCTCCCGATCCGGTGGCGCTCGGCGGAGGCTCGGGCATCGTGCTCGGCGGGCATGCGATGTGCTCGCTCACTGCCGTCGGAACCGATGGCGCCGGGCGGCTCGTCGGGTTGACCGCCGGTCACTGCGCATCGGCCGGGACACCGGTCGGCGCGGAGGAGATGCCCGCCGCCGGTGCCGTCGGCACGGTCGCCGCATCCGATGGCGGGGCCGGATTGGATTACGCGGTAATCGAATTCGACGCGTCGAAGGTCACCCCGGTGCGCACCGTCGGCGGCACCACGATCGCCGGGGTCGGCGATACGCCCGGTCCGGGAATCACGGTGTGTTCCAACGGTCGCTCCAGCGGTTTCGACTGCGGTGTGGTCTGGGGGACGGTCGCGGGCCGCGAAGTCAATCAGTCCTGTTCGCAGCCGGGTGATTCCGGCGGACCGGTGACCATCGGCGATCGGCTCGTGGGCATGAACCAGGGCCGTTTGACCTCGCTGGGCGGTATCGGGTTCAACGTGCCCTGTGTGGTGGCGGCCGTCCCAGTGCACGCGCCCGCCTATTTCCAGCCGATTGCCCCGATCCTCGCCGAGATCGACACCGCGGGTGGCGTGGGCGCGGGCTTCCGGCCGATCTGATCGGGCCTATCCTGATCCGATGAGCAGTAAGGAGACGGTCGCGCTGTCGCGGTTGCCGCGGGGGCCGCATCGCCTCACCCGGGAGGATGTGTCGGCCTCGCAGCGGCATCGGCTGTGCTGGGCGGCCATCGAGGCGGTGGCCGCGCGCGGCTACAAGCCCATGACGGTGGCCGATATCGTTGAGCGAGCGCATGTTTCGCGCCGCACGTTCTACGAGATGTTCGACAATCGGGATGACTGTTTCGCCGCGGGCTTCGAGCTCGCGATGGAGATCGTCGAGACGAAATTGGATTCGGCGATCGAGAACGCGGAGAACCTGCGATTGCGCGAGGTGCTGTTCACCTCGCTGCGGGAATACCTGACCTTTCTCGCGAGCGAGCCCGCCGTGGCGCGGGCGCTGCATGTCGAAACCCTTTCCGGCGATGCGGCTCTCGCCGAACAGCGGGCCCGGATGGAACGGGTGCTGGCCGAGCGCATCCGGGCGGCGTATCTGATGGCGCGCGCCGACGGCGCGGACTATCCGCTGGTCCCGGACGGCATTTTCGATCTGCTCGTCGGCGGTATCGACAATCGGATCCGCGATTTCCTGCGCACGCGGGGCGCGGCGGACCTGCCCGAACTCGCCCCGCTGCTACACCAGGCGGCCATGGCCCTGCTCGGGCGACCCGAATATCCCACCGGAAACTGATAAACGCCTGCCCGATTTGCCGGTTATGCGGTATATGCATGAACGTCAGGTGTATTCCAGTTTAATCCGGTGATTTGCGCTGTGTATCGAGTCACTTCAAGGTCTGCATTCGTTGCACGCTGCTGATTGCAAACTTACAGTTTGCTTATCAATAGCTAACCCGGCGATTGGTTCTTAATCTGCAGGCTGAAGTAAGAGGTAGGGCATTGATCAAGACCAGACTGGCCGCGGTTGCCGCACTGGTATCGGCGGTTTCGGTGATTACGGCGGCCGCGGCGCACGCCGATCCGATCTCCGATGCGGCGGAGGCCATCCACTACACCGCGTCCGCCACCGACGGTTCCGCGATCATCTCCACCGATATCGGATCGCTCGATGTCCAGGACGGCCGCTTCGAGATCAAGGCACCCGGCGGCGCTGTCGTCGCGGGCACCGAATTGTCCTTCCGCGTGGACGATTTCGTCTTCCCGATCGCCGCCGCGATTCGCGACAACACCGCCACCCTCACCCCGCTGTTCGACCTCCAGCACGCGCAATACCGCCCTGTCGCACTGCCTTTCGAGGAATCCGCGCCGTGGAAGACCCCGTATGACCGGGAACAGGCCGCGTGGAATCGCATGAAGGACACCATCAGCGTCGGCGCGACCATCGGCACCCTGGTCGGCGGAATCGGCGGCGGCGCGGTCGGTTGCGCCCTCGGCGGTCTCGCGGTCGGCACCGGCGCCTCGCTGGCCACCGGCATCATCGGCGGCCTGTTCTTCTTCCTGCCCGGTGCGGTGGTCGGCTGCCTGGCGGGCGCCGCCGCCATGGGCGCCCTCGGCGCGATCGCGGGCATGATCCTGGTGACCGCACCCGTCGCCATCGCCGCCGCCGTGCAGTACTTCACCACGATCAACGAACCCTTCACCCCGGCGCCCGCGAAATAGCTCCGCCGGAAGACAATTCGCCAGGCGTGATTTGCCAAGGATTTGCGGCAATTCTCACCTGGCGAATTTCTATGTGTGCTCGGGGTTTTCCGGGCTACTGCTCAGCAGGGTGAGAGCGGCGTAGGACAGCGTGGGTTCGAGATCGGGAAGCGCTGCGGCTCCGGCGGTTTGCAGGCAGTCGCGGATGCGGTCGTCGATTCCGCCCATGAGGAGTTCGATGACCGCCTCGGGAAGTTGTCCGGTTACCTCGCCCTGGGCGGCGGCGAGATCACGGGCGGCGCGCATGCGCCCGGCGAAGACCGACATCAGGCGGCGGCGGTAGACGGTGAAAGCCGGTCCGGCGATGAGGGCTTCGATATGCAGAGCGCGGGCGGCGGCCGGGTCGTCGGCGAGAATGCGGAGGTAGGCGGCGAGTGAGGCGCGCACCAGTTGCCGCCAATCGAGCTGTCCCGCAGCCGCGATGGCGGAGTCGAGCCGGGTGGTGGCGATGTCGACGAGTACCTCGAAGGCCGCGGCGAAGCAGGCTTCCTTCGAGTCGAAGAGTTCGTAGAAGGTGCGGCGGGAGATCTTGGCGCGCGCCACCAGATCCGCGACGCTGACCGCGTTGTAGCCGTGCTCGGCGACCGCGTCGATGATGGCGACGTACAGGCGCGCCAATTGCGAATCGGCCACTTCGGCGCGGGTGAGCCGGTGCGGGCCGCGCGGAAGTCGCTCGACTGCGGCAGGCTCGTTCACCCGGCCACGATAGCAACGCCCGCGGTCCGGATTGCCGCATGCGGCGGCGTGGCCGCCGACCGGGGTGAACTCGCACACACGCTTGGCGGAAAAGAGTGAGGTACTCTACTGTTTCCTACAGGCGGTCCGACCGCTGGACCGGGGTGGGTCGATCCAGGCGAGGAGTACGAAACTATGCAACTGACCTGGCGAATGGCGTGGATGCGGCACCCCGTGCCCACGGGCGCATGACACTCCCGGGTGGTTGATGATGACGATCGCTCCACTGCGGTTGGCGGCCCACGCGCCCCTGGTCGCCAGGCTGGCGCCGCGCATTCCGGAGATCGCGCTCGAAGTGCGGGATGTCTGTGTGAGCGCGATGCCGATACAGGTCTCCGCCACGGAGGGCTATTTCGCCGATGACGTCCGGCCCGCGATCTACGCGTGCTGTTCGGGCTATCTGCGCGCACTCGAGGAGTCGCGCACGATCTCCCGGGAGGAGATCGCCCGCATCGTGATGCCCGTGGCCGAACGGCATGCCCCCGGCAATCGGATCGGTCTCTCGCTGCTGATGTCGGCGCTGCACAGCGGTGCGGGGCATCTGTGGAGTCTGATCGCCGAGTCCGCCGAGCCGTCGGATGCGGCGGATCTGGCCGCCTTCACCGAGCATCTGTTCGCGTTCATCGGTGAGGTCAGCGCGGTACTGGCCGAAACCTACATCGACAGTGAGCAATCGGCGTATTCGGGGGATCCGCTCGCGCGGCGGGCATTGTGCGCGGCGCTGCTCAAGGGCGATCCCGCCGAGGAGCTCGCGATTCGCGCGGATATCACCCTGGTCGATCGCTATGACGTTGTGGCACTGCAGATTCGATCGGAGGAGGGGATTTCGGGCCCGGGTGCGATGCTGGGAGCGCGGCATCGATTGCGGCTGGCGCAGCAGGCATTCGACCATTTCGCCGGCGGGCCGGTGCTCAATACGTTCGATGGAATCTCCGGTGTCGTCCTGTTGGCGGCGGAAACCGTGGACGTCGATCAATCGGGTGATGCGATCGAGCAGTTGATCGCCACCCTGGAACGGCAGTTCCACATCGATACGCATGCGGCGGTATGCCGCGATATCGTGCGCGCCGAAATTCCCGCCTCCGGTGACACCTGCCGACAGGTCGCCGAAATCGCACAACTGCTCGGCCGCCCGTCCGGGCTCTATCGACCTGACGATTTCCTGCTGGAGCAGCAGATCACCCGGCCCGGTCCGGCCCGGGAAAGGATTGCGGCACTGCTCATCCCGCTGCGCGAGCACCCCCATTTGCTCGAAACGCTGGAGATGCATGTCCAGTACGGCGGAGCGGACCGTAAGACGGCGGCCGACAAGATGTTCATCCACCCGAATACGTTCAGCTATCGACTGCGCCGTGTTGCGGAATTGACCGGGGTGGATCCATTGCAGCCGAATGGTTTTCGCTTGCATGCCGCCGCGATGATCATCCATCGCATCGACAGGGCCAAATCCGGGATCTGTGCCGAGGGCCCCGGGACGAGCTAGCCGATCTTCGCGGGGCCGCGCGTAATCTCGCGGCCCCGTTCCATCAGGCTGCTTTATCTCCGCTGACATCACTGCCGCGCACCGTGTTTCGGGAAGCGCGGACCCGCAGCGGCCGGCCGAACAATACGCGCAGTGCGGTGGCGGCAAGCATGAGCACTCCCCGGAGCCCGGGGGCCAGACCAACCACGGACCACACGGTTCTGGTGCTGGATTCCGCGACGGGAGTCCCCGCTATCCGTGCGGCCAGCCAATCGAGCACCAGCGGTGTGGACAACGGCATCAGTGAGCCGTGTTCGCTCAGCCGGTCGCGCAGATAGGTGACCCGCGCGCCGCCCGCCAGATATCGCCCGACCTGACCGTCGACGTCGTCGACGTGGATGATCTGATCGTGCACGGCCTGCACCACGAGCAAAGGGCAAGCGGGAGTGTGCATTCCGAGCCGCACATCGTCGAGCATCTCCTGCATGGCGGGTCGCTGGAGCAGGTTCGCCAGCGTATCGGTGCGCAGATACCTGTCGACGCTGTGCCGGGCGTATCGCGTGACGATCCCGAACGGATTCATCTTCGCCGCCCGATCGAGGTGGCGCAGCCCCTCGGGCGTGGTCTGTTCGGCGACCACCGCGCCCAGCGCCGGATACAGCGGAACCAGCCCGGCGATCACCATCAGCGCGAGTCCGGCGAACCAGCCGCCGTTCAATCTCGTTACCGCGGCACGGAAATCGCCCACCGGCGAACCGAGCGCGGCCCCGGCGATATTCAATTCCGGACTGTAGATCGGAGCCAGCTCCGCCGCCCACGAACTGGCCATACCGCCGCCGGAATAGCCCCACAGCACCACGGGGGTCTGCTCCGGCAGTCGCAGTCCGTCGAAACCCAGCGTGGCGCGAATTCCGTCGAGTACCCGGTAGCCGGGTTCCCGCGGCGCGCCGAACGCACCTCGCATACCCTCGTGGTCCGCCATGCTCACGGCCCAGCCGCGCGCGAGCGCGTTTGCCACGACCAGCCATTCGAGCTGTGACAGTGATCCGAGCGCATGTGCGCCGCGGCGCAGCGCGTAGGACGGGAAGCAGTGTTCGCTGACCGCGTCGATGGCACATTGGAAGGCCAGTAGCGGCCGCGGTTCGGCGGGATCGGCTCCGTGCGGCAGGAATACGGTCGTGACCGCCGTTTCCGGCGCACCGTTCAGATCATTGCTGCGGTACAGCAGCTGCCATGCGGTGACTTGCTGGCGGACAATGCCGAACTGCGCGATTTCCACTGTGCGAGTGCGTAATACGGTGCCCGGTGCCGAATTCGCGAAATCATCGGGCGGTGCATAGAACGGGTCGGCGGAGGGGAGTAGCGGTGTGCTTCCGCGTGTGACGACATCATCGGTGATGCCCATGGTGAACCTCCGTTGAAAATGAAACGCTCGGCGTCGGTAGCGCGACATAGCTGTATTCGGGACCGGCAGTCCGATTCCATCGTGTCAGATTCGATACCACGGAAACACTCCGCGGATCCATTTTGTCTTGTGAGACAAAAGATCCCCGCGATCTTCTTCGCGGCGTGCAGTGACCGCCGGTCCCGGGTCGGCGAGACTTGGCAGTCGATCGAAGCAGGTTGTAAACAACAGATGACGGTCCGGGGTGGGTGACGTGTCTGTGTATCCGGCACGCGCAATGACAGGCGGTATTTTGATTTCGGTGGTCCCTGCGCTGAATATCGTGAAGGAGAATTTCTCCGCCACGGTGATCGCGAGCATGCGAACATTCGGCCGATCCGTGCAGATCGGCGTGGAGTCGATTATCGGCACCGCCACCGACATCACCCGCCGCAAATTCCAATGGCGCGAAATGATTCTGCAATGCTGGGCATTGCTCACGGTCACCACCATTCCAGCGATTCTCATGGCGATTCCATTCGGCGTCATCGTCTCGGTGCAGGTCGGCAATCTCATCCATCAGCTCGGCGCGGATTCCATGCTCGGCGCGGGCGGCGGTCTCGGCGTCATCAAACAGGGCGCGCCGATGGCGACAGGCTTCCTGCTGGGCGGAGCGGGCGCGTCGGCCATTGCCGCGGATCTCGGGGCGCGCACCATTCGCGAGGAGATCGAGGCACTGAAGACCATGGGCATCGATCCCATTCACCGCCTGGTGATTCCGCGCATGGTCGCCATGGTCATCGTCGCCCCGCTGCTCAATATCCTGATCATCTTCGTCGGCATTCTGACCGGCTATGTGATGGCCATCGCGAGTCTGGGCGTGACACCCGGCAGCTACTGGGCGACCTTCGGTTCGTTCGCGACGGTCGCCGATGTCTGGGTCTCCCTGGCCAAATCGATCATCTTCGGTTTCCTGGTGGTGGTCATCGCGTGTCAGCGCGGACTCGAGGCCAGGGGTGGACCGCGCGGGGTCGCGGACGGCGTCAATGCCGCCGTCGTGGTCTCGGTGGTGTCCATCGTGCTGGTGAATCTCGCTATGACACAGGTGGTTTCGATGTTCCTGCCGACCAGGATCGCGTGATGACGGCGTCATCGTTCACGCCGAAGGGCCTGGGCTGGGCCTATCGCGGCTATCAGCGCCGGCATCGGCTGCTGGATCCGGTGCGCACCGCGGGTTTCGCGCTCGGCTTCGCCTGGGAGGTGCTGCGCGCGATTCCCTTGGCGCTCACCCACTATCGCGCCCAGACCATTCGGACCATCACCGATATGACCTGGGGTCGCGGTTCGCTCATCGTGGGCGGCGGCACCGTGCCGATGCTGATCATTCTCGGCCTCGCCATGGGCGCGTCGGTGGGCATCGAATCGTTCGTGACGCTGGACATGATCGGTATGGGCCCGATCACCGGTGTGGTGTCCGCCTTCGCCACCACCCGCGAGATGGCCCCCATCGCCGCCGCCATCGGCTTTGCGGCACAGGCGGGTTGCCGCATGACCGCCGAAATCGGCTCCATGCGCATCTCGGAGGAGATCGACGCCATCGAGGCGCTGGGCCTGCGCTCGATTCCCTTCGTGGTCACCACCCGCGTGGTCGCGGGTGCCATCGCGATCGTGCCGACCTTCCTGATGGCGCTGATCCTGAGCTATGCCTCGTGCCGGGTGCTCATCACCGTGCTGCACGGACAGGCCGCCGGGGTGTACGACCACTATTTCTTCCAGTTCGTGAGCGGCTTCGACGTGATCGCCGCGGTGATCAAGGTGATGGTGTTCAGCGTCCTGGTGATCCTGATCCACAGCTACAAGGGCTTTTTCGCCACCGGTGGACCCGAAGGGGTAGGCATCGCGTCCGGGCATGCGGTGCGCGCCAGTTTCGTCGCGGTGATCGCCGCCGACATGGTGCTGAGCATCGTGCTGTGGGGTTTCAACTCACCGATCAGCTTTACGGGGTAGGGGATGCCTGCATACGGATTACCCGGCGTGGCCATGGACGAGAAGCGGTCGCTGGCGATGGGCGCGATGGCGCTCGCCGTCGTGGTCACCGCCGCGCTCATCGCCACGGTGGTCGCCGGGGTGCGCGCGGACTCCCGGTTGCGCGTCTCGCTGCTGACCGAGCAGATCGGCGACGGTATCGAGGCGGGCACCGAGGTGCGGCTCGACGGGGTGCGGGTGGGCACGGTCTCGACCATCGAACCCGGTGACGGCGGCACCCAGCGAATCGCATTGCGGCTGGACCGCTCTCGGCTCTTCGGTATCGATGACAGCCTGCGCCTGGACTACGCGCCCGCGAACCTGTTCGGCATCAGCGAACTCGAATTGAAACGCGGCTCCGGCGGCGCGCCGCTGCGCGATGACGCCCTCATCGATCTGACCGGACCGCGCGCGAAGGATGTGTACGACGCGACGATGGGATCACTGTTGCGCACCCTGTCCCAGGTCGGTGACAGTGTGCTGACCCCGCAGGTGGCGGCCATGCTCAGCCGGATGACCACCGATCTGGACGCCTTCACCCCGCTATTGCAGGCGATGGTGGTGACCGCCGGGACCGTCGCCGATAAGCAGACGATGCCGATCTCGACCGTGCTCGGCAATTTCGGCGCGACGCTGGACAGCGGTGCGGGCTTCGTCGACGCGACCGTGCAACTGCTGCAACGGATCTACTCCATTCCGGTGCTGCGCACGGACCGTCAGCTCTTCGATTCGGGTGTGAACGTGGTGGTCGAGGATGTGCTTCCGGCAATTCGCGCGATCGGCGACGCCGCGCGCGATCAGCTCTCCGGATACACCGATATGCTCATCCCGCTGCTGCGGGCGCTGGCCCAAATGGTGCCCGCGCCAACGCGTTCCGGTCAGGACGTGAGCGCAATGCTGGACCGGTTGCGCACCGCCATGCCGGACACCCCGAACGGTCCGGTGCTGGATCTGTCGGTGGATCTGCGCGGTGTGCCCGCGCTGGCAGTGCCGCTGCTGGGCCTGTCCGCTCCGGCGGGAGCGGGCCGATGAAATCCGTGACGGGCGCGGCCTGGCGGACCCTGGCGTTCGCCATTGCCATGATCGTGGTGATCGGCGTGGTGATTTCGGCGATCAAGCGCCCGGTCGACGGCGCGACCGAAACGCACGCCGTGCTCTTCACCGATGCCAACGGCCTCAAGACCGGTGATGACGTGCGCATGTACGGTGTGCAGGTCGGCAAAGTGAACAGTATTGCGCTGGAAGGGAATCGGGCGAAGGTCCAGATCTCGGTGCTGACCTCGCACCCGCTGTACGACACCAGCAAACTGGCGATCCGCTATCAGAATCTGACCGGGCAGCGCTATATCGACGTCCAGCAGCCGCCCGCGCCGACCACCCGGCTCGCCGCCGGGACCGCCATCGGCACCGATCGGACCATACCGTCGTTCGATATCACCGCGCTGTTCAACGGTTTACAGCCGGTGCTCGCGACGCTGTCGCCGGACGCGCTCAATCAATTCGCCGAGAACATGCTCGCGGTGATCGAAGGCGACGGTACCCGGGTGGGCTCCGCGCTCGATTCGATCGGCAAGCTGAGTTCGTATGTGACCGATCGGCAGAGCGTGATCTCCACGCTGATGGGCAATCTCGCGCACATCTCCGATCAGATCGGCGGGCAGTCACCGCATCTGGTCACCCTGCTGCGCAGCATCTCCGATGTCTTCGGCTCATTGCAGACAAATATCGACGGCCTGGTCGATTTCGCGCTGACCGCCCCGCCGCTGCTGAATCCGGTGGACAGTCTGCTGGATCGGCTCGGCCTGACACCGAAGGCGAACCCGGATATCGACGGACTCATCCGCACCCTGTTCCCGAATCCGCAGGACGCGGTCGATGTACTCGGCCGTCTGCCCGGACTACTGCAATCGCTCGACGCGCTCGTCCCGCGGACCGGATCCGCGGTGGATCTGTCCTGCTCTCAGGGCAATGCCGAAGTGCCGCAAGTGCTCTCGGTGCTGATCGCCGGGCAGAAGGTCGCCGTATGCAAACAGTGAAACCGACGTGGCGGCAACGATTGCGCGTGATGTTCGAACAGCGGTCGCGCACGGAACAGGCAACACGCAGGCGTGAGCTGCGCTACGGCGTGATAGCCACCGTCGCGGTGCTGATCGCGGGTGGTGTGGCCGGTGCAACCTACGTAATGCCCTTGGGCAAGCACACTTTCACCGCCGAGCTGGACGAGGCGCAATCGGTGAAGCCCGGTGACGATGTGCGCCTGGCCGGTATCCCGGTGGGCACCGTCAAATCCCTGGATCTGCGGCCCGATCGGGTGCTGATGAATTTCACCGTCGACACCGATGTGTTCGTCGGCAATGAGACGACCCTGGATATCCGCATGCTCACCCTGGCCGGTGGCCACTATGTCGCGCTGTTCCCCGCCGGTTCGCGGCCGCTCGGTTCCGGGCATATCCCGGCCGATCGAGTTCGACTGCCCTACAACCTGATTCGAACCTTCCAGGACGCCACCGAACCGGTGAGCAAGCTGGACGGTGATGCCTGGCGCAAGAACTTCGCGGCCCTGGAACAGTCGATCACCGCTAATCCGGACGCACTGCGCCAAATGCTCGGCGGCGTCGAGAGTCTGGTCGACATCCTGAACAAGCAGAACGCGGACGTCTCCAGCGCGCTGGCCGTGGCCGATGAGTACATCGGTGCGATTACCACCGCGAAATCGGTGCTGGGACAGTTCATTCGCACGACCAACCTGCTCGAGACGACCCTGACCAATTACCGGGTCGAGGTGCGCGAGACGGTCAAGACCCTGGTCCGCATCGTCGATCGCATCGCCGCACTGCAACCGGCCTGGCAGTCCAGTCTGCAACCGGTGCTCACCCAGCTCGTCGCGGCCGTCCCCGAATTGGAAAGGCTCGGCGGGAAACTGGGCTCGCTCATCGATTCGGTACAGGACCTCGGTAAACGGCTCGGTCAGCTGGTCCTGCCCGACGGCGGTATCGGCGTGGACCAGTCCGCGGCCGTGGTGACCGCGCCGCAGCTGTGCATTCCGGTCGCGGGAAAGGCGTGCTGATGCTGTATCGCATGCTCGGCTCGCGCGGATTCATGACGATCTCCGGTGTCGTCGCGGTGATCGTCGTCGCCTTCGCCGCGTATTTCGTCGCACTCGATCCGGCGAAGAAGATGAACAGCTACTGCGCCGATATGCCGGACACCATCGGCCTGTACACCGGCAATCGGGTGACCATGCGCGGGGTTCCGGTCGGGCAGGTGACCAAACTACAGCCCGGCGGCGCGCGAGTCCGGGTGGACTTCGAGGTGGACGCGCGATATCCGCTGGCGGCCGACACCGCGGCGACGACGCTGTCCAACACCCTGGTCGCCGATCGCGACCTGGCTCTGATCAGCCCCGGAAAGTCCGGTGCGCGTTGGGAATCGGGGACGTGCATCTCGAAGACCCTGACACCCAAGAGCATGACCGAAATGCTCGACGCGATGGCCACGCTGTCCAACCGGACGCTGGGATCGGACCCCGCGCGGCAGGATGCGCTCGGCACCGGATTGAAGGCGCTGAACAGCGCCACCGCGGGCACCGGCGATCAGATCAACCAGATCATCACCAAATTGGGCACCGCGCTGAACGCCCCCGACGCGGCCATAGGCAGGCTCGGTTCGGTCATCGACGCGCTGGCGACCCTGTCGGACAGCGTCGCCGCGCACTGGGGTGACATTAAATCCATGCTGACGCGGTTCGGCGGGGTGCTCGATCAGGTCAACAATGAACTGTTCAATCAGGTCGTCGAGGTCATCGAGGGCTTCCAGCGCGCCCTGCCGCTGCTCAATGACATCACCACGCTGGCAGGCGATCCCGTGCTGAAGCTGCTCGATTCGGCGGTGCCGCTGGTGCGGATGATCGGGGCGAATGTCGGGACGCTGGAGCAGATCATCCGCATGATCCCCACCATCACCGGTGCGTTCGCCCGCGCGGTCGATCCGCAGACCGGTGCGATCGGCATCGATTACGCCCCGCCGCGCGTGGCGGTGGCCAGGCCCGATGCCGAGGCGGTCTGCGCGGCCATCAACGCGGTGGCCCCGGGCCGCTGCGCCGGCGCCGCCAATGGACTGGCCGATATCCAACTCCCACAATTGATCCTCGGAATCGTCGGTGCCTCATGAAACGGTCGAATTACGCTGTCCCGCTACGATTCCTGATGGCGGCGCCACTCGCCGCGGCGGTGCTGGCCACCTCCGGCGGTTGCGGTTTCGATCCGGCCTCGGTACCGGTGCCGGGTGCGGAGGTATCGGGTCCGACCCATCGCATCCAGATGGAATTCACCAGCGCGCTGAACCTTCCGGCACGCGCGAAGGTGATGGCCAACGGGGTGCGGGTCGGCACGGTGGCCGATGTGCGCGTGGTCGATCCGGCCGCGGCTCCCGCCAAGGGCGGCTATGTCATCGTCGATGTCGACATCCTGGACTCGGTGCAGCTGCCGGTATCCACCATCGGTGAACTGCGCCAGAACACCGTGCTCGGCGATATCCACATCGCGCTGACCACCCCGCCGAACGGAGTCGGCGCGAAAATCCCAGCGGGCGGGACGATTCCGCTGACTCAGACCAAACCGCCGGTGCAGCTCGAGGACACCATGGCGGGCCTGGCGACCTTCATCCAGGGCGGTGCCATCGGCCGGATGCAGGATGCGGTGAACAAGCTCAATGGGGTGCTGCCCGCGGATCCCAAGGAGACCGCGCGCATCGCCGATGTGCTGCACGCCGACTACGTCGATCTGGGAAACAATCTCGCACAGGTGGATTCGTTCCTGAACGGTATCGGGGCCGATGCGAGCACGGTGGCGGCCGATGCGCCCGCCATCAAGGAACTGCTCACCGATTACGGCGTCACGCAGACCTCCGCGGCGGTGTCCTCGGTGGTCGGGGTGGTCGGCGTACTGGGCCAGCTCGGCGCGGTCGGGCACGCGCTGATCTGGGCGGCCCCGCTGGTCGATTCCGCCGATGCGGCCGCGCAAGCCTTTCTGCCGCTGGCCTTCACGGGCAGACCCCTGGATCTGAGCGCGCCGTCCAATCTGAACAAGCTGGTCGCCCTGCTGCGCGACAAGATCATTCCGTTCGTCGAGCGCGGGCCGAAGGTGAATATCACCGGCGCGACGGTGAGCGGGCCGGATACCGTCGCCAAGAACGATCAGGTGGACCGGATCGTCGATACCCTGCGCATGATCGGCGCGGTGCGATGAAGGCCGGGGGAGCGGTATCGCTGCTGTCCATCGCGGTCGTGTCGATCCTGGGCGCGATCTATCTGGCGTACGGGGTGGTCCGGCTCGACACCTTCGTGGACTACACCACCGCGCGCATGGTGCTGACCAATTCCGGCAGTATCGGGGTGCGCTCGCCGGTGCTGCTCAGCGGAGTTCGCGTCGGCGATGTGACCTCGGTGGACACCACCGCGGCGGGCGTCGAGGTGAATTTCCGCATCGATGACACCTATAAGATTCCGGTCGACTCGCGCGTGGTCATCGAGAATCTGTCCGCGATCGGTGAGCCCTATATCGAATTCGTGCCCGCCACCGGCGCGGGACCCTATCTGCGGTCGGGGCAGACCGTGGCGACCGAGAAGATTCGCATGCCCACCTCGATTCCGGAAGTCGCGCAATTGGTGGTGAAATTCCTGAATCAACTCGATCCGGAATCCATCAAACCGCTCATCGAGACATTCGACCGGGCGCTGACCGGAACCGAATCCACGGTGCCCGGACTGGCGCGTGCGAGCGATCTGCTGGCGGCCAGCATGATCAGCCGCTCGCCGCAGCTGGGCGCGGTCATCACCAATCTGCAATCGCTTGCGGGAGATATGGATTGGGCCGCGCCGGCCATCTCGGCGGGCAATCCGCAGTGGGTGGATTTCGGCGTCGGCGTGGACAGGATCGCGGCGGCGTTCGGGGATCTGGTCAAGATCGCACCGGGTCCGCAGATGTACGCCGAGGGCAATGGTCTCGCACCGTTCCTGCAGAAGCTGGCCGAATGGGTCCGCACCGTCGGGCCGGATCTGCAAGCCCTGCTTCCGGTGCTGCAACCCCTTGTCCGGACCGGTATTTCGACCATTCCGCAGGTCGATATCAGCAGTCTGCTCGCACAGGCGCTCGCCTCGGTCGGCGATGACGGTGCGCTGCGGCTGCGGATCAACGTCAAGTAATCAGACATGGAGTGTGAGTTCAGATGGCGACCCTGATCGACGAGAACATCGAGGAGAAGACCACCGCCGAGCCCGCCGCGGCCGGGACCGGGCGGACCATCGCGGTCTCGCTGTCGACCATGATCACGGCCGCCGTCGTGGCGGCGCTGGTGATCACCGCCGGAGTGTTCGCGGCACTGTGGATTTCCGCGCGCGGTGAGCTGAGCGACAGCACCGCCGCCACGGCCGCGAATCAGCACGCCGAACAGGTGGCCACCGATTACGCGGTAGGCGCGGCCACCATCGACTACAAGGATGTGAACTCCTGGTTCGCCAAATTGAAGGCGAACACCACGCCCACCCTGGCGAACAAATTCGATGCCACCGCACCCAAATTGCAGGAGATCCTGGTCCCGCTGAAGTGGACCTCGACCGCCACCCCGATCACGGCGAAGGTCGCCTCGGATTCCGGCGGCATCTACAAGGTGAATGTCTTCGTGAACGTGAATTCCACCAGTGCCCAGGCCCCGGACGGCGGGCTCACCACCGTCACCTACAGCGTCACCATCGATACGAATTCGGGCTGGAAGATCTCCGATGTCGGCGGCATGGACGGCGCGCTCCCGCGCAAGTGACGAAATCATCGCAGTAATCCAGGAGGAATCCACCGTGACCGAGAAGCTCGTCTATACCGAATTCCCCGGGGGCAGTTGGTAATCGAGGGTGGTGCGGCAGACGTTGCGCTACACCATGAAACCCGTGCTGTGGCTCTGGGCGCTGGCCCCGAACCTGCCGTGGCCGTACCGGCTCGCCGATCAGCTGGGCCGATTCATGTGGTCGCCGCGCGGCTTGGATCGTCGCTGGATCCAGCTCGCCAATGCCCGAGCCGAAATGGTCACCCCGGCCGACCCGATCGGCGAGCGGGTGGTGCTGTACTTCCACGGCGGCGCGTTCTACGTCGGCGGTAAATGGCTGCACCGCCAGCTGGTGGGCCGCATCGCCAAGGCACTGTCCGCTCCGGTGCTGAGCGTCGACTACCGCATGCTCCCCAAACATTCGGTCGCCGCCGCGATCGACGATTGCGTGGACGCGTACCGCTATCTGCTCGGTCTGGGCGTTGCCCCGGAAAGCATTGTCTTCATGGGTGATTCGGCCGGTGGGTATCTCACCTTCGCCACCGCGATCACCGCCCGCGACGAGGGTCTGCCGGTCCCCGCGGCGATCGCCGCGATGTCCCCGCTCACCGGCTGGGATACCAGCCGCATGGTGGCCGCGCCGACCGCCGCGACCTGTGATGTCTTCCCGATCAGATCCGTCGGCGTCTTCACCGCTCATGCCGA
This sequence comes from Nocardia sp. NPDC056100, assembly GCF_042266325.1. Classification (NCBI taxonomy): domain Bacteria; kingdom Bacillati; phylum Actinomycetota; class Actinomycetes; order Mycobacteriales; family Nocardiaceae; genus Nocardia; species Nocardia sp. NPDC056100. Next base: position 168,291 of record NZ_JBHJVY010000005.1, read on the forward strand.
ACGGGCCAATGGCGACCGCCCGCTGCTCTCCCCGGTGGACAGTGATCTCACCGGTCTGCCGCCCACCCTCATCCAGACGACCTCCACGGAAATGACCTTCCCCGACGCCGAGCTGCTCTCCGCCCGCCTCGCGGCGCGCGGCGTCCCCTGCGAGTTCCAGCTCTGGTTGAAACAGGTCCACGTCTTCCAGGCCGCCGCCATGCTGGTCCCCGAATCTCGCCTGGCGATAGCCGAGCTGGCGGCCTTCGTCGATCGCACCGTGGCGACGGTTCCGCGCCGGGCGACGGCATGACCTCCGGAGGTACATCGGCTGCGGCGCAACAGGATTCGGATGGGCCGTACCTGGACTGCGGTCTCGACTCCATGCACTCGCTGGAACTGATCGCCGAATTGGAGAAGACCTTCGGGATCTGCGTCACCCCCGACGAGATCCCGCGGACCGGCACGTTGCGCGAGGTCTGGGAAGCGATGGAACGCAAATTCTGCGATGCGAACGGCCGCCGTCCGCGTCGCTAGCGACCACTATTCACCCGGCCGTCATTCCGTGGTCAGCAATCATCAAGCGCGGTAAGGGTTTCCGCCCATAGTCTCGAAGCGGTCCGGAACCCGGGTGTATACCCGCCTCCTGAGTGGTGGCCCTCGCTGCAACCGAGGGCGTGCTCACCGCTCACGCTGATGCCGCCGGAATCGTCCCCCTGCCCGGCGGCATCACCGAACCACTTCGGCGCACTCCGTCCCGAATGCCGGTTCTCGGCTACCAAGATCGCTATCGTTGGCTTCGAATGCGAGCGAAATGCCTGATCCTGGAGGTGGCGTGAGACGCGTTCCCGCGGGTGTACCGCTAGCAGCTCCGGACGGCTGGTTCGATCGGATGATCGTGCTGCCGGGCAAATTGCCGCTGGCGATTCTGCTGCTGATGTTCGTGATCACATTCGTGTTCATCCGGATCAGCGTGCGCATGATTCGCGCCGGTGTGTCGTGGTGGCCGGGCAATATCACCCCGGGCGGGAAGCATATTCACCACATGGTGTTCGGGGTGGTGTTCATGATCGCGGCCGGATTCGGCGTATTCAGCCCGATCGGTGAGCATTCGCCGTGGCCGGAACTGTTCGCCGGACTATTCGGGGTCGGCACCGCGCTGGTGCTCGACGAGTTCGCGTTGATCCTGGATCTGAAGGACGTCTACTGGTCCGAACAGGGCCGGGTATCGGTGGACGCGGTCGTCATCGGAATCGCGGTGTGCGCCCTCATGCTGCTCGGTGCGACACCGCTGGGGATCACCGACAACTTTCGCGGCTGGCAGGTGGTCGTCGGGGTGGTGCTGCTGCACGGCTCGCTCGCCCTGGTGACCATGGCCAAGGGCAAAGCCTGGACCGGGCTGTTCGCGCTGTTCATACCGATAGTGGGACTGATCGGCGCGATTCGCCTGGCCCGCCCGCAATCACCGTGGGCGCGTTGGCGATACGAGGCCGGATCGGCGAAGGCGCGCAAAGCCGAGCATCGTGAGGCCGATGAGCAATGGTTCGATCGCCTGCGCGACGGCATCTACAACGCCGTCGCGGGGCGACCGAGCCAATAATCCGATCAGGCGTGTTCGCCGATATTGCCGAAGACGCTGTTCAGTTTCGCCTGGCCGTCGGCGAGGTTGTAGGTGACGCACGCGATGGCGAGTTCGCCCGCCATGACGCGCTTGGAGATGCTGGTCGAGCGCTGCATGAGCTGGCGCGCGGTCTCCTCGACGTGGCGTCCCTCGAGTTCGTCGACGGTGGTCAGGCCCTCGCGGCGGCCGAGCAGGATGGACGGGGTGACCCGCTCCACCACGCTGCGGATGAATCCGCCGGGCACCTCACCGTTGTCGAGCGCGTCGATGGTGGCACGCACCGCGCCGCAGCTGTCGTGACCCAGGACGACGATCAGCGGCACATTGAGCACCTCGGTGCCGTATTCGATGGAACCGAGCACCGAGCTGTCCACCACGTGGCCCGCGGTCCGGACCACGAACATATCGCCGAGACCGCGGTCGAAGATGATCTCCGCGGCGACGCGGGAGTCACCGCAGCCGAACAGGATCGCCGAGGGGTGCTGCCCGCCCGCGAGCTTGGCGCGATCCGCCGCTCCCTGGCTGGGGTGCTGCAGTTCACCGTTGACGAAACGCTCATTTCCTTCGCGGAGGGACTTCCAGGCACTGATCGGGTTCGAATAAGGCATAGCTCCCATATTGCCCATGAAACAGACTGGACGCGATGTGAGGTTCACGGTGTGGTCGCAACCCGCCGGTTGGTCCGACCGCAACCCGCCGGTTGGAGACGCCGCCGGACTTCGCTAGAGTTCGTCATCGCAGCTGGTTCGCCGGAGAGGGTATTGAGGAGCCCCTGATCCACTCGAAGGCGTCGAGCTCGGCATCGCGCACGCGCGAGCCGGGTGAGAGGGAACCCGGTGGGAATCCGGGACTGTCCCGCAGCGGTGAGTGGGAACGACGGTCGTGAAGGCACTGGGCGCGAGCCCGGGAAGCGACGGCCGATAGGTAGCGCCCCGGTCGTGTGTGCCGGGGTCGGCCCGGTGCGGGCCGGCGCCCACGAGTCCGAAGACCTGCCCGTTGCGCCGGATACACCGTATCCGGCGGTCGTCGCCTCGTGGATTGGGCGGTACGCCGAGGATCGGTGCGGGGACGAATCACCCCGCGGGCTCCGTCAGCGTGCGCTCCCGATGGGGTGACGGCGTATCGGTCGCTGATCATGGAGCTCCTCGATGTCGAACGCTGACAACACCTCTACCGTCGTGCGAAGTCTGCGCGCCCATTCCGGGTCGCGGGTGCCGTTCTCGGTGGAGTTCAATCCACCCCGCGACGCCGCCGGTGAAGCCCGATTGTGGCGCGCGGCACGCGAATTCGAGCGCATGCACCCGGCGTTCGTATCGATGACCTACGGGGCCGGCGGCTCCACCAAGGACCGCACCGCCCGCATCACCGGCCAACTGGCGCAGGAGACCACCTTGCTGCCGGTCGCGCACCTGACCGCGGTGGGGCACAGCGTCGCCGAACTGCGGGCGCTGGTCGGCTCCTACGCCGACTGCGGCATCCGCAATATCCTTGTGCTGCGCGGAGATCCGCCCGGCGACCCGCTGGGCGAATGGCGCAAACATCCGGACGGCCTGGAGTACGCCGAGGAATTGGTCCGGCTGGTGCGGGAGCTCGGCGATTTCCACGTCGGGGTCGCCTCGTTCCCGCAGGGGCATCACCGCTCCCCGGACCTGGAGACCGATTCCGCCTATCTGGCCGCGAAACTCCGTGCCGGAGCGGACTATTCGATCACCCAGATGTTCTTCGATCCGGAGCACTATCTGCGGCTGCGGGATCGCATGGCCGCCTTCGATCCGGTGCAGGGCGCGAAACCCATTATCCCCGAACTGATGCCGATCACCTCGATGCGCACGGTGGCCCGCGCGGAGGAACTCAGCGGGCGGGCGCTCCCGGCCGCGATCGCCGAGCGGCTGCGCCGCGCGGCGGGCAACGGTCCCGAGGAGGATCGGGCCGCCGTGCGCGCGGCGGGCATCGAGATCGCCACCGAGATCGCGCAGCGGCTCATCGACGAGGGCGCGCCCTGCCTGCACTTCATCACGCTCAATTTCGCCAAGGCGACCCGCGAGGTGCTGAACAACCTCGGCTACCACGTCACCGCCGCGCCGCTCAGCGCATGACCGCGAAACCGATTCGGTCGCTGAACATTCGCTCCGGGCGCATACCGCGCCGGGGATTCCATAAGATTCCGATTGGTACGGTGCATTTCATGAAGACGACGCGAGCGATGCGGCTTCTGGCTGTGTTCGGAACAGTTGGCTGTCTCGTTGCCGGTATCACCGCCTGCGGCAGCTCCTCGGATACGACGACGGCCGGAGACGCGAGCGCCCAGGACCGCCCGGGGCGCACCAGCTATCCGTTCACCCTCGAAAACTGCGGCGTCAAGGTCACCTTCGACAAGGCGCCCACCCGCGCGGCGGCGCTGTACCAGGCCTCCACCGAGATCCTGTTGTCGCTGGGCCTGGCCGATCGCATGGTCGGCACTTCGACCTGGTTCGATCCGGTGCTCCCGGCGCTGGCGGCCGATAACGCCAAGGTGCCCCGCCTGGCCGATAACGATCCGTCGTTCGAGGCGGTGCTGGCCAAGGAACCCGATCTGGTGACCTCGGCCAGCGCGCACACCTTCACCCCGGCCGTGGTGGCCGAGCGCTCCCGGTTCGCGCAGCTCGGCATCCCCACCTATCAGTCGCCCGCGGTCTGCACCGGCGCGAAGGTGGACGGCGAAACCGTCACCCGCACAGCGCCACTCGGCATCGATACGCTGTTCCAGGAGATCACCGAACTGGCCCGGATCTTCGACGTCCAGGATCGGGGCGCGCAGCTGGTCGATCAGCTGCGCGGCCGCTTGCGCGCCGCGACGGGCGGGCAGCAGGGTTCCGCACCGACCGTCGCCTTCTGGTTCTCCGGCGTCAAAACCCCCTATATGGCCGGATGCTGTTCCGCCCCCGGGCTTTACGCCAAGGAGGTCGGCGCGCGCAATGTCTTCGTCGATCAGCGCGAGGACTGGCCCGAGATCAATTGGGAAGCGGTCGTGGCGAGCGATCCGGATGTGCTGGTGCTCGCGGACCTGAGCCGCAAACGCATCGAGGGTGATGCGCTGACCACGAAAATCAGCTTCCTGGAATCGAATCCGGCCACCAATCGAATGCGCGCGGTGCAGGGTAAGCACTACGTGGTGATGACCGGCTCCGAACTGGATCCGGGCATCCGCGAGATCGACGCCATCGAGAAGCTGGCGACCGGTCTGGCCACGGCGCGTTGACTCCGGCCCGCCGCGCCACCGCGATCTGCCTGGGTTCGGCTGTGCTGCTGGTCGTTTCGATCGCCGTGACGGTATCCATCGGGCCCGCGAATGTGTCGCTGCGCGAGGTCTACGGCATCATCGGTCAGCACCTCGGCATCGGCACCTCCACCGCTGGTCGCCTGGCCGACGGAATCGTCTGGCAATTGCGGCTGCCGCGCGCCCTGCTGGCGGCGCTGTGCGGGGCGGGGCTCGCGCTCTGCGGCGCGATTCTGCAATCGCTGCTGCGCAATCCGCTCGCGGATCCATTCGTGCTGGGTGTGTCCTCCGGCGCTTCCACCGGTGCGGTGCTGGTGGCGGTGCTCGGAGTCGGAGCCGGGGTGCTGACGCTGTCCGGCGGTGCGTTCCTGGGCGCGGTGCTGTCCTTCGCGCTCATGCTGGCGCTGGCCTACGGCGCGGGCGGCACCCCGGATCGGGTGGTGCTCGCGGGTGTGGCCTGCACCCAATTGTTTTCGGCGTTGACCTCGCTGATCGTGCTGTCCTCGGCCAATGCCGAACAGACGCGCGGCGTGCTGTTCTGGCTGCTGGGCTCGCTGGCGGGCGCGACGTGGACCGATGTGGCGTTGGCGGCCACGGTGTTCGGGATCGGCGGTCTCATCTGTCTTTGGTACGCACCGGCTTTGGACGCGTTCGCCTTCGGCCCGGATGCCGCCGCCGCGCTCGGCGTCGCCGTGGGCCGCACCCGGGTGGTGCTGCTGCTGGTCACCGCGCTGGTCACCGCCGCACTGGTGAGCGCGGCCGGGGCGATCGGTTTCGTGGGCCTGGTGCTACCGCATTTCGCCCGCTTCCTGGTCGGTCCCGGTCATTCCAGGCTGCTGCCGGTGACGGTACTGATCGGCGCGGTCTTCATGGTGTGGGCCGATACCTTCGCGCGAAGTGCGTTCGGCGCCAGGGAGATTCCGGTCGGCGTGGTCACCGCACTGCTCGGGGTGCCCGCCTTCGCGGTCCTGCTGGCCCGGCGGCGCAGGCAGCTGACATGACCCTGCGCGCACTCGAGGTTTCCTGGACCCGCTCGGGCCGCCTGGTGCTGGACGGCGTCACCCTCGATCCGGAACCGGGGACCACCGTGGGCCTGCTCGGCCCCAACGGTTCTGGCAAATCCTCACTGCTGCGGCTCATGTCGGGCCTGGACCGCGCCGATTCCGGCAGCGTCCGCCTCGATGACACCGCCCTGCACGATATTCCGCGCAGACAGCTCGCGCGCCGGATCGCGCTGGTCGGCCAGCACGCCGATACCGATCTCGATCTCACCGTCCACGATGTGGTGCGGCTCGGCCGGATTCCGCATCGCGGCTGGTTCGGCGGCGATCCGGGCGCGGATACCGCGGCCATCGACGCCGCGCTCACCGCGGCGGGATTGGCGGACAAGGCGACTCAGCGCTGGCACACGCTCTCCGGAGGTGAGCGCCAGCGCACGCTGATCGCGAGCGCGCTGGCGCAGGAACCCCGCGAACTCCTGCTCGACGAGCCCACCAACCATCTCGATATCGCGCATCAGCTCGAGATCCTCACCCTGGTCCGCGCCCTGCCGGTGACCGCGATCCTGGCCCTGCACGACCTGAATCTGGCCGCCATGTTCTGCGATGTACTGGTGGTGCTGCAACACGGCCGCGTGGTGGCGACCGGCGCTCCGGCGCAGGTGCTGACCGAGGAACTCATCGCCGAGGTCTACCGGGTGCGCTGCCGGGTCGAAAGCACCGGCGCGGGCGATACTTCGGTGCGATTCCTGCGCGACTGACCGGAGCGCGCCCCGGGCGTGCGGGCATCGTATGCTTCGTACGCAGCTGGTTCGCCGGTGATCGCGATATCGGGAGCCCCCGGATCGATCCCCGGCGTCGAAGTCCGCACGGTGCGAGCCCGCGGGCGAAGAGGGAACCCGGTGGGAATCCGGGACTGTCCCGCAGCGGTGAGCAGGAACGAACGCCGTCACACGCACTGGGCGACCGACAGCCCGGGAAGCGACGGCCGGTAGGGCGGCCGAATTCGGGCCGGTGCCTGTGAGTCCGAAGACCTGCCCGCTGTGCCGGATGCGCCGTATCCGGCGGTCGCCGCCTCGTGGACTGGGCGCAGCACCGACCTCCGGGCCGCCCGCGTGCGGGAGCCGGACCGTCTCAGGTGCGCGTGCCCGAGGGCGTCGGCTATCCCCTTGCTAGCCAACGGAGTACGCCAGTGGTTGCTTCTCATCCCCGCACCGCCTCGGTCAACACCCAACCGCTCGGTGAGCTCGATCCGGAGCTGGCCGCCGCCATGGCGGGCGAGCTGGCCCGCGAACGCGACACCCTCGGAGATGATCGCCTCGGAGAACTTCGTACCGCGCGCGGTATTGCAGGCCCAGGGCAGCGTGCTGACCAACAAATACGCCGAGGGCTATCCCGGCCGCCGCTACTACGGCGGCTGCGAACACGTCGATGTGGTGGAGACCTTGGCCCGCGATCGCGCCAAGGAGCTGTTCGGCGCGGAATTCGCCAATGTGCAACCGCATTCGGGTGCGCAGGCCAATGCCGCGGTGCTGATGGCGCTGATGAATCCGGGAGACCGGCTGCTCGGCCTGGATCTGGCGCACGGCGGGCATCTCACGCACGGTATGCGATTGAACTTCTCCGGCAAGCTGTATCGGGTGAGCGCCTACGGCGTGAGCAAGCGGGACCATCGCATCGATATGGACGAGGTCCGCAAGATCGCCCGCAATACCTCGCCGAAGGTGATCGTGGCGGGCTGGTCGGCCTATCCCCGGCATCAGGATTTCGCGGCCTTCCGTGAGATCGCCGATGAGGTCGGCGCATACCTGTGGGTCGATATGGCGCACTTCGCCGGGTTGGTCGCGGCCGGATTGCATCCCTCGCCGGTGCCGCACGCCGATATCGTCTCCTCCACCGTGCACAAGACCCTGGGTGGTCCGCGCTCCGGTCTGATCCTGGCCAAGCAGGAATTCGCCAAGAAGCTGAATTCGGCTGTCTTCCCGGGCCAGCAGGGTGGACCGCTCATGCACGCCATCGCGGCCAAGGCGGTGTCGTTCAAGATCGCGGCGGGTGCGGAATTCCGGGATCGGCAGCAGCGCACGCTGTCCGGTGCCAAGATCCTCGCCGAACGACTCACCGGCAGCGATGTCGCGGCCAAGGGCATCAGCGTGCTCACCGGCGGTACCGATGTGCACCTGGTGCTGGTGGATCTGCGGGATTCGCAGCTCGACGGTCAGCAGGGCGAGGATCTGCTGCACGAGATCGGAATCACGGTGAACCGCAATGCCGTTCCCTTCGATCCGCGCCCGCCCATGGTCACCTCGGGTCTGCGCATCGGCACCGCCGCATTGGCCACCCGCGGGTTCGGCGATGCCGAGTTCACCGAGGTCGCCGATATCATCGCCACCGCCCTGGCGGGTGGCTCCGATATCGAGGCGCTGCGCGACCGGGTCACGAAACTGGCGCGCGCGGTACCGCTCTACGACGGGCTGGAGGACTGGCGACTGCTCTGATCCGGCCCGTCGTGCGGCGGGACGGTGCGCTAGCGAGCGCTCAAATACGCTCGCCAGCCACCGTATTCGGTGATGTCGGCGGCGGTTGCGGTGGCGTCATGGGTCGCGGTGAAACCTATGACGCCGCGGCCGTCCTCCAGTTCGATCGCGGTGAGCGCCATCGGTGCGGGCAGGGCCGCCAGGAACCGGCCCAGCGCGGCCTCGGACAGCCGGTACAGCTCGCCCGGAATGGGCGCGCCCGCACCGGGTTCGGTGCGCACCAGTCCGGGTTTCGGTGGCGTGGTGGCCATGGCCGTGAGCCGGTACGCATCGGTGGTGCGAATGGCTCCTGCGAAGCGCGCCCCGAGTTCCTCGAGTTGCCAGTGCAGCGGCTGATCCCGCAGATGCGCCCCGAAGACGGCCAGGTCGACGCCGCGATCGACCAGAAGCGGTGCGGTATCGGCGTTTTGGAGCCGGGCCGCGATATCGACCGCGACCTGATCTGCGAAGGCGGGGACGACGATCATCACTCCGAACGGATATCCGGTGGCGGTCGCGGCCCCGGGAATCGCCACGGCCGCCAGGTCCACCAGATTGCAGAAGTTGGTGAATGTGCCGAGCCGCCGGTTGATTCCGATCGGATCGGCCTGCACCGCCGCGAGACTCGGATGCTCGGTGGTCGTCGGCAAGAGCAGGGCGTCGAACGGTTCGAGCAGTTCCGCCGCGAAGGCGCGAGCCCGGGCTAGGGTGTCCAGATCGGTGGCGAAGCCGGGCCCGGTGGTCGCGGCGGCGGCCGAAATGATCGCCGCCACGGTGGGATCGGCCCCGGCCGGGGCGGTATCGAGGAACGCGCCGACGGCCGCGTAGCGCTCGGCGACGATCGAGCCGTCGTAGAGCAGCAGTGCGGCCTCCAGCAGCGGTGCGATATCGACCGCCTCGATCTTGCATCCGGCTTCCAGTGCGGCGCATACCGACCTGTCGAAGGCGTCCCGATACTCCGGGCTGAGCGCATCGAGGTTGGCGGGCACGGGGACGGCCAGCCGCGGCACCTGGGGTGCCGCGAATCGCACATCGGCGGGCCAACTTCGGCTGCGGGGATCACGGCCTTCCGCGCCCGCCATGACGGCCGCCGCCCGGGTGGCGAGGTCGAGGGTGGCGGCGAAGATGGTGACGGCGTCGTAGTCCGCGCAGGCCGGGACCACCCCGTGCGCCGGGATGATTCCGAGCGTCGCCTTGATGCCGACGAGGTCGTGGAATGCGGCCGGGACCCGGCCGGAACCGGCTGTGTCCGTACCGATTCCGATATCGGCGATGCCGAGCGCGACCGCGACCGCCGATCCGGAACTGGATCCGCCCGAGATCAGCTCGGGGTGCAGTGCGTTGCGGACCGCGCCGTGAGGGCTGCGCGTCCCGACCAAGCCGGTGGCGAACTGATCGAGATTGGTCTTACCCAGCACGATCGCCCCGGCCGCGACCAAACGCGCTATGGCGGAGGCGGTTTCGGCGGGGGAGTAGGCGTATTCGGGGCAGCCCGCGGTGGTCGGCAGTCCCACGACGTCCACATTGTCCTTGACCGCGACGAGCAGTCCGGCCAGCGGCAGCTCCGCGCCGTCCGCGAGGCGCTGTTCGATCGCGGCCGCCTCGGCGTGCACATCGTCGAACTCGCGCAGGGTGATCCACACTTCGGGCCGATCGGCCGCGGCGATGCGCGCGTAGGCCGCCGCGACGCGTGCGGTCGGCGAGGGGAGGGCGGCCTCGGTCTGGGACGGGGTCATTCGGTCACTCCGATCACGGCTAGTGGGGTTCCGGGTTCCACGGTGGCACCGGGGGCGACGAGCACCCGCAGGACGGTGCCGGTGGCCGGACTGGGCACGGGCAGTTCGAGTTTCATCGCCTCGAGGACCGCCACGGGGTCACCGGCGCGCAAGCGCGCGCCGGGTTCGATATCGACGCGCCAGACATTGCCGACCATGGGCGCGGTGACCACGGTGGCATCGGGCGGCAGATCGGCGAGCGGATCGCCGCGGTTCTCGACCGGTGGCGGTGCGGCCACGGTGCGGTCGAATTCACCGGCGGCGTGCCAGGCGCGTTTCTCGGCCTCGAACGCCGCACTCTGCCGGGTCTCGAATTCGGCGATGTCGGCGGCATTGTCGCGCAGCATCTTCCGGTGTTCGGCGAGCGCGAAGACGCCATCGGTGACCTCGGCGTCGAAGCGTCCGGACCGGGCGGCCGCGCGATGGTCGAGGAGCTGTTCGGGGCTGACCGGCTCCCAGACGATGCGGTCGAAGAAGCGGAACAGCCACGGTGTGCCGTCCTCGAACGGCGCGTGCTGTCGATAGCTGGACCAGATCGGAATGGTGCGCCCGATCAGCTGATAGCCGCCGGGGGATTCCATGCCGTACACGCACAGGTATTTACCGCCGATGCCCACCGCGTCCGACGGCGTCCAGGTGCGCGCCGGATTGTATTTGGTGGTGACCAGCCGATGCCGCGGATCCAATGGAACCGCCAGGGGCGCACCGAGATACACATCGCCGAGCCCGAGCACCAGGTATTCGGCATCGAATACGGTGCGGCGGACCTCATCCACGCTGTCCAGGCCGTTGATGCGACGAATGAACTCGACATTGGACGGCAGCCAGGGCGCGGTATCGCGAATTCCGCTGCGGTAGCGGTCGATTGCCTCGGCGATGGACGGATCGTCGAAGGACAGCGGCAGCCGAATGGTGCGGCTCGGCACGACCAGATCGCCGGTCGCGGGCAGTTGCTCCTCGAGTTCGGCGAGCAGTCCGAGCAGCCGATACTGCGGCAGCGCAGCGGGATCGAAGTGGATGTGCAGCGACCGGACCCCGGGCGTGACATCGATGATGCCGGGCGGGGCGGCGGCCGCCAGGGCCTGTGCCAGCGCGTGCACCCGCATGCGCAGGCCGAGATCCAGCACCATCTCACCGTATTCGACCAGGATATTGTCATCGCCGCCGCGCAGATAGCGCACCGCCGGACGGTCGGCGTCGGCGTCCACGCCGCCGAGTATGCCGCGATCACGCAGTGCCGCACCGGAATCGGCGAGCACACCGGTGGCGCGCGCGGTGGTCGAGGCGCGCAATTCGGTGGCGGTGTCATCGGTGACGGGCAGGAACGCGATGGTGTCGCCGGGCCGCACCTGACCCAGCTTCCAACGGTGCGCGGACACCACGGTCAGCGGACAGGCGAAGCCGCCCAGGCTGGGACCGTCGGGGCCGAGCAGAATCGGGGTATCGCCCGAAACATTGAGCGCGCCAACGCTGTACGGATTGTCGTGCAGGTTCGACGGATGCAGTCCGGCGTCACCGCCATCGGTGCGCGACCATTGCGGGCGCGGTCCCTCGAGCCGGATACCCGTGCGATTGGCATGGCTGCCGACCCGCCAGGAACGCTCGTAGAACTGCGTCATATCGGCGTCGGTGAAATAGGCGGGCGCGGTTTGCGGCCCCTCACCCACGGCTAGCTGCCAGTCGTGGGTGAACAGCGGCCGCTGCTCGACCGGCACCGGTCCCGGCGTAGTCGCCGTATCCGATTGCACGGCAGCGATTCCCAGCACATCGCCATCGGCGACGGCCTTACCGGTGACCCCGCCGAAACCGCCGAGCGTGAACGTCGAGGCACTGCCGTGGTACAGCGGCGCGTCGATCCCGCCCCGAATGGCCAGGTAAGTGCGCAGCCCCGCATCCGAGGGCGCGCCGATATCGAGCACCGATCCGGCTGCGATGGCGACCGGTTCCCACATGGGCGCGGGTTCGCCGTCCACGGTCACCAGGGTCGGCGCTCCGGTGACACAGATCAGCGCCGTACCGGAGAACCGCAGTCGCGGTCCCTGCAAGGTGCATTCGAGGCCCGGTGCGCCGGTGGGATTGCCGACGGCGGTATTGGCCAGGGTGAACGACAGATCATCCATCGGCCCGGACGGCGGAATTCCCACCTCCCACAGTCCGATTCGGCCGGGATGGTCCTGCACCGTGGTCATGGTGCCCGCCCGCAGCACATCCACCCGGCGGCTGGACCAGGACAGGTCGGCCAGGGTGCCGGTGCTGTGATCGGCGGCGCGTACCACCGGCGCGACCGCGGCGGCCCGCAGCTGCGGCAGATTCGTTTGCACACCGTAGACGCCGGTGTCCGCGAGCGCCGCGCTCAGCTTCCCGAACGCCTCCTCGCGATTCGCGCCGTGCGTGATGACCTTGGCCAGCAGCGGATCGTAGAACGCGCTGACCTCGGTGCCGGTCCCGATCCAGGTGTCGACCCTGGCGTCGGCGGGAAATCTTGTCGCGGTGACCAATCCGGCGCTCGGGCGGTAGTCGTGTCCAGGATCCTCGGCGTAGACGCGCGCCTCCACCGCCCAGCCCGCGAGCGCGGGTCCTGCGTCCGGTACACCGTCGAGCACGGTGTCCTCACCACCGGCCAAGCGCAGCATCCAGTCCACCAGATCGACGCCGGTGATCGCCTCGGTGACCGGATGTTCCACCTGGAGACGGGTATTCATCTCCAGGAACGAGGCTTCGTGGCGTTCGGTGTCGTACACGAATTCGACGGTGCCCGCCGAGCGATAGTGCACCGAGCTCGCCAGGGCGCGGGAGGTCGCGAGCAATTGTTCGGTGAGCTCTTCGGGCAATCCCGGGGCTGGCGCTTCCTCGATCACCTTCTGATTGCGGCGCTGAAGCGAGCAGTCGCGGGTGCCCAGACTGACCACCCGGCCCTTACCGTCGCCGAAGACCTGCACCTCGATATGCCTGGCGCGCCTGATGAATCGCTCCAGGAATACCCCGGCGGAGGAGAAGTTCGCCACCGCGAGCCGCTGTACCCGCGCGAAGGCCGCCCGGACCTCGTCGGCGTCGAAACACGCCTGCATACCGATGCCGCCACCACCGCCGACGGCCTTCACCATCACCGGATAGCCGACCCGATTCGCCTCGGAGACAGCGTGATCGACCGATTCCAGAATGCCGCTGCCCGGTACCAGCGGTACGCCCACCGCGCGGGCCGCCTCGCGGGCGGTGTGCTTATCACCGAACACTCGCAACTGTTCCGGCGTCGGGCCCACGAAGACCAGTCCGGCCGCCGCCACATCGGTGGCGAATTCCGCGTTCTCGGAAAGGAATCCGTAGCCCGGGTGAATCGCCCCCGCACCGGAGGCCAGTGCCGCCTCGATGACAGCGTCGGCGCGCAGGTAGGACTGTGCGGCCGGACCCGGTCCGAGCCGTACGGCCGCATCGGCCATGCGGACGTGTGCGGCACCGAGGTCCGCGTCGGAGTACACCGCGACCGTCTTGAGCCCCAGCTCGCGGGCGCTGCGCAGGACGCGACAGGCGATCTCACCGCGATTGGCGATCAGTACGGTGTCGAAACTCGAACTCACCGATTACTCCTGTTCAATGGCCATGGACATGGCGACGATGGCGCGGGTGACCCGCTCGACCACGACGTCGAGGGATTCACCGATATGCCGGTGCAGTAGGTCGTAGGCGAGCGGAAGATCGTCGGCGAGAACGGCGTCCAGAATCGCGAGATGTTCGGCGATGGTCACCTCGACCCGGTTGTTGACCATGAAGTCGTACATGCGGACGTGCCGGATGCGGGCATTGACCGCGATCAGGGCGCGCACCAGTTCACCGTTGCCGGACGCGGTCAGCAATGCGATATGGAAGCCCTCGTCCACGACCACGAATCCCGGCTCCTGCGCGGGCGGATCGGCCCGCAGGGCCAGCCAGTGCTCCCGTTCGAGCCGCAGCAGCTCATGATCGTGCCGGATATCGGCATTGTCGATGGCGCGCTGAATTCCGCTCAGCTCCAGCGCGATTCGCAGCTCATAGAGATCGCGCACCTTCGGAATGCTGGGCCGCACCGGGCTGAACCCGATCTCCTCCCGATGTAGCAGTCCGTCCGAGCACAGCATGGCCAGCGCCTCGCGCGCCGGTGTCCGCGAAATCCCGAACCGGGCCGAGACTTTCGGTTCGGTCAACCGCTGACTGAACTTGATCTGACCGTTCATGAGTTCGTCGCGCAGCGTGGCGTACACGGTGTCGCGCAGGTGTCCACTGGCCCCGTTGGCGCGCGTCCGCAATGGTGTCGACATGCCTGTATACGCTATGTAGCAGGCGTTTCCGCGTGGCTACGGTGCGTAACGACTGGGTTAGCAAGCCCTCACGGGTGTTGTTCGGCGGCATTCGGCGAGAATCGAGAGATTCGAGGGTTAGCGTGGAGTGGTATGGCTAGTAGAGATATTTCGGTGACGGTGGGGGAGGACGACTGGCGTGCGCTGGTCGCCGCCGCTGAGGCGGCGGGAATGGGGGTGGAGGCGTATGTCTCCTGGTGTGTGCGGATTCTCGCGTTGCAGGCGCAGCCCGGGGGCGGCAAGCGCGCGGAGCGGCTGGGGCATGTGAAGGCGCGGCGACGCAAGGCCGCCGCCGATGAGGGCACCGAGGCCGCGGCCTGGGCGGAGACGTTCACCGAGCGGTTGTCCCACCGGGCGGATCGAAGGCCGCGGCTCTGATTCCCGCTATGTGACCAGCTTTTCGCTCTTCAGCCAGTCGTAGGCGACATCGGACGGGTCCTCGCCGTCGATGTCGACCCGGCCGTTGAGGTCCTGCATCAGCTGGTCGGTGAGGCGTTCGGAGATGGTGCCGAGCAGCGTGCGCAGCTCCGGATACTTGTCGATGATCGCGCCGCGCACCACGGCGGTACCGCTGTAGGGCAGGAAGAACTTCTTATCGTCTTCCAGGACAGTGAGATTCAGGTTCTTCACGCGGCCGTCGGTGGTGTAGACCATGCCGAAGTTGCAGGGTGCGCTCTTGGCCGTGGCCGGGTAGACCACGCCCGCGTCCATGCGGGTGACGTTGCCGGACGGGACCCCGTTCGGATCGTTGTAGGGGATACCGTATTTCGCGAGCATGGGGATGAAACCATCCGAGCGGCTGAAGAATTCGTCATCGACACAGAAGGTGCGATCGGTGACCGGCAGTGCCGCCACATCGGAGAGGGACTTCACCTTCAGGCGTTGCGCGGTCGGACCGGAGGCGGCGAATGCGTAGGTGTCGTTGAAGTTCGACGGCGGCAGCCATTCCAGATCATTGTCCCGGCGCTCGATATCGTGCACGCGCTGCCACAGCTCATGCGGGTCGACGATCGTCTCGGTCTCATTGTGGTAGTTGACCCAGCCGGTGCCGGTGTACTCCCAGAGGATATCGGCGTCGCCGTTGAGCTGGGCCTGCCGCGAGGAGGCGGAACCGGGCGCACCGGTCAGATCGGTGACATCGGCTCCGGCCGCGGCCAGATAGGTCGCGGTGATCTTGCCGAGCAGTACGCCCTCGGTGAAGCTCTTGGAGGTCACCACCAGTTTCGCGCCATCCAGTGGCTGCCCGCCGTCCACCAGTTTCGCGGCGTGGAAGGTCCCCGACGAACTCACCAGATCACATCCGGCGAGCAGTGAAACCACCAGCAGCGCAATCGATCCGGCCCGTATCGCCCTCATGAGATGCCTCGCGGAGTCGCGGCCAGTTCGACCAGTCTGCCGAGCCAATCGATGATCAGCGCCATCAGGCCGACCAGGATCGCACCGGAGATGAGCAGTTTGGGCAGGAACAGCGTGACACCGGTGGTGATCAGCGTGCCCAGACTGGTCGCGCCGATGAAGGTGCTCAGCGTCGCGGTGCCGACCAGGATCACCAGCGCGGTGCGCACCCCATTGAGGATCACCGGCACCGCGAGCGGCAATTCGACCTGCACCAGGGTGCGCGCGGCCGTGAAGCCGATACCGCGGGACGCCTCGATGGTGCGCTGATCCACCTGTCGCAGACCGATAATGGTGTTCTGCAGGATCGGCAGGATGGCGTAGACCACGAGACCGATGACGGCCGTGCGGAATCCGGTGCCGAGCCAGAACGTGAACAGCACCAGCAGCCCGACCGCCGGAGCCGCCTGGCCGATATTGGCGATATTGACCACGATCGGCTCGAAACGCTTCAAAGCCGGTCGGGTGAGCGCGATTCCGAGCGGTATCGCCACCACGACCACGATGAGCGTGGCCACCACGGTCAGCTTGATATGCGCCAGAATCGTGGTCTGCAGATTGGCCCAGCCCAGCGACGCCTTCTCGGTGGCGGTGAAGGTGGTGGACCGGTACCAGAGCAGGTATCCGATCCCGATGGCCAGAATGATGATCGGTTCGAACCAGACGTCGATCGGCGTGCGGCGCAATCGATTCATGACTGCCCATCCGAGTCCGCGGTCGCGGTCACCGCGATGGAATCCGGTTCGTCATCGGCGGCGATCACCGGTGTCGGCGCGTATTCGGTTCCGTCGACATGGGTTTCGTAGGACAGATCCTCTTCCTCGGGATGCCCCTCCGCGAGTTTGGTGCGAATCAATTCCGTCACGGCCCCGATATTGAGCGAGCCGACCACCGCGCCCCGTCCGTCGGTGACCAGCGTGGCTCCCTGACTGGTCGCGAGCATGGCGTCCAAGGCGTCGTTCAGCGTGGAGGAGCGCGCGACCACGGGCAACCGCCGATCCAGGAAGTCCGACACTTCGGGTTTGCTGGCGACTTCCGCGAGGGTGGGCCATGCGCGTGGTCGCCCGGAACGATCGACCACCACGATCCAATCGTGCCCGGCGGCCTTCGCGCGCGCGATCACTTCCCCCGACGGTTCACCGATGCGTGCGGTAATCACCTTGTCGTACTCCACATCTCGCACCCGCGAGACGGTGAGGTACGCCAGCTTCGCCCCCGATCCGACGAATTCCTCCACGAACGGCGTGGCCGGATCGGTGAGAATCTCCTCCGGGGTGGCGTACTGCTCGATATGCCCGCCCTCGGACAGGATCAGCACCTTGTCCCCGAGTTTGGTGGCCTCCTCGAAATCGTGCGTCACGATCACGATGGTCTTGCCGAGCTCGTGCTGAATGGCGATCAGACTGTCCTGCAACCGAACCCGGGTGATCGGATCGACCGCGCCGAACGGTTCGTCCATGAGCAGCACCGGCGGATCGGCGGCCAGCGCCCGTGCGACGCCGACGCGCTGCTGCTGTCCGCCGGACATATCCTTGGGCAGCCGGTCCGCGAAAGTGGCCGGATCGAGCCCGACCAGATCGAGCAGATATTCGGTGCGCTCGGCGATCCGCTTCTTGTCCCAGCCCAGCACGCGCGGAATCGCTCCCACGTTCTTGGCCACCGACCAGTGCGGGAACAGGCCACCGGACTGGATGACATAGCCGATGGACTGCCGCAGCTTATCCGGATCCTCCTTGGTGACATCGCGCCCGTCGATGAGAATCCGCCCGTCGGTCGGTTCGATCAACCGGTTGATCATCTTCAGCGTGGTGGTCTTACCGCAGCCCGACGGTCCCACGAACGCGACGATATGCCCGGCCTCGATCTCCAGGTCGAGCCGCTCGACCGCCGGCTTCTCCTGTCCCCGATAGCGTTTCACCACACCGTCCAGCACGATGGACGCACCGGTCACATTGCGTTCGGCCGGAACGGGCGGCCGGGTCACTGCCTCGGTCATGAGAGTCCCTTTGCGATGGTGAGCCGTCCGAGCAGGACGAGGAGCGCGTCGAACACCAACGCGATCACGACGATGAGAATGGTTCCGGTCAGCGCCATTTCGAGTGCGTTGGCGCCGCCGAGCCGGGACAGGCCGTTGAAGATGAGCGAGCCGAGACCCGGGCCGAGCACATACGCGACGATGGCGGCCACGCCGACCACCATCTGCGTGGAGATCCGGATGCCGGTGAGGATGACCGGCCAGGCGATCGGCAATTCGACCGTGAACAGAATCCGCCTGCGCGAGAGCCCGATACCGCGCGCGGATTCGATCACCGATTCCGGCACCGACCGCAAGCCCACGATGGCGTTGCCGATCACCGGCAGGGTCGCGAAGAACGCCAGCATGATGAACGACGGCACCACCCCGAGTCCGAACGGCACCAGCAGCAGCGCCAGCAGCGCGAGCGACGGAATCGTCAGCGCCACCCGGCTCGAGGTCAGCGTCAGCGCCGAGAGCAGCGGCAGCCGATACACCGCGATCGCGATCACGACGGCGATGATCGTCCCGACCAGCACCGTCTGAAAGGCAAGGGACGCATGCTGATAGGTGAGGAAGGCCAGCGTCTCGCCACGTCCTCGGATATAGCTCCACAAATGCACGGGATTCCCCTCGTCGGCCGGGGGCCGGGTCGGTTACCTGTCTGCGTATTCACCGGACGCGTGAGCCGTTAGACGGTAGTCGATCGTGCCCACCGGCTGCGGGCGGCGCGCGGTAGGCGAATCGCCGTTATGTCGTTGTGCCTTTCAGGCCGCGCGCGGTGTCGCGGCCGTCGAGTAGTACCCGGCGTCACCGGAGATCACGGTGCTGGACCGGCCGTCCACGCCGACCGGGACCGCACCCGCGAGGGTGATGCGGGTCAGCTTGCGGTGCTCGCTGCCGTCGTAGTCGTCGATCGCGTAGTGCTGGGTGGCGCGGTTGTCCCAGATGGCCACATCACCCAGCGACCAGTTCCAACGGGTCGTGTTCTCCAGCCGGGTTATCCGGTTCTGGAAGAGTTGAAACAGGGCCTTCGACTCATTTCCGGTCAGCCCGACGAGTTCCTTCACGAAGCAGCCGAGCAGTAGCGCGCGCTCACCGGTCTCGGGATGCACCTCGACCACGGGGTGTTCGGTCTCGAAGTACTCGGACTCGAATTCCCGTCGATAGGCCGCGGAGTTCTCCTCGGTCGAACGACCCTCACCGGCGTAGTCGTACAGATTGGTGTGCCGGGCGCGCAGGCTTTCGGCCAGCACTTTGAGCGGTTGCGGCAGCGCCTCGTACGCGGCGACGGTGGAGGCCCAGGTGGTCGAACCGCCGTAGCTGGGCAGGGTGACCGCCCGCAGAATCGAGGCCTGCGGCACCCGATCGACGAAGGTGACATCGGTGTGCCAGACATTCGAGCGGCCGTGCCGCGAATCGATGGCCAGACTCTTGGCTCCCGCCGAGGTCAGCGTCGGATGCGGGGTGGTCGGGCTGCCGAGCAATTCCGCGAATTCGTACTGCCCGTCCTCGGTGAGCTGATCCTGACCCTGGAAGAAGATCACCTTGTGCTCGTGCAGCGCGGCCCGAATCGCCGCGACGGTCCGCGCGTCCAGGTCCCCGCCGAGCCGCACCCCCTCGATGCGCGCGCCGATATTCGTGCCGAGCTTGACCACCCGCGGCGCGGATCCGGGCTCGACTGAGTTGTGCACGGACATGGCGGGGCCTTTCGCTCGAACCGATCGATCAGCGCAGGAAACCACGTCGTGACCACCGCGAACACCCTTTGGGTCAGCCAGATCGAATCTCGCACGCGGGCTGGCTCTTCAAAGTTGGACACGGGTGTGCAACACTGGCGCTGCCGACTATCGTCTGGGTCACTCCGGCGGTGCGGTGTGACCTGCGTTATAGAAGCGATGATGCTTGGAGGATCGAGTGGGTAAGCCCGGGTTGAGACGGCTGGCCGTGGCGGCGATGTCGACGATGGTGGTGGCGAGTGGGGCGCAGGCCGCGACGGCCGATCCCGGATATCCGCCGATGCCGCTGGATCAGAATCAGCTACCGCAATTGCCCACCGAACCGCAGTTCTACGACATGCTGCCGGTACCGGTCCCGTCCGAGGATCCCTGGTACGACGATCCGGCCGATATCGCCTCGTACGCACCCGGGCAGATCGTGCGCTCGCGGGAGGTGCAGACCCGCTTCCTGGGCATACCGTTCCCGGTCTACACCAGGCAATTGTTGTTCCGCTCCAACGATGTTCACGACAATCCGATCGTGACCGCGACGACCGTCATCGTGCCCGGGGTGCCGTGGCAGGGGAGTGCGCGGCCGGTGGTCTCGTTCCAGGAGGCCATCGACTCGACCAACTCCTCCTGCAATCCCTCGTACACCCTGCAGGTCGGCACCATGAAGGAGTCCGCGCTCGCGATCGGCTGGCTGGCACAGGGTTTCGCGATCAATGTGCCGGACTTCGACGGCAAGTTCAGCACGTTCAACACCTACGCCGAGGGCAAGATGGTGCTGGACAGCCTGCGCGCCATGAAGAATGACGACGCACTCGGGCTCGCGGACTCCGATATCGCGCTGTACGGCTACTCCGGCGGCGGCTCGGGTTCCATTCGCGCGGCGGAACTTCGGGCAAGCTATGCCCCGGATGTGCGACTGCTCGGCACCGCGATCGGCGGTACGCCCGGCAACCTGGTCGATGTCGCGAGGTACGCCACCAAGCAGCAGACCGGTATCGCGGGCATCGGCAATTTCACCATGTGGCTCGGCCTGACCAGCTTCGCGCGCGAGTACCCCGATGCGTTCCGCCCTGAGGAACTGCTCACCCCGGAGGGTCAGCAACTGGCCGCGGACTTCCAGAGTCGTTGTCTGCCAACCATTCTGCTGGAAGGCATGTACCGGCCGATCAGCGCCTACTACCAGCCGGGCAAGTCGCTGGAGAACTCACCGGAGATCGTGCAGATCCTGCAGGACAACAGTCTCGGCAAGCACATCCCCGATACCCCGATCCTGTGGTGGCACGGTATGTGGGACGAGGTCATTCCGCCCTCGACCGTCATCCCGACCGTGAACTCCTATTGGGAGCGCGGCGCGGATCTGCGCTTCTACACCGTCCCGATTCCCGAGCACGGCGCGAACGCCGTCACCGGCTGGGCCCCCGCCGTCGCGTGGATCACCGCCGTACTGCGTGGCCTGCCGCCGGGGCCCAAGTTCAAGGCGGACTTCCAGCCGCTGCCGCAGGGTTTTCCGGGTAGCTGATCCCGGATTCGGTTGCCGGGGTTCAGATTCGAGCCAGTTCGTCCAGTGTCCGCTCCAGTAGTCCGAGCGGGAGCGCCCCGAGATTCGAGACGTGCCGGTCGATGCCGAAATCATCGCATTGATCGAGGATCTCGGGGGTGGGCAGGCCGAATTGATAGAAGGTGATGTGGACCCGGTCCCGGCCGAGTTCGGCTGCCCGATAACGCAATCGGGCAATGTGGTCGGCATGGTCCCGGGGTCGCAGGCCGTCGCCGATGCGCATCCAGCCGGGTCCGCGCCCGAGCGCCATGCGGCCACCGCATACCCGGTCCAGGGTGTCGATCTGTTCGGCGAGCTGAACGGGATCGCGCCGCACCCGCCGGGTCATGACCGTCCCGACGATCAATCGCTCGGTTGCCGCGGCGGCCCTGGCCAGCGCCGCGAACGGCTCATCCGGGGTATGGGAATCCAAATCATCGGGCACGAACAAGGATTCGAAGCCGCGCTGTTCCAATATGCGCGCGGCTTCGACCGGGGTCGCCGCGTGTGCCGTCATCGACAGCGCGATGCCCAGCTTCACCTGCCCACCTCCATTCCGGGGCTTCGCGGTCCGCCTCCGCATCCGGCGGTCCCGCTGCACCATTGTGACACCAATCAGTGTCACATATTGGCGAGGGGGTCGTGCGTTGCCCCACACGGGGTTCGGTCCCGCGAGCCGTATGGCTCGCGGGGGCGGTCACTGCGGGTCGGTCTGTCGCGAGGATTGGATGCGGTGCACCGTCAGTGCCGCCGCGATGAGGCGTGATCCGTGCGGATCGGCCGGATCGATACCGGTGACCTCGGCGATGCGGCGCAGCCGATAGCTGTAGGTGTTCGGGTGGATGTGCACGGACGCGGCCGCCTTCTGCCGATCCGCGCCGAATCTGACATGTGCCTCCATCGCCTCGACCAGATGCGGTTGATCCAGCAGCGGCAGAATGCGTTCGGCCAGTTGATCGCGGGCGTCTCCGGGCCGGGTCAGCTGATATTCGAGCAGTAGATCCTCGAGCCGGTAGCTACCCGCCGGGCGGTGCAGATGCCGGGCGAGTTCGGCGACCTCGGCGGTCTGCCGGGCCTTGCGGGGCATCGAATCACGTTGCACCCCGGTACATTCGGCGACAATCGCGCTGACGCCGAGCTGTTCGGTCAGGGTGCGCGCGAGCAGGCGACGCTGTTCGGGTGTGACGGTGTCACCGGGCAGCAGCGCGAAACCGCTCTGGCCGTCGAAGGTTTCGAGGGCCGGGCCGCCGGTCAGTTCGTCCAGCGCGCGCCGGACGATGCGTATGCGCCGACGGGTGGTCAGCATATCGGTGGCCGGAATCGCACCCTCGGGAGTGGCGAGGTGCAGGGCCAGCAGGTCGTAGTGATCGGCGGTGATACCGGCCCGGGCTGCCAGGTCCTCGGACGGTGCGCCCTGTACCAGGGCCGAGCACAGGGCTCTGCGCAGTTCCCGTTCCCGATCGTGCCCGGCCTGTTCCAGGTGCACGTGCTTCTCGGTGATCGCGGACATGACCTGGCCCGAAAGTCGCAGCAGCAGATGCGAGAAGGCGATCACATCGGCGTGATCCTCCGGTCGTGCGGCCGCGCTCGCGTGCCGCCAGAGGTGGTCGGTGGCGCGCAGGAAACCCGCCAGCAGCGGCCGTCCGGCGGACCGCTCGTCGAGATGGTGCTCGACCAGCGGTGTCAGCAGTTCGGCCGGATCCGCGGTGCCGTAGTCCGGGATTCGATCTATGTATTCGAGTATCGCCGCGGTCAGCAGCCGAATGGATTCCCGGGTGTGTGCGTCGACACCGTGGGCGGTGTGCGATATTCGCGCGAGGCGGGCCAGAATCGGTGCGTCCGGTGCTATTCGATGGTCGATGTCCGATCGCGCGAAGTCGTCCGCGAGCGGTGAGTTGTGTGCCAATTCGCTGATCTCCCCGTATTCCGAATCCGTATGTTCCGTGCGTTCGCCGCGCACCGCACCCTGAAGGCTTCATCGGCTTCGGTTTGCTGAGATTCCAGCCTACTATGAAACTTGGACGCGTGCGTCCAACAAAACTGGGGGCTGTTAGGGGGAGCCTAGTCCAGTCTCAGTGATGTTGCGTCACAGCCGAATCGGGGTCACGACGGTGCTTTGTCACGAGAGACGAACGCGCGCCGCGCAATTTCGTCGATTCATGCAATGACTCGCAGGTAGCCCTCTGGCAGAGTTGGTGTTCGGTCCAGATGGCCGCCGGCTCGCAGCGTGGTGAGTATTCCGTAATCGAGCAGGGGCGGGGCGGACGACTCGAACGATTCGAGCGTCGCGGGACATCACATTGTCGTGGAACGGACCGTTGGGATTTGTGCGCCGCCGGGCGATGGGAATTTTCCGCTGCGGCGAAACAGAGTGAGGACGTGTGTTGATCAGTGAATCTGCGATCGGAATTCCCCGTATACCGGACCGCGGGCATGAGAGTGAGATCGCGCGCCGGCACCGGCTCTCCTGGATTCGGGAGCTGACCGGCAGCGAACTGTCTTCGCTGGATCGCTTCCAGCTCAACCCGACTCGGCTGGTCGGGAATGTGGAGAACCTGATCGGCAGCGTCGAGATCCCGGTCGGGTTGGCGGGTCCGCTGCTGTTCGAGGGCGAATACGCGCACGGCTGGATCGCCGCGCCGTTCGCCACCACCGAGGGCGCGCTGGTGGCCTCGGCCACGCGTGGCGCTCGCGCGGTATCGGAATCGGGTGGTGTGCACACCCGGGTGCTCGGCCAGCGCATGGTGCGCTCACCGCGCTTCGACCTGGACGATGTCGTTGCCGCACAACGCTTCGGCCGCTGGGTGCAGGAGCATCACGCGGAATTGGCGGAGCAGATCGCCACGGTGTCCCAGCACGCGCGACTGGTCGGCCTGCGGCCGTTGCAGGTCGGGCGCAGCGTCGACATGCTCTTCGAATACGAGACCGGGGACGCCTCGGGCCAGAATATGACCACCGCGTGCACCTGGCACGCCTGCCAGTGGATCGACGCGCAACTGCGCGACGATCCCGAGATCACCATCCGGTCCTACTGCATCGAGGGCAATGCCGGGGGCGATAAGAAGATCGCCCAGCGCTCGCTGGCCAATGGCCGCGGTATGCGCGTCACCGCGGAATGCCGGGTGAGCGGCGATGTCCTGCGGCGCGTGTTCAAGGTCGATCAGGCCGATATGGTCCGCGCCTTCAATATCGGCGTCCAGGGTTCGGCCCTGAGCGGTGCGTTATCGCCGAATATCAACGTGGCCAACGCGATCGCGGCGATCTTCGCTGCCACCGGACAGGACATCGCCTGTGTCCACGAATCCGGTTCCGGTCTGCTCGGCATCGAGGCGGACGGGGATGGCATCTACGCGTCGCTGCTGCTGCCCGCGCTCGCCATCGGCACCGTGGGCGGCGGCACCCAGCTGCCGCAGCAGTCCGATTATCTCGAGATGATGGGCTGCGGCGGCACCGGCACGGCCCGCAGACTCGCCGAGGTCATTGCCGGATACGCACTGGCACTGGATCTTTCGACGCTCTCGGCGGTCATCGGCGGGCAGTTCGCGACCGCGCACGAGCGGCTCGGCCGCAATCGGCCGGTCAACTGGTTCACCGAACCCGATCTGACCCCCGAATTCTTCGATACGGTGCTGACCACCCGGGAACGCCCGGTGGAAACCGTGAAGGTCATCGGAAACTCAACCGCCGCAAGCGTTATCAGTGAGCTCACCCAGCGGGTGAGCATGCAGAAGCTGGTCGGCGTACTGCCGGTGGACGTGCACTTCCTCGATGATCCGGATCCGCTCGAGGTGATGGTCAAGGCCAAACCCCTCGACGGTGAAGTGGTGCTGGCCGCGCATCGACTGGTCTCGCTGGCGGGCGGGCCGCTCTCGGAAGCCTGGGCACGGGCCGGTGACGCGGGCGGATTCCTCGGCACCCATATGCGCGAGCTGGAGCTGTACCGGAATCCGGGACCGCTGGCGCGCATCATGCCGCACTGCTACGGCATCTACGAAGCCCCAGAACGCGAAGCTTTCCTGCTCATCCTGGAACGCCTGGGCGACAACGTGATTCTGAAGGATTCCGCGGACACCCCCGAACGGTGGACCGAGGCGCACATCCACACCGCGCTGCGCGGTATCGCCGATATCCACGGCCACTGGTACGGCCGCGTCGACGAACTGCTGGAGCTGCCCTGGCTCGGCCCGCCCACCGACGCACCCCGGCTCGCGGGCATGGCCGAACTGTGGCGGGGACTGTTCAGCCATCACCGCGCGGAATATCCGGAGCTCATGCGGGGGCCGTGGCTGGATCGGACGCTGGAGCGCATCGACACCATCGGGGACTGGTGGCAGCAGCTCGAGGCGATGCCGCGCACGTTGGTGCACAACGACTTCAACTCCCGCAATATCGCGCTGCGGCGCTCGCCCAGCGGCGGCGCGGACGCACTGGTCGCCTACGACTGGGAATTGGCGAGTATCCATCTGCCACAGCGTGATCTGGTCGAACTGCTCGCTTATGTGCTCACCCCGGACGTGGACGTCGAGACAGTCGACGCCCACCTCGAATTCCATCGCCGCGCCGTGGCGGAGGCGGCGGGCGTGGACATCGATCCGGTGGTGTGGCGGCACGGCTACCGACTCGCCTTGGCGGACTTCACCATTCGCCGTCTCTCGCTGTATCTGCTGGTGCACACGGTGCACGGACTGCGCTATATCGAGCGGGTGACCGCGACGGTGCGGCGGCTGGACGACATCGAAGCGGAGATGGCCTCTCGATCGACCGGACAGGAATTCCACGCGTGAGCACTCTGACCGCGACCAGGCAGTCCCCGTTCGCCCTGCGGCTGCTGGCGTACTCCAATGAACGATTCCCGGCCTGGCAGGTGCTCGGGCAGTTCCCGATGTTCCTGGTGGCCTTCCTGTTCGGCCAGGTCATCACCGGTAAGACCGCCGGGTTCACGGTGGACCTGTTCGTGGGTTTCGCGGCGTTCGTGGCCTACACACTGATGGTGCGGACCATCGACGATCACAAGGACGCGGCGCATGACAACGCCCACTATCCCGAGCGGGTATTGCAGCGCGGGCTGGTGACCTTCACACATCTCAAGATCATCGGCGTCATCAGTCTGCTGGTGGTGCTGGGCGGCACGTTCTACGTCGACCGCGGCTTCGGGCCGGTATCGGTCTGGCTGCTCGGCATTTTCGTCTCCAACAACCTGGTGCAGTTCGTCCAGGTGAAGTGGGCGTGGATCGGGGAGTGGCTGGAGGCGCGGCGGGTGCTGCTCGCGCTGTCGGTCATCCCGTTCTGGGGTGTGGGCGCGGTCTGGGCCGCGCAGATGGGCGCGGGCGCGGAATGGGTGCCCGCGAAGGTGTGGTGGCTGGTGGCGCTGTGGTCGGTGGCGGCGCTGCTGCTCGAGATCGCGCGCAAATCGCGCACCCCGGAGGACACCCGCGAGACGGTGGTCGACTACACCAAATCGGCGTCGTCCTGGACGCGTTCGCTCGGGCTGACCGGGACCGTGGTGGTACTGGCGGGCCTGGCGCTGGGTGTGACGGCATTGGAATTCGCCACCTTGGCCGCGATCGACCGGGGCGCAGGCTGGGCGTACGCCGCCCTGGGTGCGACCGCGCTGCTGCCGGTGGCCGCCGCACTGCTGTTCTGGCGCAAGCCGACTCGGGTCGGAGCCAAGAACGTGTCCGAGGCGTCGGCCAGTGTGTGGCTGATCGGGCAGATCGTCTTCGCCGTCGCGATTCTCACCACCGGATAGGAGGCGTAAATGAAGTTCGCCATCATCGGGGCGGCGATCAAGGTTCCGGGGGCGACCGATATCGATCTGTTCCGCGCCGAACTCGACCGGGGGGCAACCCATTTCGAGTCGGTGTCACGGGAGCGGGCCCTGGCGTCCGGGCTGAATGCCGAGGACATCGGGCACGCCAACTATGTCGGGGTGGCATCACCGCTGCCCGGGGCCGAGGACTTCGATCGCGAATTCTTCCGCATGAGCGCCGCCGAGGCGCGCTGGACCGATCCGCAGCAGCGGCTACTGCTCACGCTGACGCATCAGGCGCTGGAGTCCGGTGGCATTGCCACCGGTGACGCCCGAATCGGCTCGTACGTAACGGTTTCCGAATCCTCCTACCTCCGGGGCCGGGTGGATCGGGTCAGTACCGCACGCGTGGACTACCAATCGCTGATCGGCAATGATCGCGATTTCGCGGCCGCGCGACTGGCGTACCGGTTCGGTTTCACCGGTCCCGCGCTCACCATTCAGAGCGCCTGTTCGAGCTCATTGGTCGCACTCCATCAGGCTTGTGCGGGACTGGCTTTCGGTGATGCGGACATCGCGGTGGTGGGCGCGGCATCGCTGAGTTTCCCGCAGCCGCACGGCTATATCTACGAAACCGGCGGCATCATGTCGCCGACGGGATCGTCCCGGCCCTTCGACGCCGAGTCCGACGGCACCGTCCGCGGCAGCGGCGGGGGAGTGGTCGTGCTGCGCCGCCTGGAAGACGCGCTGGCACAGGGTGATCCGATCCTCGCGGTGGTCGCGGGCAGCGCGATCAACAATGACGGCGCACAGCGCATGGCCTTCAGCGCACCCGCGGTCTCCGGACAGGTGGACGTGCTGACCGCCGCCCTGCGCCGCGCCGCCGTCTCACCCGACGACATCGGCTACCTCGAAGCGCACGGCACCGGCACCCAACTCGGCGACCCCATCGAATTCCGTGCCCTCAGCAGGGCATACGCCGATACCGGCGGCCGCACCGCGCCCTGCCACCTCGGGTCCGCCAAGGCCAACCTGGGTCACCTCGATGCGGCAGCGGGCATGATCGGCCTGCTCAAAACCATCCTGACGCTGGACTCGGGTCGCATCTTCCCGCAACCCGGCTACCGCGCGCCCAATCCGGCCATCCCGCTGGACGATTCGATTTTCACGATCGCCACCGAACCGGTGCCGAGCCCGGATCTGCGTTACGCGGCGGTCAGCTCCTTCGGCATGGGTGGCACCAACGCCCACGTCATCCTGGAACGCGCACCCCACCCCGGCGTATCGCGTGCGGGCGGCGATCGTGGAGTCCGAATCACGCTGCACGCGCGCTCGGAAGCGGCCCTTCGCGGCTACCGCACGCGCCTGGCCGCGTACTTGCGCGATCACGCCGACCTGGACCTGGCAGATATCGCCGCGACCCTCGACGCGCGTAGCCGCCACCCGGAGGCCACCTGGACAGCACACATCGACTCGGTCACCGAACTCGTCGATCGGCTCCACGAGGACGCGGCCACCCGGGAGCCGAGTGGTCCGGCCGACCGTGACCCCTACGGGATCTCGAACAGCGGCAGCGCCCCGGCGACGCGACAGACACGGGTGGTCGCCGGAGAGCCAGGTGCACACAGCCAGGCGCACCGAATCTGGTTGCCGCCCGCGCCTTTGGCGGAGACCTTCCATGGGCTGCCGCTTCGGCTCGATGACCCGGCACGAGTGTCGTCAAATTCGAAGAACGACGCGGAAGCGTCGGCTGGGGCGGCTGCCGCTGGCGTGCCTGGCGGATTAGCCGACACCACCACATCGAGCCGCGCTGATGCCGCGCCCGAATCGGAACGGGTCGTGACCGTATCCGGCCGGGCGGCGAGCGTTGCCGTGTCCGGCGGGGTGGAAGCCGATGTGCGGGAGTTGTTCTTGCGGCTCGCGGCGGAGGAGCTCGGCGCTGGAATCGATGAGCGGACCGATTTCTTCGCCGCGGGCGGGGAGTCGATCGCGCTGGTGGCGATTGTCGGCAAGGTGACCGATCGGATTCCGTTCGCGGTGGATTTCGGGGCGCTGGACGGTATCACCACGGTAGGTGAGCTTGGGCGGGCGCTGGCCGGGCAGGCCACCGCCGCCGGGACCCGGGATGGGTTGCTGGCCTTCGGGTCCGGGGAACCGATGATTCATCTCTTCCCGCCCGCCGGGGGCACCAACTACTGTTATGCGGCGCTGTCCCGGGTGGTTCCGGAGATCGGGCTGGCGGCGTTCCGCGCGCCGCATCCGGCCGGGGGATCCATCGAGGAGATCGCGGCGGCCTGCGTGGACGATCTGCGCCGAGCCGGGGCGATCGATGATCGGCTGGTACTGGGCGGATATTCGTTCGGGGGGAATGTCGCGTTCGAGATCGCGCGGCAGCTACAGGAGGGCGCGGGGGTCAGCGCTCGGCACGTGATCATGTTCGATTCGTTCGCGCCCGATGCGTTCGGTGGGCTGCGGGTGGATTCCGATCAGCTCGCGACGGAGGTCGAGGGGCGGTTGCGGACGGCTACCGCGGCGCTGCCCGGGTACCGCTCGGCGGCTGACACCGATCGCAGTGGGGCGGTCGTGCTCGATTCCTTCCGGGAGATCTGGCTGGCCAATACCCGTGCGCTGGACCGGTATCGGCCCGCGGGCCGGATCGCCTCCCCGATCACCGTCTTGCGGGCGCGCCAGCCGCTGAGCGCGCCGCGCGCGCGAGCGCTGGGCATCGACCTCGGCGCGACCATGTCCTGGCAGCGGCATACGCGCGGCGCGGTCCGAATCATCGACGTGCCGGGCGATCACTACACCCTGTTCACCGATCCGGCCCATGTGGCGGTCGCCGCAAAGGTTTTCGCGCAAACCCTGCGTTCGGTGCATTCCGTCGACCGCGAGGAGGCGACAGCTTCGTGAGATATGCGACCCCCAGTCAGCGCCGTTTCGTGCTGGCGGCCAAGGTGCGTCCCGGTGATCCGGCATCGAATTGGTCCCTGCTGTCCAGACTGCCCGCCGGAGCCGATCCGGTGCGCTTCGCCGCCGCGGTCGAGGCGGTGCTGCACGGCAATGACAGTTTCAACGAGATCTTCGAACTCGACGCGAGCGGCGAGATCATCGTGACGGCGACGAGCATTCGGCAATCCTGTTCGGTGCGTGCGTATTCCGATATCGAGGCGGTGCGCGATCGCGTACAGGCGCTCGCGGACTCGGCATTCGAGCTGTCGGATGCCCCGCTGTACCACGCCGAGGTGGCGGTGGTCGGCGAGGAATCCTATTTCCTGTTCGCCGGTGCGCACGTGCTCTGCGACGGATTCGGTTTCTACAATCTGATCGGCGATTTCGCGGCCCGGTACGCGGACCCCGGCTATATCAGCCCGAGTACCAGTTCCCCGGTGGACACCGTGGAACCGTATGGAGCCGATCCCGCTGCCGCGCAGCGCTATTACGCCGGTGAATTCGCCGGTATCGACAACCTCGGCATCGACGGCTGGGATCGCCGGGACGCCCGGGGGCGGGTCGCGGGGGAGATCCTGCGCCATACCCTTCCGGGCGCGGACTATCGCGCCGCCGGAACGCTCGCGAAAAAGCTTGGTGTGCGCCGGTATTCGGTTCTGTTGAGCACCTACGCGCTGACCGTCGGATGCCTGTCCGGGCTGGACTCGGTTGTGGTGTCGGTACCGATGTCCAATCGCCGTGCGAGTGCGGCCGCGCAGGCCACACGCGGTGTGCGGGTCCACGCGTTGCCCGTCCGGTTCGACCTGAGCGGCGAGGCGACCTTCGCGGACCTGTGCCGCGCCGCGGACCGGCAGCTCGCGCACCTCATCGAGTTCGAACAGTTCGCCTTCGCGGACTTCTCCCGCCGGCTGATCGCCTCGGATTCCGTTGACGCCGTGCAGCCTTCGGTCAGCTTCACCGTCTATCCGCGCCCGCTGGCGGTGGTGATCGACGATGAGGTCGGCGTGCCTGTGCATGTCGACCGGCGGTTCATCCAGTACCCGCTGTCGATGAATATCGAGGTCGGCACCGATTCGGCGACCCTGATCATCGAACGCGCCGATCATCTGCCGCACTGCGATATCGGCGAGTTGTACACCCAGGTGCTGCGGCACGGCGTGACTGCGGCCGATGTTCGATTGACCGAATTGCGCTGGGTGACAGCGGAGTCCGCCGCCGAGGTGCTGCCGGAGACCCGATTCCCCGAGCAGACCCTGGTCGAGGCGTACCGGGCCGCGGCCGCGAGCACTCCCGATGCTGTTGCCGTGATCGATGATTCGACCCGGCTCACCTACCGCGAGCTGGATCGCCTGTCGGACGATATCGCGAGCTGGATCGTGAACACCCTGCCCGAGCATCGAATCGGCGTCCGCCTGGGAGCCTCCGCGCGCCAGGTCGCAACCCTGCTCGGCGTCTTCAAGGCGAACAAGATCTATGTACCCATCGATCCGGCCTCGGGTCCGGGACGCTACGCGCAGGTCGTCACGGGCTGCGGCGGCCTGATCGTACTCGTGGACGTCCCGGACCCGGTGGAGGGCGCACGCGAGGTGCGGCTGCCGCTGGAATTCACCGCGGCGACCCCGCTCCCCGATCCCGTCGGAACCACCGACCTCGCCTACCTGCTGTTCACCTCGGGCACCACCGGAACCCCGAAAGGCGTTCAGGTCGAACATGCTTCGCTGACGCGTTTCTTCGACGGCCTGCGCCGTGCCATTCCGACCGGCCCGGGCCGGCGCTGGCTGCTGTTCCATTCGGTGGCCTTCGACGTGTCCTTCGCCGAGACCTTCGGCGCACTGCTGAGCGGCGGCACCGTCTGCGTACCGGCCGATGCCGTGAGACGCGATCCGCACCGGCTGGCCGAGTACATCGCCGACCATGAGATCGCGGTGCTCTCCCAGACTCCCTCGGCATTCACCATGGTGTCCGGCCGCCTGAGCGCCGCCCGCGCGCTCGAATACGTGATCCTGTGCGCGGAGCGCCTCGAATACTCCTCGGTGGCGGCCTTCGTCGCCGCACGCCCCGATGTGCGGGTCGTGAACAGCTACGGCATCACCGAAACCACCGTCTACCACACCGCTTTCGCGGTGCCCGCCGATCCGGCGGACTTCCCGGCCGAATCGGTGATCGGCAGACCGTTCGCCGATGTGGGCATGGCGGTGGTGGACGATCTGCTGCGCGTGGTGCCACGCGGCGTCCCCGGCCAACTGGTGGTGAACGGTCCGGGATTGATGCGGGGCTATCTGGGCCGTGATGATCTGACCGCCGCGCGCATCATGGAGGTCGACGGTGTGCCGTCCTATCTGTCCGGCGATCGCGGATATCTCGATGACGCGGGGCAATTCGTGATCACCGGCCGCATCGACCGGCAGGTCAAGATTCGCGGGCATCGGTGTGAGCTCGGCGAGATCGAGCACGCGGTCGCCGCTACGGGACGGGTGGAGGCGGTGTACGCCACGGTCTTCGGCGCGGGCCTGACCGCCGAACTCGTCTGTTTCATCGTGCTCGCGCCGGGCACGGGAACGATCGACGAGCTGCGCCGCGATGTGCGCGCCGCACTCCCGCGCTATCTCGAACCGGATCGCTATCTGACGCGGACCGCGATGCCCATGACCGCGAATTCGAAGGTGGACGCGGCCGCGCTGACCCGCCTGTACGAAGCGGAAACAGCTGCCGCGCAGGAGATCACCTTCGACGGCACGGCCGGGCGCGCCGATATCCGCGAGGTGGTCGACGCCATCTGGGCCGATGTGCTCGACGGAGCCGAATTCGACGGCTCCACCCGCTTCTTCGACGCGGGCGGCACCTCGGCGATGGTGATCCAGGTCGGCGAACGCCTGCGCGCCCGGCTGGGCGTGACCGATATCCACGTGGTTGACCTGTTCGAATACTGCACGCCGGAGTCGCTCACCGGCTTCCTGGTCGAGAAGGTGTGATCGGCAATGACGGAACACTCGATGAGCGCGACGGACTGCGCCGAATTCACGCTGATGTGCGGCTGGCTGCTAGACCCGAACCCGGACACCGGAATCGACCTCGCCGATGAGGCCGACGGCTGGCAGCGCCGCACCTACCCCGAATTGCGTACGGCCGCATGGCGTATCGCCGCGCTGCTGCGCGAACGCGGGGTGCGCCCCGGCGACGGTGTGTGTGTGGTGCTGCCCACCGGCTTCGACTGCATAGCCTCGATGTACGCGGTGTGGGCCTGCGGTGCGACGCTGAGCCTGGTGCCGCCGCCGGTATTCGGCGGCGGCGAGGAGTACGTGGCGCACCTGCGCGGCATCCTCACGCAGGCGCGACCGCGCATCGTGCTGACCTCGGGCGATATCGCCGAAACCATCAAGCGCGCCACAGAAGTTCTGACGGGCGCGACCGATGCGATGGCGGGCGCGGCCGACCTGCTGGACGGCGCGGCCGGTGCGCTGGACGGTGTGACCGAAGTGCTGGTCCTGCAAGGCATTCCGGACGCCGACGGCGAACCCTTCGAGCGAGCACCCGTACCGGCTGATGATTTCGCACTCGTGCAGTTCACCTCGGGCTCACTGGGCACGCCGCGCGGGGTGCGGATCAGCTGGCGGAACCTGGGCGCGAACACCTCGTTCATCACCTCGGCCGTGGACTGGCGGTCCGGTGACGTCACGGTGTCCTGGCTGCCGCTCTATCACGATATGGGTCTGATCGGCGGCCTGCTGGCCAGCGTCGCGAAACAGGGCGAGCTGCGGTTGATGCGTCCGGATCAGTTCGTCCGCGATCCGGGCCGCTGGTTGCGTGCTCTCGCGGGCGCGCACCATTCGGTATCGCCGTCATTCGGCATGGGCTACACCGCCAAACGGGTGCAGCCCGCCGAGCTCGAGGGTCTGGATCTGTCCGGCCTCCGGTCGCTCATCACCGGTGCGGAGCCGATCGATATCGCCGATGTGCACGCCTTCACGACGCTGCTCGCGGATACCGGGTACCGCCCGGAGAGCCTGCGCCCGGCCTACGGTCTGGCCGAATCCACGCTCATGGCAACGATTTCCGTGGCGGATCGAATGCCCACCGCGCTCCGGGTGGACAGCTCGACGCTGCGCTTCGGTGCGGCCGTGCGGGTGCTGGCGACCGCGGTCGTGGATGGCGGCGCACTGCCCGAGGCCGGGTGGGTGGTCGGATTGGGCTGCTCCACAGCCGAATCCACCATCACGATCGTCGATACCGAGGGTGCGCCGCTCCCGGAGGGCGTACTCGGCGAAGTGGTGATCGCGGGACCGTCGGTGGCCCAGGGCTATCAGCCGATCCCGGGTGAGCCCGATCGTGAGGGCGCGACGCGTTTCATCGACGGCGCGGTCCATTCCGGCGATGCCGGATTCCTGCGTGACGGCCAGCTCTACGTGCTGGGCCGCATGGGCGCGAGCATCAAGGTGCGCGGCAAACCGGTGTTCATGGAGGACGTCGACCATCGCGTCGCACACGAAACCGGCCTCGCCAAACACAGATTCGCGGCCGTCGCCATGCAGGGCACCGGCGCGGATCAGGGCATCGTGCTGTTCGCCGAGGCACGGCCGGGCGACTGGATCGAGGTGGCGCGCAAGGTACTGCGCGGTGATCTCGGCCCCGCACAGCAGCTGACCATCGTGACCGGCCGGGCCGGTCTGATTCGCCGCACCTCGAGCGGTAAACCCCGGCGCAGGCTCATGTGGGAGCTGTATCGCGGCGGCGAACTCGGCGACGACGTCACCGTGCACGGTGCGCTGCGCGGCTCCGAGGTGACCGCGGCCGGACCGCGCCGCCCGGCGCAGGCGCTGCTGACCGACGGTGAGATAGCGGACCTGCTGACTGCGGCCCTGGCGGTGGTGGACATTCCCGCCGATTCGACCGTCCTGCTGGAGGGTTCGATCGCGGAGGGTTTCGGTAATACCGGCTCCGATATCGATTTCCTGGTGGCCGTACCGGGTGCGGATCCCGCGCCGGAGATGCCGACCGTGCTGTTCCTCGGCGGTCGCCGGGTGGAGATCCGCACCCGATCGCGGGCGCAGCTGGAAAGCCAGCTCGCCTACGCGAGAAACGCGCTGCCCCAAGACGATTCCGACTCGACCGCCCTGATCGAACTCAACCAGGACGTGCTCAATCGCTGCCAGCGATTCCTGCGCGCCACCGTGGTCCGGTCCGGTGCGGTCGATGTCGAGGAGATCCGGAAGCAGTACCCCTACGCCGAGTTCGCCGCGCTCATGAGCGCGTGGTGGTTCGCCCGGGGACAGCAATCGCTGCGCCAGGCCGTGGCGATGGCGGCACTCGAGGCGTGGCCGGAGGCGACCGGCTGGGCGCGCGATGGCCTGCTCGACGCGATCAAGGGCTGGGCCGCCGATCGCGGCGAGACCTATATCGAATCGAAGTGGATCGGCCCGCAGCTCGATCGCATTGACGAAGGCGAAGTGGCGCAGCGGTATTACTCGCTGCTGCACCGGCTTACCGACGACGTGAGTGGTCCGGGCATGCTGGACGAGGTCCTGGAATTCGTGGTGACCCTGGGTCACCCGGTCGTCCCGAACGATCCGAAGATGGTGCGGCTGAGCCGGATCGGCGGCATTACCTCGTGGCCGATCGACGGCCGCATTCATGTACTGCGCGCCGATCGTGAGGTCTTCGTACTGTCGGACGGCGCGGCGAAAGCCTGGCGCTCGGTGGTATTCGGCCGCTCGCTGGCCGATGTGACCGCCGGTGCGCGTGCGTCCGCGCACGCCGATCTCGCCGAGTTCACCCGGCTCGGCCTGGTCGGCCTGAGCTGGCGGGACGCGGGTGCGCTGCGGCCCGCCGTGGCCATGGTCAAGGTGATCGGCGCGTACACGCCCCCGCCCACCACCGCGCCCGTCCTGGTCGGGCTGGGCGGCGGCGCACGGGACGCGGATCGGTCCGTCACACTGTCCCCGTTGCCCGCGGCCAGATTCACCGAATGCGCCTCGGCGCTGGTGTGGTCGAACGTGATCATCGAGAACGCCCGCGAAGATCTGGTGGGCGCGCTGGAACAGCGTCAGGGCCGGGTCGCCGAGGCCGCGACCGAGCGCCTGGTGCGCGGTGTGGTGCGAATGCTGCTGTCCACCAATGGATGTGCGCCACTACCGCCCGATATCGCCGCGGTCGCCACGCTCGATCGACTGCTCCCGCAGAGCGCGGACCGGGCCGAATTGATCGCGCGGGTGCGCGCGGCACAGGCGGTGCGCTTCACCGAACTGATCGAATCCGGCACCGAATACACCGGACTCGCGACGGTGGACGCCCTGGTCGATATCGCCAGGGGCGTAGCAGATCTCACCTTCCCGGCCGCCTTCGATTCGCATGAGCAATGGCGGCGCACCCTGACCATCACCTACGACTGGCTGCGCCTGGCCGCCTATCTGAACACCGAACTTCCGATCGACGAGGTGCAGGACCTGCTGGCGTCCGGTGGCGCCCAGCCGCATCAGCGTCATCGGGCCAGTGAAGGAGAAGTGAACCGTTGACCGTGATTCCGATCGACGCGGCGACCATCGCCGCACGCACCCGCACCCTGATCGCGCATATGGCCCCCGAGCCGCCCAGCGCGGTCCGCGATGAACAGCGGCTGATCGAGGATCTCGGCTTCGATTCGATCCGCCTGATGGAACTCACGGTCGCGCTGGAACGCGGCTTCGGCCTGCCGCGCTACGCCCCCGAACAGTTGACGAATGTGCTGCGGGTCGGCGATGTGGTGACCCTGGTCGCCACCACCCTCGGATCCGTGGGCGGTACGCGTGAGTGACTCGAAGGCGGTACTGGTCACCGGTGCGAGCGGTCTGGTCGGAGCGGAAGTGGTGGCGCGGCTGCGGGCGCGCGGGATTCCGGTCGTGGTGCTCACCCATCGCACACCGCAAATCGTGGACAGTCGCGGCACTCGTATCGACGCGGTCGAGTTCACCTGTGGCGCAGCCGAAGTCGCGTATGTGAAGGGCGATGTCCGGGAGCCCGGTTTCGGGCTCGCCGCGGACGCGCTTGCCCTGTTGCGCGAGCATGTCGGCACCCTGGTGCATTCGGCCGCCACCACCGATTTCGATGCCCCCGAACGGGATTACGCCGAACTCAACGTGGGCGGCACCCGGCATGCGGCCGAACTGGCTCTGTCCTGGGACATTCCGCTGGTGTACGTGAGCACGGCCTATGTGTGCGGTCGCCGCGAAGGGTTCATCGAGGAGGATTTCGCTTCCGGATCCGAATCCTTCGGCAACGGCTATGAGCGCAGCAAATATCTTGCCGAACAACATATTCGGAACCTGCCCGGCCTGCGCTGGACGGTTGTGCGCCCCGGCATCGTGACCGGGCTGACCGGGTCCGGGGCGATTCGCGATTACAAGAACCTCTACAGCGTGGTCAAACTGATCGTGGAGGGCAAGCTCCGCAGCCTGCCCGGCCGCTACGACGCGACCCTGACCTTCGCGCCCATCGACTACGTGGCCGATGTGATCGTCGCCGCCGCAACGCGATTCGATCAGGCGCAGGGCAACACCTGCCACGCGGTGGGCGCGAACGCCACCTCGCTGCGGGCCATGTCCGAGATCTTCGCCGAATACCCCTCCTTCGAGGTGGCGCGCTTCGTACCCGCGTCCACCTTCGACCCGGCGGACCTCGATGCCGTCGAACGCGAGTACTACCTGCGGATCGGCGCGCAGTACACCAACTATTTCGACAGCCGCCGCGACTTCGGCACCGCCGCCGCGACCGAACTGCTCGGTGCGCCCCCGCCGGACACCGGACCGGACTATCTGCGCGTGCTGCTGGACCACTGCCTCGAAACGGGCTATCTGGGAACGCCATTGGCGAGTATCGAGGAGGTGCTCCAGTGCTGGAGCTGAAAGACGTATCCAAGTCGTACACCATCGGCGAACAGCAGGTGCGGGCGCTGTCCACGCTCAACCTGAGTTTCGAAGCGGGCACGTTCAGCGCCATCGTCGGCCCGTCGGGGGCCGGGAAGAGCACCCTGCTGCATATTCTCGGGGCCCTGGACACTCCTGATTCGGGCACGGTGGAATTCGAGGGCCGCGCGCTGGGTGCGCTCGGCGATGACGGTCTCGCCGAATTCCGGCGCCGCACCGTGGGTTTCATCTTCCAGTTCTTCAATCTGCTGCCCACCATGAGCGCCTGGGAGAACGTCGCGCTGCCGCTGCTGCTGGACGGCGGCACGCTGCGCAAGGCCAAACCGCGCGCGCTCGAACTGCTCGCCTTGGTGGATCTGGCCAACCGCGCCAACCATCGGCCCGCCGAACTGTCCGGCGGTCAGATGCAGCGTGTCGCCGTGGCCCGTGCGCTCATGCTGGACGCGCCGCTGATCCTGGCCGATGAGCCCAGCGGCAACCTCGACTCCAAGACCGGTGCGCAGCTCATGGAGTTGCTGGCCTCGATCGCGCACGACACCGAACGGCGGCGCGCGGTCATCACGGTCACCCACGATATGGTCGCGGCCGCGGCCACCGACCGGGTCATCACCCTGCGCGACGGCGGCGTCAGCAGCGACGAGAAGAGTGCCGCCTGATGCTCTCCGCCTGGGATCGACTGCGGTTCCTCAGTATTCGCGATCTGCTCGTGCACCGGGGGCGGGCGCTGGCGTCCATCGCGGTGGTGGCGGTCTCGACGGCGCTGCTGGTGACCGTGCTGTGCATCATCGGCTCCATCGATCAATCCATCGATCGGGTGGCGGCCGGGCTCGGCGGCAATGCCGTGCTCGAGGTCTCCGGGGCCTCGGACAGTGGTTTCCCGGCGGCGGTCCGCGATGAGGTGGCCCGGGTCTCGGGTGTGACGGCGGCGGTTCCGGTGGTTCGCACCGCGGTGAGCACCGCGCGCGGCACCGTGCTGCTGCTCGGCACCGATGCCACCGCCGCCGCGCTCGACAGTCCGATCAAGAACGAATTGACCGGGCACGCCGCGGCATTGACGACCGTCAAGGACGGCGTGCTGGTGGGTCCGGACACCGGATTCGCCGTGGGCGATCGGATCGCGCTGCGCGGCGGTGAGGTCACGGTGGCCGGGGTGCTGGACAGCCCGGAGGCGGCCCGATTCAACGGCGGACGCTATCTGCTCGCACCGCTGCCACTGGCGCAGCGGGCGGCCGGTAAATCCGGGGTGCTGGATTCGGTGCTGATCATCGGCGACGGCGGTGCGGACGCGCTGCGGCCGGCGGTGAGCAAGGCCGTGGCCGGGCGCGCCGTGGTGACCGAATCCTCCGCCGAAGCGAGCAAATCCAGCAATGGCGTCATGCTCATTCGCTTCACCGCGGTCGCGGCGGCGGGTATGGCGTTCCTGGTCGCCGGATTCCTCATCTACACGGCCATGGGTATGGCCATCGCACAGCGCCGACCGGTGATCTCCATGCTGCGCTCGCTCGGCGGGCGGCGGCTCACCCTGGTCGGAGATCTCCTGCTGGAGACGGCCGTGCTGTCAGCCCTGGGCGCGCTGCTCGGTGCGGGACTCGGTGTGCTGCTGGGCCGTTACGCCATCGAGCGACTGCCGGATCTGTTCCTGCAAGCCGTGAGCGCGCGCATCGAATTCATCGTGCCGGTGTGGGCGATTCCGCTGGCGGTCATCGTCGCGGTACTGGTCTGCGTCGGCGCTGCCGGTCTGGCCGCGCGGCAGGTGTACCGGGTCTCCCCGGTGGAAGCGCTTGCCCCCGTGGGCGTCTCGGTCGCCGATGTGGTGCGGCCGCGACTGCGGGTGGCGGCCGGGGTGGCGGCGGTGGTGATCGGTATCGGCGCGTTCGTGGCGACCCGGCAGCCCGGTATCGCCGCGAACGCCGGAATCACCACCATGTTCACCGCCGAGGTGCTGCTCGGCTTCGCGCTCGGCGTGCCGATCGTGCGCGCCGCCGCGTGGGTGGCGAGCCGGTTCGGCAGTGCCGGTGAGCTCGCGGCCGAGGCCATTCGGCGCTCGCCGAAGCGCGCCTGGGCGACGCTGATGACCGTCAGCGTCGCGGTGGCCGCGACCTTCGCGATCAGCGCGGGCAATACCAATGCCGTTGACTCGACCAAGGATTCGTTCGCGGCGCTGCGCGGTGCGGATGTCTGGGTGTCGACGACCCAGGCGGGGACGTTCCCCACCGGACCATTGCTGGCGACGGATCTGCCGGAGCGATTGCGGGCGCTGCCCGATGTGGCGCAGGTCGTCGAGGGCCAGGCCGGGTATGTCGCGCTCGGCGGTAAACGGGCCATGGCGTTCGGGCTCGCACCCGGCGCGGCCAGCCCGTTGCTGGCGGCCGTGGACTCGAAGGTGCGTCAGGCGGTACTGGATGGTCAGGGCGTGATCATGTCCAGTGATCTGTCCGATGCGCTGAAAGTGAAAGTGGGGGACTCGGTTTCGATGCCGACCGCCACGGGGGAGCGCGCGATCACCGTGCTCGCCACGGTGCCGTTCTTCTCCGGCCTCAATGGCGCGATCGGCATGGCGCTCCCGAACATGCGCGAGTGGTTCGCCCGCCAGGGGGCCTCCACGCTCGAACTGCACGCCGCGCCCGGCATCGATCCGGACCGGCTGCTGACCGAGGTGCAGGGCGTACTGCCCGCCGGGACCCTGGCCTATACGGGTGCGGCGGCGGTCCAGGGTTTCGGGGATTCGCTGAACCAGGCCACCCGGCTCAATCACCTGATCTGGATCATCGTGGTGATCATCTCCGCTGTGGCGCTGATCAATACGCTGCTGCTCTCGGTGCTGGAACGGCGGCGAGAGC
The DNA here is from genome assembly GCF_042266325.1 of Nocardia sp. NPDC056100. Taxonomy (NCBI): domain Bacteria; kingdom Bacillati; phylum Actinomycetota; class Actinomycetes; order Mycobacteriales; family Nocardiaceae; genus Nocardia; species Nocardia sp. NPDC056100. The sequence continues at coordinate 208,873 of NZ_JBHJVY010000005.1, forward strand.
TCGGGGTGCTGCGGGCCATCGGATCGAGCCGGCGGCTCGCCCTGGCCATTGTGCTCGCCGAAGCCGGAGCGATCGGTATCACCGGCGGCGTGCTGGGGCTGATCTTCGGATCGGTGGAACAGGTCATCGCGGATCTGGCCTCCGCGCGCGCCTGGAATGTGGACGTCGAATTCGTGCCCGTCCCGGCGGCATTCACGCTCGCCGTCGGTGCGCTGGTGATCTGCCTCGTCGGCAGCCTCATACCGGCGTGGCGGGTGGCACGGATGAACATTATCGAAGCGATCGGAGCCGACTGATGACCGTGCTGTCAGAGAACGCAGCAGCGCTATTGCACGCCGGTGACAGTGTTACCGAAGCGGACGGGAAGCTGGTGGGCGGCAAGGCGATCGGGCTGGCCCGGCTGCTCGGCACCGGTGCGCGCGTTCCGGAATGGTCGGTGGTGACCATCGAGGCATTCGACGCGCACCTGCGATCGGGACGGTTGCCGGAGCTGTATCGCGGAGTCGCGGCCGCGACGACCGATGCCGAGCGCGCCGCGGCAGCGACCGTGCTGCGCGAGGCGATTGTCGAATCGCCCGTCGACGCCGAATTGACCGATGCTGTAACGGAATTCATGCGTGGCAGAGGACCGATCGCGGTCCGCAGTTCGGCGGTCGGTGAGGACGGTGCGGACCGCTCGTACGCGGGGATCTTCGAGAGCTACCTGTTCCGCACCGATGCCGACCAGGTGCTGGACGCCATTCGGCGGTGCTGGGCTTCGGCTTTCAGCGCGCGGGCACTGCACTATCGCGGCGACTCCGAGGCCGCCGCGCCCGAAGTGGCGGTGATCCTGCAGGATATGGCCGATGGTGAGGTATCCGGAGTCATGTTCACCGGCAACCCGATCACCGGCCGCATGGACGAGGCGCTGATCAGCGCCTGCTGGGGGCTCGGCGAGGGGATTGTGAGCGGGGCCTGCGCCACCGACGAATTCGTGCTGTCCCACAGTGGATCCGAGCTCACCACGCGGATCGCGGACAAGGACGTCGAGTACATCCGCGATGCCGCGGGCGGTGTGCGCGAACAACCGATCGACGGCGATCGCCGCACCCGCCGCTGCCTCACTGCCGAGCAGACCTCGCTGCTGGTGCGCGAAGGCGTGCGCATAGCGACCGCGCTCGGCGGACCGCAGGACATCGAATGGACCGTGCGCGGCGGCGAAATCGTTGTGCTGCAAACCCGTCCGATCACCGCGGCCGCCACGGCCGCCGATCCGGCCTCGCTCGGAACCTGGCGTGCGGTGTGGGACAACAGCAATATCCAGGAGAGCTTCAACGGGGTCACCTCACCGCTCACCTTCTCCTGGGCGGCGCGGGTGTACGAGGTGATCTTCACCGAGACGCTGCGCATGATCGGCGTGCGCGAACCGGTCATCGCCGCGCACGATCAGGTGCTGCGCAATATGGTCGGACTGGTCTCGGGCCGGGTGTACTACAACATCGAGAACTGGTACCGGGTACTGAGTTTGGCCCCGTACTTCCGGCGGAACAAGGAAGACGTCGAGCGCATGATCGGCGTCGAGAACCCGGTCGACTTCATCGAGGGCATCCATCCCGGTCTGCGCGAGCGACTGGTGCGCCTGCCCCAACTGCTGCCCGTGGTCGCGGTGCTGGGCTGGCGGATGGCCAATCGCGGTGCGCTGGTCGATCGATTCCAGCAGGAGGTCGGCGCGGAGGTCGATCGGATTCGGCGCGCCCAGGCCACCGCCACCGATCTGCGGGAACTGCTCGAGCTGGCCGATCAGGGTTTGCGGCTGTTTGGGCGCTGGTCGGTGCAGATGATCAACGATCTGTATCTGAGCAATCAGGCCGGGCGGGCGCGGCGGCTGCTGGCCAAAGACGGGACGCCGGTGCCCGAGGAGGTGGTCGCCAGACTGCTCGCTTCGGAGGAGGCGGTCGAATCACTCCAGCCCACCGTGATTCTCATGCGATTGGCCGGGCGAATTCGCACGGACGCGGCGCTGCGGGAAGCGGTGTTCACCGGCGATCCGCGCACCGGCTACGACGCGGTGCGGGAGGCTTCACCCGCCGTGCGGCAGGTGCTCGACGACTACATCGAGCTGTACGGCGACCGGTGCATGGGCGAGCAGAAGCTGGAAACCGTTTCGCTGCGCCAGGATCCGTCTTTCATCGTCACCGTGCTGCGAAACTATGTGAACGACAACGGGATCGACGCGGACGAACTCGAACGCACCCATCGCGCACGACAGGAGGTGTTCGAGCGCGAGGTGCTCGATACCCTGCCCGCCGCGCGCCGCACCCGCCTGATCGCGGTGCTGCGCAAGGCCCGGCGTGCGGTGCGCGACCGCGAACGAGTCCGGCTCACCCGGACCCGGATCATCGGCGTCGGCCGGTCGGTCTACCTGCGCATCGGTGAATTGCTCGCCGCCGCAGGGCAATTGGATGGGCCGGGGCATGTCTTCTACTTGACCATGGAGGAAATCCAGGCATTCGCCGAGGGCAGGTCCATGACCTCGGATCTGGGGGCGCTCGCCCGCAACCGCATCGCCGAATTCGCCCGCTACGAACTGGTCGAACCACCGAACCAGTTCGAGACCACCGGCCCGCCGTCGCTGGCCGCCGACACCGCGGTTCCCGATGCGGCCGTCGCCGATTCGGCGACATTGCGCGGAACCGGTTGCTGGCCGGGCATTGTCGAGGGCGACGTGCAGATTGTCATGAGTCCCGAGGACGATCTCGACGTCACCGGCAAGATCCTGACCACCCGCCGCACCGATCCCGGCTGGGGGCCGTTGTTCCCCAGCGTCAAGGGTCTGCTGATCGAACGCGGCAGCACACTGTCGCATTCGGCCGTGCTGGCACGCGAACTCGGCATTCCGGCGGTGGTCGGGGTACCGGGGCTGATGTCGATCGTGCGCGATGGCGAACGCGTGCGCCTCGACGGTGGGTCCGGCGTGGTGCAGCGGCTCGACTGGGCGGGGGAGAGCTGATGCCCACCGTGGTGTGCATCGCGGGCGGTGACGCCTCGGGGAAGAGTACCCAGGTCGCTGCCGTCTCAGCGGTCTTGCGAGACAGGGGAATTCGCGTCGCGGAAGCAGGGATCTGGGATGCCCTCGACGCTCCCGCCATCGCATCGCGACTGCCCTTCCGTGACCGCGACGAGGTCTTCGGCTATCTGCGTGTGCTGCGCCCGCTCTCACGCGCGCTCTTCCTATTCCATGCCGTCCAGGTCGCCGTGGAGCTCGCGGCCGATACGGAACCGGAGGTGATTCTGCTGAATGCCTACTGGTACAAGTACTTCGCCACCGAGGTCGCGCACGGCGGCGACGCCAGCGCCCTGCGCGCATACGCTTCCGGCTTCCCCGAGCCGGATCTGACCTGCTACCTGAAGGTATCCCCGCAGACCGCGCTGTCCCGCAAGCTCGAACGCAGCGATTACGAAAGCGGATACGGCGATGCGGACACCTTCCTGAGGTTCCAGCAGCACAGTCAGACCGTGCTGGACGGCCTTTCCCGCGAACTCGGCTGGCGAGAACTCGACGGTACCGCCGATCCGAACACCCTCACCGCCACCATCGCCGCCGCCATCCCGATCGGCGCGGCGCTATGACCGCACCCCATCGCATAGCCGTGGTGGGCATCGACGGCAGCGGCAAATCCGAATTCATCGCCCGGCTGCGCCACCTGGCCCCGCCCGATGAACGCTGGATCGCCTTGAGTTGCCCCGACTTCCACCACACGCCGAACGGCCCGCTGCACGAGCTGTCCCGCCAGCTCAAAGCGGTGAGCGATGCGGCGGACACGGTCGGCTATCGGGCCGTCAAGGCCGCCGCCCTGTACCTCCGCATGACCCTCTACGGCCCGGTCGAAGACTTCTTCCGCACCACCTTCGACCCGAATGTGCTGGTCTGCGAACGCCACCCACTCATCGAAACCCTCGTCTACGCCCCGCTCTACGCCCGCATCGCCCAGAGCGAACGCAGCGATCCAACCCGCCTGGCCGATGTGTTGGCCCTCGCCGACCAACTGCAACCCGGTGCTGCACCGGCCGTAAAAGCCTGGCAGCGAACCGAATCCGCCCGCGTCCACCTCGGCGCCGACCTGGAGACCACCCTCGACGACATCGTCACCATCCTGTCCCACCCCACCGCCACCGCACTGGAACGCTTCTCCACCGCCTACCGCACCACCCTCCCCGACACCATCCTCTGGCTGGACACCCCACCCGAACAAGCCGCCCGCCGCTGCGCCGCCCGCGGCAGCATCGAAACCCATGAAAGCCCCGCCCACCTGACCGCACTGCGTGCCAACTACCTGCGCACCCTCGATGAGCTACGAATCCTGTTCCCGGAAATGGCGATTCATCGCATCGAGAACACCGATGCGGACAGTCTCGACGAGATCGCCGGGCGGGCACTACATCTTGGCGCCCGGTGGGACCGCGCGGCATGCGGCGAGCAGGTCGTAGCCCGAGTGCAGTAGTTCGGCGTGCGGGGGCCAGACCTGTTGGGCCCAGTGCGGATCGTTGTGGGTGGAGTCAATTCCGGCGCGCATCGCGCCGATCAGGTCGAATTGCAGGTCGCGGCGTAGTTCCAGGATCGGGGGCGCGTCGGCGGCGGCCTCGCGCAGGCGGTCGCGCAGGACGGTGGTGCCGGTGCGGACGCGGTGTTCGGTCCAGGTGAAGGTGCGGCGGTGGGCGCGGGGGAGGATGAAGCGCAGGGCCAGTAGGGCGATGATGACGCCGATCGCGGTCTCCACCAGGCGATCTCGCATGACCGCGCCCACCGCCTGGCCGTTCGCGCCCGCGCCGCCGGCCAGCAGGGCGACCGGGGTGAAGAAGATCGCGGCTACCGAATAGTTGCGGGTGATGAAGAGCTCTACGCCGAATTGGAGTACGGCGAGCACCAGGACGAGAGCGAAACCGGTGGGGGACAACTGGATCAGGGCCGCGAAGACCACGAGTCCGGCGGCGGTGCCTACCAGGCGGTGGATCGCGCGGACTCGGCCGTGTACCCGATCCGGTCCGGCCTGCAAGATGATGAGGGCGGTCAAGATTGCCCAGTGCGGGTGATCCGAGCCGCTGAGTCCGCCGAGTACGCCCGCCACGACGACGGCGCAGGCGACGCGTACCGAAGTGACCGCCGCGTGTGAGTCCCAGTTCAGCGACCGCAGCAGTCGATACCGGATTGTGGGGCGTGCCAGGGGAATTCCCTGCGCGTCCGCCTCCGGATCGGTGGTTCCCAAGCGCCGATGCGCCGAAAGCAGTTGCAGCGTCGCGCCTTCGGTGTCCTCGGACAGTCCGGCGTCGTAGACCGTTCCCCAGGCATTCCACAGTGCTTCCGCCGCGCGATGCCGCTGGGCTGCGGTCGCCGTGCCCTGATCGCGTGCGGCCGCGTACTCGTCCACCGCTCGCACCGCCAGGGCCACCGCGATCCGTTCCGGCTGATGCGGTGCGATCAGCCGCCCAGCCATCGATACCAGCAGCGCGCCCGCGACGCCGAGCGCGGTCGCGATCATGATCCCGTCCGCCCCCACCCCGGAACGGGTCGCCGCGAGCGCACCCGAACAGGCCACCAGGAAGAACATCACCCCGGGCGGCCCCAATCGGGCGGCATCGATCAGGTACACCCCGAGCACCGCCAGAACCGGCAGCACCGCCACATCCACCAGCCAAGCCGCGGTGCCGGTGCTCGGCGTGGTCGCACCGACCGCGATACCCAGCCCGACGCATGCGAGCAGGGCCGCGCCCGCGATCGAAATCACCTGCCACCGAACGCGATACGCCCGGCCCTCGCCGTACATCACCGCGAACGCGCCGAAACAGACGAACAGCGCCCAGTCCGCGCGACCGCAGGCCACCAGCAGCGCTGCGGGCAGACCGAACGCCAATGCCGTGCGAAGCCCGGCGTCCCAGCGCCAGCCACCCGGAGCAAACCGCAGCAGCAGCTTGCTATCTGGGACTACGGATGGCGGGCGTTCTCCTGGCAAATCACGGTCGGGGGTCACCGTCCCATACAAGCACGGGTGTCAGTAGCGGAAGCTGACGGGCGCGGCGGCGCGGCCCGCATAGAGCTGCAATGAGGCCGGGGTCAGCACCGGTTCGAAAGTGGCTGATACGTTCTGCCATTCGGTGCGGCCCGGGGTGGCCGGGGCATCGAGCCGAGCCACCCGGATGCGATGCAGTGAATCGGTGCCGATGGTGTCCGAGGTGGAGGTTTCCGCGGTGAGCCAGGTTCCGGCACTGGTGAATTCGATCCACGGATTCGCCAGTGCGATCTCGCCGAGGTGGAATCGGGTCGAGGCGGTGATCGCCCCGCGATAGCGCACGGTGCCCAGACCGGTGCGCGGATCGATATCCGCCTCGTCGAGTGCGAAGGTCAGCGCCTTATCGCGGACGCCCGCACCGTCCGCGCCGGTGACCGATCCCTGTAGCGTGCCGGTCACGGTATCGGCGAATCCCGGTGCGAGAGACCAGCTCAGATCGGCGCTGGGCGCCACGCGTGTGTTCGGGCCGGGTGCCGGATCGAAACGCACCGGGGCGGACAGCTCCTGATTTGCGTTCACCGCCTCGGCCGCGGCATAGGTGTAGACGCCGTAGACGGCATCGGCGGGCAGCTTGCTCGGCTGCGACACTTCGAGCACGGCGGTGAAATCACCGTTCGCGGACAGTGGCACCCACTGGTTGCGAATGGTCCGCTGGAGATCGAAGGGAACACGCGGCACCTGGTTCAGCGCGGGCTCGCTCAATACCCACTGCACGGCCGAGCGGGTTGCCGCGCGCGATGCGGTCGGCGCGCCCGTCGAAGGCCGCCACTCCGGGGCGAACGCACCGAAAGTGATGAACGTCCCATGCGGGACGCCCGGCGGAACGGGCACGGGCAGCCCGTCGGTATTGGCGGCCGGATCGAAGCCCGCACCCTTGACCGTGATCCGGTCGCCGGGATGCAGCACGGTATCGCCGAGCGGGGTCACGCCATCGGCGGCGAACAGTTCGATCGAGGGCCCGGACGGTGCCGCCGATGCCGGGAGCGCGGGCACGAACGCGGCACCGGCCAGAACCGCCAGCGCGACCGCGGGCACTCGTTTCGGGACCGAACGCAGCGTTACTCTCGTCATGTAGGGCATCCTAACCAAACTCTAAAATACCCAGTTCACGAAGGTATTTTGCGAGCTGAATCACCCTCTGCGAGTCCTGGCCGCGGGCAACTGGTCATGGCGATAGGGCAGCATGGAGGTCACGATCGCCGCCCGCGTCCCCGTTGGAGCGGCCCGCCGGCGCCATGCGCGCCGGCGATATCGGAAAGTGAAGGCGCATGATCGACCAGAGCGTAGTGGCGTCCGAAGGTACGGGCGCATGATCGACCGGAGCGCCTTGGCGCAGGCATTCGAGACGGCCGTCGGCATGGCCGCCCGAGCGCCGTCGATACACAACACCCAGCCGTGGCGCTGGCGTCTCGACGACGATGTCATCAATCTGTTCGCCGATCCGGAACGCCACCTGCCCGCCGCCGATCCGGACTCGCGCGGTCTGGTGATGAGTTGCGGTGCGGCACTGCATCATCTGCGTGTGGCGCTCGCGGTACTGGGTTGGCGCTCCCAGGTGAAGTATCTGCCCGATGCGGCCGATCCGAATCATCTGGCCGCCGTCACGGTCACCCCGCACCCGCCCGAACAGGGCGAAATCGAGCTCGCCGCCGCGATCGTGCACCGGCAGTCCGATCGCCGCCGCTTCGGTCCGCGCCTGGTCACCCAGTCGCATCTGCGCCGCATGTCCGCGGTCGCACCGCACTTCGGGGCCGCCGCCCGGCAGGTGCCCGCATCACTGCGCGGGGCCCTGGCGCAGGCCAGTCATCGCGCCGCCGACCGGCATGCGCTGGACCCGCGCTATCAATCGGAGATGGCGCGCTGGAGCGGCAGGCACGGCTCACCGGACGGCGTCCCCGCCGCCAGCGCGCCGCCCGCGCGCACCGCGGACGAGATCATGCTGCGCACGTTCGCGAGTCCGGAGCTCAGCGATGTCGACACCGAGGCCGACAGTTCGGAATGGCTGGTGATCTGCACCCCGGCCGATGACCGCCGCGCACATCTGCGCGCGGGTGAGGCCGCCAGCGCCCTGTTGCTCACGGCCTCCAGCCTCACCCTGTCTAGCTGCCTGCAATCCGAACCACTCGCCATGCCGGACCTGGCCGCCGCCATTCGTACCGAGGTGCTCCAGGACGCCGCGTACCCGCAGGCCATGGTGCGAGTGGGGTGGGCGGCCGCGGGCGCGGCACCACTCCCACTCACCCCGCGCCGCCCCGCCGACGATGTGATCGACGTGAGCTAGCGAAACCCGCTGTGCGGCGCGGCTTTTGCCGGGGCGGGCAAAGCCGCGACCGCACCCGGGTCCAATTCGTCGGTGTCTAACCGGCTTCCGCGTAGCGATCCGCCACCGGGGCGGTTTCGGCCGCCGCCATTGCCGCGCGCTGTGCCGAGGCCGCCAGGAACGGCAGCCGGGTATCGGCCACCGAGGTCGGGATGCTGCCGAGGTGGTTGGTGACGAAGCCGATCGAGAGCCCGAGCGTGGGAATGGCGATGCCGCCGGAACCGCCGAGGCCGAAGTGGCCGAAGGCGCGGCGGGTGAGCTTGGTGCCGACGATGGCGCGATGGTAGCCGCGCGCGAATTGCGGTGCGGCGCCGAGCACATAGTCGTAGCGGCTATTGGCGGGCATCCGGGCGATGGCCGCGGCGGTCTCCGGATTCAAGAGCCGCCGATGCCCGAGCTGACCGTCATTGGCGAGCGCGCCGTACATCTTGCCGAGCGCGCGGGCGGTGAAGGTGCCGTTCCAGCCCGGCATCATGGCGTCGTACGGCAGTGGGCCCGTGGTCATATCGGCCCAGCCGTCATAGACCGCGCCGCGTGCCGAACGCACCTGGCGCACAGCGGCGAAGGGCGCGATGAGGGTGTCCATCGGAATGCGGGCGATGCCGAGTCGCGGCCCCAGCGTGGCGACCCGATCGCGTTGGTGTTCGGGCACGCCGAACCAGAAGTCGTTGTCGCCCAGCGGTTCCGCCAGTTCGGTACGCAGCACATCGCGGAAGTCCCGCCCGGTGGCGCGCTGTGCGATTTCGGCGATCAGGGTGCCGAAGGTGATGGCGTGATAGCCGGAGGCCCGCAGCCGCATGGGATCCGGTGCGGAAGCGGCGATGGCCGCGGCGACGCGATCGTGATCGAGCAGCTCATGCGCGTCCGGCAGCAGTCCCCGAATCCGCTGCAATCCCGCCCGATGACTGAGCACGTCCTGGATTGTGATGTCGCCCTTGCCATTCGCCGCGAACTCCGGCCAATAGGTCGCAACCGGCGCGTCCAACGCCAGTACGCCACTCTCGATCAACCGATTGGCCACGGTCGCCGCGACACCCTTACCGGTCGAATACGACAGCGCGATGGTGTCGCCCCGCCACCGCTGATCCGGCGCGGCCCACCCCGCCCACACATCCACCACCGGCTCCCCGTGCAGGTAAACCGACAGCGCCCCACCGCCCTGCCCCCGCCGCCGGAACATACGGAAAAACCTCGCCGCCACCCCCGTGAATCGATCATCGATCACCATGGACGTAGTCGCAGCCAGAGCACCCGGCATCGTCAGACTCCTTTGTCTGTCCCGCTCACAGCAAAGCCAGTGCTAACAACTGCAAGCATCTTGCTAACCAACTGTAAGCGAAAGAGCCCCCGCACCGAATAGTTCTGTCCCAGGAATCAACGGGGGTGGAATGCCCAGCGGTGGCGATGTGGCGGGGATGTAGTCCGGGCTGAAGTCCCTCGGGTGGGGGACTTTGGTCACTCCCGCGCTGTCGTTCGGGCGATCAAGCTTTCGGTATGACCGATGGATACGTGGCGGGGCCGTTGCGGCCGATGCGTGAGCGGGATTTGGTCGAGGCGATGGTCGATCGGCTGTTCTCGGAGTTCGGCGATCGGTTTTCGCGGCGGTGGGTGGTGTGGATCGTGCGGATGTGCCTGCGGGATCTGGCGGGGAATCCGCCCGGGGCCATGGCGGAGTTGGGGGAGCGCTCGGCTCGGCAGCGGCTGCTCGAGATCGCCTGCTGACCTCGGGCGGCGGATTTCGCTGTCAGCGCGGGGTTTCCACGTAGGCCTTGATGCGTGCGAGGGTTTCGCGCATCCCCTCGACATTCGTCTTGCCGCGCGTCCAGCCCGCGAGCAGCCAGTACAGCCGGATCGGCGGCGAGTTGTGCAGTTGGAAGGATTCGGTGACCGAGGTGCCCGAGTCCGTCGGTTCGAGTTGGTAGCGCCAGGTATTGATTTCCATACCGCCCGGACCGAGCACGGTGAAGGCGAATTCACGGCCCGGTTCACACGCGACGACCCGGCACACCGTGGAGTACTTGAGCCCCCACCCATTCCGATTCACGTGCCCACGGAACTTCGCTCCGACAGCAGGTCCCGTCGCCCGCCCGATCCACTCCGCCCCGAACGTCTCCGGGCTGAACCGGCCCACATTGGTGACATCGCTGATCAGATCCCAGATCGGTTCCGGTGCGGCCGACATATGGACGGTGACTGAGTCATGCATGAGCCAGAGCCTACGTGTGTCGCCGGGATACACGAATCAGCGGCGACGCGAAGCGCATTCGGGCCCTACGGCGCGCTGGGGCCCAGGGTGGGGGCGGCCGGTGCCGGTGCGGGCTCCTTGAGCTCGATGAACAGGGCGTGGCTGTCGGTATCGCCGATGTTCTCGCCCTCGTGTTCCTGCGCGCCGACCCAGCGCACCTGACCCGCTGTCAGTTCGACCTCGACCCGGCGTCCGCCCGAGGTGATGCGTCGGCGGAAGGAGGCCAGCGGGTACATCACGCTGTCGGGGTGGTCGTGCGGCCGGGTGCGGTCGCCGGGTTTATCGCGGTATTCCAGGACGCGGACGCGGTCATTTTCGAAGATGACCCGGTACAACTCCGGGCTGACGAGGACGGGATCGGTGCTCATGAGCGGCCTCCGGAAAGTATATGGGACTAAGGTACCATGATGGGCATGTCGGTGCCATATGAGGAATCCGGTCGCCGGGGACAGAAGGCGCGCACGCGCACGGCGTTGATCACGGCGACCCGGGCGCTGCTGGCGCAGGGGCTCATCCCAACCGTCGAGGATGCCGCCCAGGCCGCGGATATCTCCCGGACCACGGCCTATCGGTACTTTCCGAATCAGCGAACCCTGCTCGCGGCGGTGCGACCGGAGATCGAGCAGACGTCACTGCTGCCAGATCCGGCCCCCGGCGATGTCCGCACCCGACTCGAACTGGTGATGCGCGAATGCGGCCGGATCAATCTGGAATGGGAGCCGGAATTACGCGCCTCCCTGCGGCTTTCGCTGGAGCCCGGTGCGGCCGAATCGTCCCCGCTGCGGCGCGGCCGGGCCATCGGCTGGATCGAGGATGCGCTGACCCCGCTGCGGGACTCGCGCCCGGAGGTCGATATTCACCGTCTGGCCATAGCGATTCGCTCGGCCACCGGCATCGAATCGTTCATCTGGCTCGTCGACGTCGCGGGCCTCACCAGGGATGAGGCCATCGAAACCCTGTGCGACACAGCGCAAGCGCTGCTCTCAGCCGCGGATCCCGTTCGCTGATCGGCGATTACGAACCGCCGCGGGTCAGCGGCCCGGGACTGTGACGGGGGCGAAGCAGCTCGAGGGGAGATCCTGTAGTGAGCACAGCGCCGGAGCCCGGGTGGGGAGATAGCCGTTCGGAACGCCACCGGAATTGGCTATATCGCGGTACGCGTTCACCGCATCGGTGGGACGGCGGGTCAGGCTCGGATCGGTGGTGACATCGACGGTATAGAGCCCGAAACGCGGTGCGTAGCTGCCCCATTCGTAATTGTCGGTGATGCTCCAGTAGTTGTAGCCGATGACGTTCATACCGTCGGCCTTGGCGCGCTGGACCCAGTAGACGGTGTCGCGGAGGTTGTCGGAGCGGGTCATACCGTCTGTGGTGGCCGACCCGTTGTCCGAGGGCATCCCGTTCTCGACGATATACAGCGGGCGGCCCGGGAACTTCTGGGCGTAGCGGCGCAGCGTGTAGTAGATCCCCTCGGGTTCGAGAATGAGACCGGAGGGCTGATTCAGCAGGCTCGCGACCACATTCGGCGGTTTGGACAGCGATCCGCCGTAGTAGTAGTCGATGCCGATGTAGTCGAGCTTGTCGGCGATCCGGTCGATAAAGGACGCGTCGGCCTGTGCCGCACCGAGATCGTTGGCGGCGAGATTACTGGTGACCATCGCACCGGGCTGGCGCGCGTGGATGTGGTCGTAGATGGCGCGGTGCGCGGCGACCATGCGATCGATCATGGGGGTGACATCGAGCGTGCCGATATCGCCGATGCGCTGTTCCTGGCCGACATAGGCGAGCGGTTCGTTGAAGGTGACCCACAGCGGATCCGACCCCGCGTACCGATCCACCACGGCGCGGGCATTGGTCAGCCAATCGTCGACCATGCCGGGATTGCGCCAGCCGCCGCGATCGACCGCCCAGCCTGGAAACACCCAGTGGTCCAGGGTGATCATGGGCCGCATACCGGCCGAGCGGATGCGCGCGATCATGGCGTCATAGAAAGAAAAATCCCATTCGCCCGGATTTGGTTGCACCCGAGCCCATTCCACGCTAACTCGGTAGACACCGACGCCGAGATCGGCGGCGTGCTGAATATCCTCACCGTAACGATGCAGGAAATCGACCGAATTGCCATAGCCCTGCGCGCGCCCGGAGTTGGCGTACCGACTCCAATTACTGTCCGGCGCAGACCCTTCGCTCTGGAATCCGGAACTGGACACACCCCACATGAAATTGCCGCCGACCTGCGGTAGCCCCGAATCCGCCGTGGCGGTGCCGGGTGCGACTATCGCGCACGAGGCGGCCAGAACGATGCATGCCAGCGAGAACAGTGCACGATGTCCCATTGCAACGAGAGTACCTGCCGGAAAGCATGTTTCGGGGCGGACCGATCAGATTGACGATTCACCAGGATGGAAAATACCGACCAGACCTCACTGTTTAGCTACCGGTCAGCATCCCGTCAAGTGCTCGACAATGACCGCGGGACCGTCACCGGACAGGCCGAGATGCGGGCGGAGGTCGCGGAAGAAGCGGTCCGGGTCCATCACCGATTCCGGGGGATGGACGCCGGGGCGGCGGGCGCTGCCGTCGACGAGCTGGGATAGAGCCAATGCCAATGGGATTCCCGTCGCGCGGCTCATATCGTCGATGAACAGTGGTGTGCCGGTTCCGGAATCGTCCGCGAGATACGCCAGGGTGGTGTGCGGCCGGTCGTCCCTGCGTCCGCGAGCCGCGGCGAAGAACGGCGGCAGGGTACCGGGAGAGTGGAATCGACCGGCGGCGATGAGCGACCGGATACCGCGCAGTAGACCGGGTTTCAGCAGCTGTGCCGAGGCGGTCTCATTGGTCAGTTCGCCGCGATCGATATCGCGGCGCAGGACGTCCAGAAACGCCGCGGTACCCGGGGTGACGATCATCAGGGTGGCGGCCTCGCCGGTGGGGCGCAGTGTGCGGTGCAGCGTCACGGGTTCGGGATGGCCGACGGTGTAACCGGTGCCGCGCCGATCGCCGGGCAGTTCCAAGGAGATCGGACGCAAGGGCGGCTCACGAGTCGTACGGCCGTGGCGGACAACGGTAATGGTGCCGCTGATCTGCTCCATCCAGTGCATGAGCGCGGCGGGCGGATGCGCGCCATCCTCCGGTGACAGCTCCTCGGTGCTGCCGCGCGGCACATCGACCGGCCAGGCGGTGTAGACGTCCTCGACGGTATCGAGTGCGCCCGCGGCGGCCATCGCGAGCAGATTGCTCACCCCCGGACTCGCGCCCATCCCGATCACGGCGCAGACCCCGGCTTCCCTTGCGGCGGAGTCGAGTTCGAGCATTCGCAGCGTGGGTTCCCAGTCATCGCACAGATCGAGGTAGTGCGTACCGGTGGCGATGGCGGCACGCAGTACGGGCAGTCCGAATCGGTAGTAGGGCCCGACGGTATTGAGTACGACATCCGCGTCCCGCAACGCGTCGTGCAGAACGGCCGAGTCGGTCACGTCTACCCGTTGCGCGCGGACCGCGCAGCTTCCCGCGCGCAGCTCCGCGGTAAGTCGCCGCGCCGCATCGAGATCGCGATCCGCCACGACGATCTCCTCGATGCCGGGGAGTCGCGCGGCGGTGCGCACCGCGACGGCTCCCATCGCGCCCGGACCGCCCAGCGCCAGTACCTTCATCACAGTTCCTATCATTTCGCAGACGATCGTTTATGGGATGATAGATCGCGTGAAGCGATTTCTGCCAGGAGCATCGAATGTTCAGTGGGCCGACCTGCGACGACTGGATCCGATGGCACGGCAGCGCGCACTGGAAGCGGCCGCCTCGCAACTGCTGGCGTTGATCACGCTCCCGTTCACGCATCCGGGCGTAGCGCACCCGCCGGAGTGGACTCAGCTGCTGGGCCTGGCATTCCTGCTGGCTTCCTGCGTGATCACACTGCACACCTGGAGCGTGCTCGTGGGACGCGTCGGGTACGCGCGCTCGCGCATGCGCACCGATGTGCGAATACGGCGGCAGGTGGTGAACGAGCGCCGCCTGCGCCGAGCCGCGCTGATCTATCCGATCGTGACGCTGGTATTGATCCCGCTACCGCCGACCTGGCGGTGGCTGTGGTTCACACTGACCGTCATTTCGGCGGTCCTGGGCGCGATAGCGCTGTACCGACTGCCGCGGTCGCTACCGGGTTGACGCCCGAGCGGGCTGTTCCCGCAGCACCTCGGCGGTGACGTCGTAGTACCACTGGAAAACCCTTGTGGCATTGGGTGTTTCGGTGCGCGCCAGCTCCGCCCAGCAGGCCGCGACCGCCGCGCGCGCCTGTGCGCCGACCCAACCCCGGGGCAGCAGTTCCGGCGGCAGCAATGGATCGGGGTCCAGGGCGCGGGTGAACTCGGTCCCCAATTCGATTTGCAGCGTGAGCCGTTGGGTCGGCGTGGGCGGTGTGGCCGCGCGCAGTGCGCGCAGTATCCGCTGCGCGACCTCGAGCAGGCGACGATGCCCGGCGGCGAGTCGATCCAGCGGCCAGAGCCTCTCGGCCAGCGCCCGCGGGGTGCGGGTGCCGCCGATCAGCAGATCGGTCGTGCTGAGCAGGGTGAGATATTCGGTGACGCCGAGTTCGGCCGCGGCGGCGGCGATCCGGTCCTCCCAGGGATTGGCGCTCACATACAGTCCGCCTTGAATGGGCGCGCCGCCGAGCCGGACAATGGTGTCGCGCATGGCATCTCGTGCCTGCCGCGCGGTTTCGGGAATCCCGAACGCTGCCAGTCGCCAATGTCCGTCCCAGGGCTCGACACCGCGATCCTGCCGGTACATATAGCGCAGGAATTCGATATCGGGTTCGAGCGCCCCGCGGGTGCGATCGGTCGCGTACAGCACGGCCTTGCGGCCCCGGCCCTCATGGGTGAACTGTCCCTCGGCGACGAGCCGTTTGATGCACAGCCGAACCTGCTGATCGGTCATGCCGAGGGTGTTCGCGACGGCGTACAGCTCACCGGCGTCAATGGTGGAGTCCTGCCGGATCATGCTTTCCACCAGTGTGCGGGTCGGGATCTCGACGGCATCGCTGTCCGGCATCGCGCACCCCTTTCCGGCGGTTCTGGTCACTGCGTTCGAACATCATACGTTCGGGCGAATTCCGATAGACGCGTGCGGCGAGTGCGCGTACGCGGCGACTTCGGCGGGTTACAGTGCCGGAGATTCAACCCGGCCGGGCGAAGAATTGCGGAGCGGAGGCGACTGATTTTCATGACGGGGCGTTGTGCGCGAGGGACATCGGCCCTCATCGCGGCGGTGTGCGTGGCGGTTATCGGACCGGGCACGGGTGTGGCCGCCGCGGATTCGGATTCCCGCCCGCTCGGATGTGTGCCCGCGATCGGCACCCTGCAAATTCTGCCGCCGCTACCGGGTTTGTTCCTGCCGCTGCCGAGCATCAGGGGAGTGTCGGAGTTCGACGATCTGCCCGTGGCATCGGCCGATCTTTCGTTCCCGCCGAGCGTCGACTTCCGCGATAACACCCAGGGATTCAACAGTTTCGTCGATGTGGTGCTGCGCGATGGTTCGCTGTACACCCGCCCGCGCGAATCGAATTCGCCGTGGCGCAGGATACCGACGCCCGGCTGTCTCGACGGCGGGATCGTCGCGGTCTCGGTGAACAACAACATGCTGGTCGCGGCGGACGCGAACGGCTGGATCTACTCCATGGACAATCTGCTTTCCGGTCCGCTGCTGTGGAATTGGACCTATTCCTACGGCGGGCCGATCTGGCTGTGGCCGGGTGAGCGGATTCCGGGCACCGGCGGTGGTCCGATCGCATCGAGCCGCTGGGCGATCAGCCATCGCATGTCGGCGAGTTTCACCGATGCCGAGGGCTACACCCATCCGACGACCGCGGGCCTGGTGCAATTGGTCGCGCTCTCGCAGGACGGCGCGCGCATCACCTACCAGGATCCTTGGCTGCCCGCCGATCTGAGTTATGAGATCGGCGGACCGGAGGACGGCCGCTTCATTTCCGAGGCATTGACCACCTCGGGTTCGGTGACCTTCGTGATGAATCGGTACGGCGATATGTACACGCGCAAATACGATTTGGATCTGGCGGGCGCGAATCACATTCCGGGGCGGTACACCTGGCAGCCGCAGGGGCAGAAGGCTTCGGCCCCCAATCAATTGCTCGAACGCGTCGACCCGCAATACGCCGCGATCTCGCTACCCGCGCAGGACTGGTTGCGACAGCCCAAGATTCCGGGCGAGATCACCGCCCGCCTGTCCATTCACGACAGCGGTCCCGCGATGGAGAACCGGGAATTGCGCGTCGAGGGTCGAGATAACGGCCGCACCGGCTACTGGCACAAGGATCTGGTCGCCCCCGCCTGGGACTTCACCCCGACCGATCAGGAACTGGGCGGTATTCCGATCGCCAACTCACCCCGGGACCGGTCGGCCGACACCCTCGTCGCGCCGAGTGATCTGGCCTTCCAGGGCGCACTGCCCGACGGCTGGACCCTGCGCCTGGACCACTTCGATTGGGCGCAGACGAAACACCCCGCCACCCTCACCTCGCCCACCGGTCGCGCCTATGACATCGGCCTGTACACGGCCGATGAACTCCGCCTGCTGCCACGCGGTTCCGGCCTGGACGACAATCCGCGCGGTCTGGAAGGCGCGCTCGACCTGCGTCCCGCCGACCCCGGGCACCCCGACAACGCGGAGCTGCGCCGCTTCATCGACACCCGTCTGAACGGCAGTGACATCTACGAGGTCACCGTCCAGGCCACACGCTCGCAATTGGTCCTGAACCCGCTCGGTGCCGTTCTGCCACGCGGCTAGCCCGCGACCCGGCGCGGCGAATGTTCTTTCCGCACTGTGCGATTGACCTAAACTCTCCGGATACATCACCTCATGGCGGGACTGGTGCGGACTTCGGAGTGTGATACCGGTGCTGTTCGGGCGCGAGGCCGAGATGGACCTGCTCACCCGCTTCGTGGCGGGCGAATGCGGTGCGGACGGTGTACTGGTGCTGACCGGCGAACCCGGAGTCGGCAAGACCGCGCTCCTGCACGCCGCGATCGAGGTGGCGGGCTGGCACGGGGTGCGGGTGCTGCGGGCGGGTGCGCTGGAATTCGAGGCCGATACCCAGTTCGGCGCTCTGAATCAGTTGCTGCAACCCGCGATCGACTGCGTCGACGCGCTCGCCGAACCGCATCGGGAGGCGATGCGCGTGGTGATGGGGTCGGCGGCGGGTCCGGTCCCGGGACAGTTGCTGGCCGGGGCTGCGACCCTGGCTCTGCTGCGGACCTGTGCCGGGGACGCGGCACTGCTGCTGGTCGTCGACGATGTGCAGTGGCTGGATCTGTCCAGCGCCATGGCATTGATCTACGCGCTGCGGCGGCTGTCCGATACGAATATCCGACTGTTGACGGCGGTGCGTACCGATTCCGGTGATGCGTTCACCCGCAGCGGTTTTCGCGTTCACGATGTCCGGCCGCTGGACGATCGCACCGCCGAGGAGCTGTTGCGGTCCGCGTTCCCGGCGCTGCCCACCGGGGTGCGCGGCCGCCTGCGCGCCGATGCGCGCGGGAATCCGCTCGCACTGCTGGAATTGCCCGTCGCATTGGAGATCGAGGGCGGTCGTGCGCGTCTGCCCGAGATGCTCCCGCTGACCCGGCGACTACAGCAGGTATTCGCGGATCGGCTGCGATATCTCCCGGCCGGTACCCGGCGCATGCTGTTGTTCGCGGTGCTGGCGGGCGCGGAGGACGCGGTGGTGCTCGGTGCTCGTCTCGCGACACCGGACGGGCGCGATGAGCTCGCACCTGCCGAGCGTGCCGGGATCGTGCGCACCGATCCGCGCACCGGCAGGCTCGAATTCCGGCATCCGCTATTGCGTTCGGCGGTGGTGGAGTTGTCGACCGGAGCCGAACGCCGGAACGCGCATCGACTGCTCGCCGATATTTTCGCGGACGCACCGTCGCGTCGCGCCTGGCATCTGGGTCAGGCCGCCGCCGGTCCCGATGAGGAACTGGCCGGACTGCTCGAAAGCGTGTCGCGGCGCATGCTGCACGCGGGGGACAGCGTGCGCGCGACCGCGACCATGCTGCGCGCCGCGGAACTCAGTCCCGCCGAGTCCGATCGGGTGCGCCGCACCGCGCGCGCGGCGTATCTGGGTTCGCTGCTGACCGGGGAGGTGTCCGATACCGCCCGATTACTGCGTACCGCTCCGGAGTCCGCGACGGGTGGCCGGTCGCTGGCGGTGGCGCTGGCCGCGGCCTACCAATTGCTCAATACCGAGGGTGATATCGCGACCGCGAGCCGAATGCTGCTGGCCGCCTTGCGAAATGACGCCGACTCCGGCGGCGGTGATCCCGAAATCGTCTCCGAAGCGCTGCATTCGCTGCTCTATATCGGGTTCTACAGCGGCCGTGACGATATGTGGCCCGAAATCCGGGCGGCCCTGGATCGGGTGCTGCCGGAACCCTCGGACACCCTGGCCCTGCTCGCCGGTCCGTTCGTCGATCCGGTGCACACCGGCGCGAAGGTGCTGACCGAACTCGATGCGGCACTTGATGATCTGCGCTTCACCTCGGATCCGGTGCGCATCGTCCGGGTCGCGACCGCGGCGGCCTATCTGGATCGGATCGGGCGGGTCCGCGAACCGCTGCAGCGCGTGATCGACGACGGCCACGACGGCGGTGCGGTCGCCCGGGCACTCGAGGCGCTGCTCCTGCTCGGCAATGACGACTTCTTCAGCGGCGCTTGGGATCATCTGATCGAGGTGACCGACGAGGGCCTGCGATTGTGTGACGAGCTGGATTATCCGGTCACCGCGGGATCGGGAAAACTGCTGCGCGGCTTGGTCGCCGCCGCACGCGGTGATGACGCGACGGTCGAGCGGCTCGGTGAGCAATTGCTGATGTGGGCGGCCCCGCGCAATCTGCTGACCCTGGCGCACTACTCCTCGCATATCCGCTGTCTGTACGCGCTCGGAAATTCCGCGTTCACCGATGCCTTCCGGCACGCGGCCACCGTCAACCCGCCCGGGGTGTTCCTGCCGCACCGGCCGCACGCGCTGTGGCTGGTGCTGGACCTGACCGAGGCCGCGGTGCGCAGTGGGCGGGCGGAGGCGGCGCGAGAACACGCCGATGCGGCGAAAGCGGCAGGGCTGGAGGATCTTTCACCACGTCTCGCGATGATCACCAGCGCCGCGCAGGCGCTCGCGCATCCGGCCGAGTCTCGCATCGCGTTCGAGCGGGCGCTCGCGGTGCCGGGCACCGAACGCTGGGTGTTCGATCGCGCCCGCATCGAACTGCTCTACGGTGAGCAGCTCCGCCGGGACCGTGCGACGGCTGCCGCCCGGGACCACCTTTCCACCGCCGCAACGATTTTCGCCGAGTTGGGGGCCGTGCCCTGGTTGCGGCGGGCGCAGTCCGAACTCCGGGCGGCCGGGGAGCCGGGCGCGCCGGGCGCGACCGCGCTGACCCCGCGCGAACAAGCGGTGGCCGAGTTGGCGGCGGCGGGCCGGACCAACAAGCAGATCGGTGAGGAACTGTTCCTGTCCGCGCGGACGGTGTCCACCCACCTTCAGCATGTGTTCCACAAACTCGGCATCACCCGTCGCGGTGCGCTCCGCGACAGCTTGGCAACGCGGTCAGGCGGCCCGGGGCCGAACATCGAATAACGAAGTGAATTGCCACCGTTCCTCACTTATGGGCGATTTAGCCGATTTGGCCGATTGTGTCCCGACGCGCCGGTTCGCTGTCCTAACCTCGAACGCGACGATGTATTGCCGCTTCAGCTCGATCAACGATGATCTCGAGAGAGGTGCAGGACATGTCGACATTCCGTAGTGCGCTCTTCGCGGGCGCGGTGGCCGGGTTCGCGAGCGCCGCCGCTCTCACCGCCGGAACCGCCTCGGCCGATCAACTCGACGAAGGTGGCTGCAGCGCCGGCGCGATCGAGTGGCAGGCGAACGGCCCGGGCTTCACCGGCAGCAATCAGGCTCCGGTGGGCAGCAATATCGGCGGCCATCTGCTGGCCTGCCACGGCGCTCCCACCGATATCAGCGTCGGCACCATTATCGGCACCACCTTCGAACCGGCCGCCACCTGCTACGGCAGTCGCGGCGGGCGTGCCGATCTGCTCGTCATCTGGGATAACGGCCAGAACAGCCATGTCATCGGCACCTGGGAATGGACGCTTGGCCAGCAGGCGACCAATCACCTCAAGATCGTCGGCGGTCTCGGCTCGGGTCGCACCCTGGATGTGGTGACCGGACCGCCGGAGGTCAGCCCCGCCTCGGTCACCGGCTGCATCGTGGGCGGCTATCACGCGGGCAGCTATCAGGTGCTCGGCGCCAAAATCGTCTGACGAACGATAGCGGTATCGCGAATCGGGCGATTCGTTCAAAATCCGTTCAACGGGCATTGAACGCACCGCTCGGGCGGCGTTGTCATGGCGAATTCACGCCGATACGCTCGTTTCGGTGCCGCTGACGAACCCGCAGATTCTATTGCGGCACAGTGATATTCGCCGACAAACACCAGGAGGAGCGACTCCCGCACGAACCCGGCTCCGGTGGCCCCCTCGCCCATCGGAGCCGGGTTCACGGCTGTCCACACCCCGCCGATTCCACCCTCGCCCCCGGAGATCACGTTGACGCAGTCGAATGTGCTGGACCTGATGGTGTTGGCGGCGATGCTGTTCGCCGCGCTACAGGGGTATCGCCGGGGTGTGATCACCGCGCTGCTGGGATTCACCGGCGTGCTCGGCGGGGTGTGGTTCGGCGCGCAGCTCATCGATGCGGTGCGGCCGTACCTGCCATTGGGTCCGGTCGGCTGGGTGCTCATGGTGACCGCGATCGTCGCCGCGGTGGTGGGCGGGCAATTCGGGGGCGAGTGGCTGGCGCGGCGGGTGCTGCGGGTCGACCGGGCCCGGCGCTTCCAGCGGATCGACGCCATCGCCGGTGGCTGCTGTCAGGCGCTGGCGGTTCCGGTCGCGGTGTGGCTGCTCGCGACCGCGGTTGCGGTCACTGCCGGTGCGAATATCGTTGCGGTGCTGGATGATTCGCAGACCGTTCGGGCAATGGACACGGTTGCGCCGTACTGGCTCGTGAATATGTCCCGCACCTTCGCCAGTCCGCTGCGGGAATTGGGTCCGGTGCAAGACGACGAATGGTCGACACCACCGGCGGAGCGGGCTCTCGCACCGGACGCGGCGATCCTGTCCGGTCCGGCGGCGGCCGCGGCGCAACGCAGTGTGCTGCGTGTCTCGGGCACGGCGGAGGGCTGCGGGCGGCTGACCGGAACGGGTTTCGTCATCGCGCCCGAACGAGTGCTGACCAATGCGCACGTGGTCGCGGGGATGTCGGAGATATCGGTCCGGGAGGCCGGGCGGGCGCTGTGGGGCACCGTGGTGGCCTTCGATCCGGGGAATGATCTCGCGGTGGTGGAGGTGCCCGGGCTGAGCGCGCCGCCGGTGGTGGTCGCGGCCGGTCCGGCCGATCCCGGGGCGAGCGTGATGGTGCTCGGCTATCCGGGCGGTGGTTCCTACACCGCGGCGGCCGGGCGGGTACTGGCTCGCACGGTGCGGCAGGTGCCGGATGTCTATCACGTGGCGGTCGCCCCGCGCTGGATCTATCAGGTGTCCGGTGCGGTCCGGGAGGGCGATTCCGGTGGGCCGCTGGTGGATTCGCAGGGCCGGGTGCTGGGAATCGTATTCGCCGCCGATAGCGCCGGGCGCGATATCGGCTATGCGATGGATGTGCGCCGGGCGCTGGGTCAGCTCGGTGGTGATGCGCTGCGTTCGATTCGACCCGTACCGACCGGTCCGTGCCGTCTGTAACAGCGACTACGCTCGGCAACATTCGGGCGAAGCTGGGGAGATCGGTGGTTCGGGATGGGTGATATCGACGCTGACCATTCCGCGCTGCGATTCACCCTGTTGAACGGGGTCGGAGCACAATCGGATGGTCGGGTGCTCGATCTCGGCCCGCCGCAGCGACGAGCGGTGCTCGGCGCATTGGCTATTCGTCGGCGACAGTGGGTTCCGATCGCGAGTCTGGTGGCAGCGCTCTACGAATCCGAGCAGCCCGTTCGTGGTGTCCGCGTGGTGCAGACTCATATCTCGGCGCTGCGGCGGGTGCTGGAACCCGCGCGTTCGCCGCGTGCGCCCGCGACCGTACTGCTGTCCGGGCACGGCGGATATCAATTGCTGATCACCGATGAGCAACTCGATCTCGGGGTCTTCGAACAGCTGCTGTCCGAGGCTGAAAACGCCCGTGACCGCGCGGAATGGGATGTAGCACAGCGGCGGTACGAAAGCGCCCTGCGTATCTTCCCGGGTGATGCGCTGCCCGGGATTCCGGGACCGTTCGCCGCCGCCCAGCGCGCGCTGCTGATCGAACGCAGGCTCTCGGCAGTCGAGGACTACCTCGATGCGACGATTCGTGCGCAGCGCTCCGAACAGGCGATCGATGGACTGCGCGTGCTCATTTCCGAGCAGCCGCTGCGGGAACGGCCGCCCGTACTGCTGATGCGCGCGTTGCATGCGCAGGGGCGGCGCTCGGAGGCGCTCGAGGTCTACACGGCGACGCGGCGGCTGCTGATCGATCGACTCGGCGTCGAACCCGGGCCGGAACTGCGCGCACTGCACAGCGGCATTCTGTCGGGGCGGGCGGTGAACGCGCCCTCGGTTCCGGCTGTCGTGCCCGACGCCGGGGACCAGTCGCCCGCCGACGGTGATTGCGGGTCGATCATCGGACGGGACGCCGAACTCGCGCGGTTCATCGCACCCGCCGAGCGCGCGGCGGCGGGCAGCGGTGGGTTCGCGGTCGTGGTGGGGTATCGGGGGTTCGGCACGTCCGCGATGTTGCGGGCGTTGGGGACGCGTGTACCGGCGGCTCGCACGCTCTGGGTGGATGCGGGAAAGTGTTACGAGACAGGCGAATCGGGCTTGCTGGCGTCGATTGCCGGAGCGCTGGAACCCACCGCACCGGGATTGCGGGCGGGCACCGATCCGGAGCTGCGGCACGAATTGCTGCGCGGGTTCGCGTCCGCTTCGGCGGATGGGCTGCTGCTGGTACTGATCGATGACATCAGTCGCGCCGATGACCGGTCGATCCGGGTGCTGGCCGCGCTCGCACCGCAGCTGCGGACCTTGCGGGTGCTGGTGGTCGTCGCCGTGGAGGATCAGCAGTGGGATCCCGTGCTCGGTGCTCGTCAGGCCGTGCTGGAGCGCGCGGCCCAGCCGGTCGTGCGGGTGGGCGCACTCGGTGACGCCGCCATCGCGGAATTGGCCCGGCGTCGTCTCGGGGCGGTCGCGACACCGGAGCTGATCGACGATATCGCGCGGGCCACGGCGGGTATCCCGGATCTGCTGGTGGGGTTGATCGCCGATATCGGATCGCTGCCCGAGGTGAGCCGACTGCCGCGGCGGCTGCCCGAGGGGGCGTACACGCTCGCCATGCGGCATCAATTGGGCAGTGCCACAGCGGAATTGCTCGACACCTACCGAGTGATGAACGCATTGCCCGAGGGCCGGGCCGAACTGCCCGTCATCGCGGCTGTGGTCGGCGAATCGGTCAGCGAGACCCGCTATCGCTGCGAATTGCTCGCCACCGCACACGTATTGAGCTCGATCGAGCCTCCGGTATTCCGGCATCCCTTGATAGGCAATACGGTTCGGCAGTTGCGACCGGTCGTCGACGATTCGGCGATCCATCTGGCGGCGGCTCGGCACGCCCGGGCGGTCGGGCGTCCGGTGCGTGAGATCGCCGCGTATCTGCACGACCTGCGTGGTGACCGGTATGCCGAATGGACCCCGCTGCTGGTGGAGGCGGCGCAGGAATGCGTGCACGCGCGTGCCGTCGATGAGGCGATGCGGCATCTCGAATCGGCGCTGCGCATAGCGGGACCGGAGACTCGCGCGGATGTGCTGGTCCGGCTGGGCGCTCTCGAACAGTTCACGAATCCGGCTGCGGCGCGGCACTATCTGGAGCAGGCGCTGGCGGCGCAGCGGGCGGCGCGGGCATCGCCCACCGCGCTGGTTCCGCTGCTGTGGAGTATGGCCACGCAGCGCCAGTCCGCGGCGGCGGCCGCACTGCTGGATGAGGTGCTGGCCGAGACGCGGGAACGGGATCCGGTGGCGGCGCGCGCGATACACGCCAACCGGTGGGTGATCGCGGGTATGCGACCGGAGACCTGGTCGGCCTATCTCGCCGAATTGCGCTGTGGCGCGGACGATCCGATCAGCCGGGCGGTGCTGGTCTTCGACGACGCCTTCGGTGTGGGGTGTTCGGGCCGGACGGCGCTGGATCGATTCGCGGCGGCCTTGCGCGGCAGTGGTGCCCCGGCCCCTCGGGAAATGTTCGGCATGCTCGGTCAATTGGCACTGTGGGCCGATGATCTGACGATGGCGTGGCAGCTGACCGATCAGCGCGATGACCGCTTCTTCGGTGCGATCGATATCTACCGGGCCGCCATGCGAGCCGAGATTCACTGTCGGCGAGCGGAATTCGCGCAGGCGCTGGAGGAGTGCGCATTGCCCGCCCGGGTCGTCGACCGGCGGGTGGCGCGGTATCCGGCCGTGCTCTCGATCTGGCGCGGGTACGCGCTGCTCGGATTGGGGCGGCTCGAGGAAGCGGCGGAGTGGGTCGAGATCGCGGCGGCGAGTGTGAATCCCGAACTGCTGGAATGGCTGCTGGTGAATACCGCGCGCGGTGTGATCGCGTCCATGCGCGGTCAGGCGCGGCAGGCGGCCGGGTTCTTTCTGGAAACCGGGCGCAGGGCGGTGGATTGGGGGCTGCTGAACCCCGGCTTCCTACCGTGGCGCAGTCTGGCCGCGCGGGAATTGGCCAGGCTCGGTGAGACCGGCCGTGCGGCCGAATTGGCCGCCGCCGAGCTGGAACTGGCGCGGCGCTGGGCGGTGGATCGCGGCATCGGGCTGGCCTTGCGTGGAATCGCCTGCACCGCAGCTGATTCCGATCGCATCGGAGTGCTGGAGGAGGCCGTGCGGCATTTGCGGCGCGGCGAGGCCGTCACCGAACTGTTGAGCACGCTGCTGGATCTCGCGCGGGCGCACGCGACGGCGGGGCAGCGGGGGCAGGTGCGCACCGTGCTCATCGAGGCGTACGCGATCGCTCAACCGCGTGGGGCGCTGCTGTGCCTGGATCGCGTCGAAACGCTGTGGCGGGAACTTGTATCGGATGCGGGCCCGCCGTGGTCATCGGGTCCGCATCCGATTCAAAGGCGATTCAACGGCGATTGAACGCGGAGGTGGCGAGGCTGTCTCGGACGATTTCCGCTTCCTATTCTGTCCTGTTCGCCGATCTGGCAACTCAACAGCTATTGCCTTGCGGTGCAATGGATCCGGATCATCCGATGAACCGTCGGTGAATACTGCCGCTAAGGTCTGGACCAATGGCGGGGTCGTGCGGCACGGTCTAGACCATGAAATACCCAAACGGAAATATCCTGAATCCCTTGGCCATCACTATCTTTGCCGCACTGCCGGTCTTGGCGGGGGTGATCGGAGCCGCGCCCGCGACTGCCGACGCCACCGTCAACAAGGTGGTCGTCATTGGACTCGACGGCACGATGTACAAGAAGGTGCAGGAGGCCAAGGCGCCGAATCTGCTGAAACTGGCCGGTGAGGGCACTCTCGGGCAAACTTCGATCGCACCGCACACCACCATCTCCGGCCCCTCCTGGGCCACTGTGCTGACAGGTGTGTGGGACGCCAAGCACGGCATCTACGACAACAACGTCACCACGGCCCCGTTCGTCAAGTACCCGACCGCGTTCACCCAGCTGGAGAAGGCCAATCCGGCGTTGAAGACCGAATCCTTCGCCTCGTGGGGCACCATCGCCACCATGGCGGGCTCGGGTGATCCGCACGCCGACGTGAATGTCGCGACTCCGGCTCCGGCCGATGACCCGACCGAAGCCAAGATCGATGCCGCCACAGCCGATTCCAGCGCCGCCGCGGTCACCAATGACGCGCCGGACTTCCTGTTCACGCATCTCGATCAGGTGGATGAGGCGGGCCACGGCCACGGCGGCGCGTCGGCCGAATACCTCGACGCCGTCAAGCGGGTCGATGCCGAGGTCGGCAAGATCGTGGCCGCGGTCGACGCCCGCGCCAAGGCGCATCCCAACGAGAAGTGGAACATCCTCGTCACCGCCGATCACGGCCATCGCCCGTCCGGCGGCCACGGCGGTCAATCCGCCGATGAGACGGCCAATTTCCTGATCGCTCGCGGCCCGTCCTTCAAGGCCGGGTCCACCAATACGACGAACTCCCTCGTCGATGTCACCCCGACCGTCCTGGCTCTGCTCGGCGTCAAGGGCAGCACCGATTTCGACGGCAAGTCGGTGATCAACGCCGGTGGTTCGACGCCCAGCACCGGTTCGTTCGGTTTCGATCTGCCGGGCACCGGCAGCTGACCCGGATGCCGGCCCTGCCCACCTCCACGCGGATCGGGCCGGCCTCCGGTTGCTTCCACCGTGATCGAAAGATCCACTCGCGAAAGACTCTTCCATGAAACCACAGCGCCCCGCGCGCACCTCGCTCGCGGCCCTAGCCGCCTGCATCGCGGTCCCCTTGGTCGCCGGTCTGATCGATATGCCTGCGGCACAGGCGGATCCGACCGTCAACAAGGTCGTCGTCCTCGCTTTCGACGGCGCCCTCTACAGCCGGATCCAGGAGGCCAAGGCCCCCAATCTGCTCGGGCTCGCCGCCCAGGGTGTCCTGGCCCAGACCTCGATCGCCCCGCACGCCACCACCTCGATACCGATCTGGGCGACCGGGCTGACCGGTGTATGGGATACCAAACACCACATCACCGGCTACGGCGGTGACGCGTTCGCCACCTACCCGACGGTCTTCACCCAGCTGGAGAAGGCCAAACCGCAGTTGCGCACCCGGTCGATTGTCACCTGGTCGGCCCTGGCCGACGCCGCCGCATCGGGCACCCCGGGCGTCGATGTGAACACCATTACCTCCGGCCCCAACGAAGCGGACAGCGGTACCGCGGATTTATCCGCCACCGCCATCACCGATGACGCCCCCGACTTCCTCTTCGTCGATTTCGACACGGTGGACAGCGCGGGTCATCGAGGTTCGGCCAAACCCGGCTACCTGGACGCCATCACCAAGGCCGATATCGGGGTGGGCAAGATCGTGGCCGCCATCGACGCCCGCGCCAAGGCCCACCCGAACGAGAAGTGGAACATCTTCGTCACCACGGGCAACGGCAATAAGCCGGAAGGCGGCCACGGCGGCCAATCCGCCGACGAGACAGCCAATTTCGTCATCGCCCGCGGCCCATCCTTCGCCGCAGGCACCACCAACACCACCTACTCCATCGTCGACATCACCCCCACGGTCCTGACGCTGCTCGGCGTCAAACCCGCCGCCGACATCGACGGAAAGTCGATGGTCACCGCCACCCCCGGACCATCCACCGGATCCTTCGGAATCCCCTGGCCCGGCACCGGATCAGCAGGCTGACACCCCACCGCCATATCGAAACCGCTACACACCAACACTTCTCGACCCCGAAAGAAGGCAAATCATGTCCGCTCGCACCCTCCTCACCAAATCCCTCGCCATCGCGGCCCTCACCACCCTCCCGGTAATCGCGGCAACCACAACGGCTTCCGCAGCCCCCGCCGGCACCGGCTCGGGCACCGCCACCGGCTCCGCCGACATCATCGGCGGCCTGAACCAACTCCTGAGCGGCTCCGCCACCACCATCGACGGCCTGAACCGCCTCGGCTCGGGCTCCAGCAGCCCCAACACCAACCACTGACCCCGTGAAGCCGAGTTCCCGGTCCCGCACCCACGGGGCCGGGAACTCGGCCGTGGGGGAGTGCATACGAACGGCGTGAAAGGGCAATCTCGGACTTTGCTGAAGGCGTAATTGGGCCTGGCGAATAACTCGGGATATGCATTGTCCGGCAGCGATTTTGGACATTCCTACCGGTACGTAATTGGCATTCGCCCGACATTCGCGGTGACACGCGGTTGTATGTAACAGCGGAGACGTCAGCGCCGAATTCTCAGCGGCGTCTCCGCTGCATGCGTGCCGAATCAGGAAGGGGGAGGCCTTGACGTCTCCGATACTGTCCAAGGGCCAGAATCTCGCACTGTCCGATGATGTCGTGCGTGTCGATATCGTGATCGGCTGGGCGGAGGCCGAGGTGGCGGTCGACGCGTCCGCGCTACTGCTCGGTGCGGACCGAAAGGTGCTGTCCGACAGTGATTTCGTGTTCTACAACCAGCCCGAGTCGACCGATGGCTCGGTGCGATTCCTGGGCACGAGTGCGACCGAGGAGGGTGCCCAGACCCGTATCACCATCGATCTGGCCGCTGTTCCGGCCGAAGTGCACGTGGTCGCCCTCGCGGGGAGTGTCGGGACCGGAACATTCGGGCAGTTGGGCAAGGTCGCGTTCTGTGTCGTGGATGGAGCCGGGCAGTCCCTGGCCGAGTACGTGACCGCCGATGCGACGACGGAATCGGCCGTGCTCTTCGGGGAGGTGTACCGGCGCGCGGGGGTGTGGAAGGTGCGTGCGGTCGGTCAGGGGTGGGACTCCGGGTTGGCAGGTCTGGCAACGGATTTCGGTGTCACCATCGATGACGACGCCGAAGGCGATGCGGTGCCGGAACAGCTGAGCGAGCCGGAATCGGTTGCGATGCAGAAGAGTTCCGCTGTCGAGGCCGCGCCGGAGGTGGCCGCGCCCGACCCGTCGCCGACCCGTCCCGCGCGATCGGCCCGGGGTGTCCGCACCACCAAACAGGTGGCGAGGAAGACCAAGCCGATCGAATTCAAACTCGCCGAGAGCGATACCTGGCAACCGGCCCGGCTCTTCTCCGTGATCGGAGTCGGTGCCGGTGAGGAACAGGAGCGGCGCGCCACCTCGGCGCTGATCGCCACCATGCAGGCCGTGCGGCCCTTCGCGCGGGCGCTCTGCACGCGCATGGGCGCGCCCGCCGGCGCTTTCGAGGGCTATATCGAGGTGCAGTACGAGCGTGGTGACGCGGTGGTGATTCCGGACGCGGTGCTCAAGGTGGTGCGCGGCAGTCGGGTGTGGACGGGATTGCTCGAGGTCAAGACCGGTAGTGGCAAGCTCAAACGCGATCAGCTGGAGAGCTATCTCGATGTGGCGCGTAAGAAGAAGTACGACGTCGTGGTGAGCCTGTCGAATGATATTCCGGCCGGTCCGGGAGAGCTTCCCGTCGAGGTCGACCGCCGCAAGCTGGCCAAGGTCGCGCTGCGTCATCTGTCGTGGGCGGAAGTGGCGCACGAGGCGCGAATGCTGTTGTCGCACGGCGGCATCGAGGACGACCTGCAGGTCTGGCTGTTAGGCGAGTTCCTCCGCTATCTCGATCATCCGCGTTCCGGTGCAACGGAATTCGTCGATATGGGCAGGCACTGGGTCGCGGTCCGGGACGCGGTCGCCGCGGGGACCTTGCGGGCCGGCGATCAGAAAGCCCTGGCGGTCGCCGAAACCTGGGTATCCCTGTCCCGGCACCTCGCGCTGCGGCTGACAGCCGAGCTCGGAGCGACCGTGAAACATGTACTGCCCCGGCGATTCCGGTCCGATCCGGCGGCCCGCAAGGCGGCTGTCGCCGAACGGCTGGCGGCCGAGGGGATCTTCGAGGCCGTGCTGCAGATTCCGGATACCGCGGGTGATCTGCTGGTGGTGGCGGACCTGCGAACCAATAGGGTGCGCTGTCGCACCACACTCGACGCCCCCGATGAGGGCACCTCGGCTCGCCGACTGTCCTGGCTGCTCAAACAGCTTCAGGGAGCGCCAGGCAGCGTTCAGGTCGAGGCGGTGTTCTCCGAACCCGGCAACGAGGCGTGTGAGCTGCTCGAAACCGTGCGGACGAATCCGAAGGCGCTGACGGCGGACCGTGCGGGTGCGATCGTGTCCTTCACCCTGGAGCAGGTCTTCGCGATGGGGAATCGGCGATCCGGGACGGCGGCGAGCTTCATCACCAGCGTGACCTCGGCAACCGACGCCTTCTACGGGACGGTGGTGCAGCCACTGCGCGGCTGGGTTCCGGCCGCCCCGAAACAGTCCGAGTCGGCGCAGCCGGGTCCGATCACCGAACCGGACGGCTGACGCGCGGCACCACCCTGGGTGTTGATCTCGTCCACCTCGGGGGAGTGGGGGCAGCTCTCGGGGCTCTGCTTTCGGGGGTGGTGGCGGTGGAGAGTTGGGGGACCACCGAGGAAGCGGAGAGATCGATGTCGGGACTGAAAGCGATTGGCAGTTCGGCCGAGCGCCGGGTCACGGTCATCACCGCGGATGGGGTGGCGCTGGCGGTTCGGGAGTATGGGCCGCGGGCGGCCGAGGTCACCGTTGTGTTTCTGCATGGGCACTGCATGCGCGCCGAGTCCTGGAGTGAGGTGCGGGATGAGCTGGTGCGGGAGTATCCGGGGGCTCGGGTGGTCTGCTACGACCATCGCGGGCACGGCGATTCGGGCAACGCGCCTCGGCACAGTTATACGCTCGCGCAGCTCGGGCACGATCTGGGTGCGGTTATCGATGCCGTCGCGCCCGCGGGGCCGGTGGTGCTGGTCGGTCATTCGATGGGCGGGATGACCGTGCTGACCTATGTCAGTCAGCGGCCGCAGGAGATCGGGAACCGCATCGCCGGGGTCGCGCTCATCGCCACGGGGGCGAGCGGGATCGCGGAGGCGGGGTTCGGGCGGTTGATCCGGCATCCGGTGGTCGCGACCTTCCAGGCCGCGGTCCGCTGGGCTCCGGGGCTGACACGGCATGCGAAGGCGTTGGCGTGCAAGGTTTTCGCGCCGCTCATCACGATGGCGGAGTTCGGTGATCGCAAGGTCAGCCCGCGCATCCGCAGCCTGGTGAACGCCATGCACAACCAGACTTCGATCGTGGCCATGGCCGCGTTCCTGAGCGCGTTCCTCGACTACGATCGCACCGACGCGCTCCCGGCGCTATCGCACATCCCGACCCTGATTCTGTGCGGCTCCGCCGACCTGATGACCCCGCCGTCGCATTCGATCGCCATGGCCGCCGCCGTCGACTACGCCGATCTGGCGCTGGTCGAGGGGGCGGGTCACTCGGTGATCCTCGAACAGCCCGAACTCGTCTCGGCCGCGATCGCCCGCCTGATGACCAGGGCCGCCGGGACCGAGCGGACCGCATACCGCGGCCTGGCGCTGGTCGCATAGCCGGAGTCGCGCCGCACCCGCGCGACTCGCTACGGGACGACGGTGACGGGCCAGCGGCCGGATTTCACCAGCCGCATCGCCACCGAGCCGATCAGTCGGTGACCGGCCGACTGGGAAGCGCCGACCACGACCGCATCCGCGCCGAGTTCGTCTGCGGCCTTGGACAATTCGGTGAAGGCGTCACCGCGGCGGGTGAGGAATTTCCACCGGATGGTGTAGATGTCCTTGACGCGCTCGATGGATTCGCGGATCTCGGTGACGAGCTGATCGGCGATATCCGCGGTGATGGACTGGACGTCGGTGCCCATACCCGCGACCATGGTCATCCACGGTTGCACATAGATGACCGCGAGCAGCGCGTGCTGACGGCGCGCTAGTCCGGCGGCGTAGGCGGCGGCGCGCCAGGAGGATTCGGACCCGTCCACACCCACGGCTATCACCAGTGGGCCGTCGGTGCCCAGTTCGAAGCGGGATCCGTCCCGCTCTTCGGGAGTCGTCGGCTCGGCCACCTCGCCAGCCTAATTCACCATTGGGTCTGGGTGCGGCTGCGCCGCCCGCGCCGTCCGCGACCGGAGCGCACCGCATCCTTGACCTTCTCCCCGGCATCGCGGAGATCGGCCTGTATCTGCTCGCGGCGTCCCCGCCCGGACATGCGGCGATCGCCCAGGGCGTCACCGGCGAGCTGCCGTGCGCGCCCGGTCAACTTGTCGATCTTATTCTTGAACTTGTTGCCACCACTCATTTTTCGATCCTTCGTAGAGGTCTGTACCCGGGAACTACCCGGTACCGCGCGATCGAATCCGCCACCGTGAAATCGGTTGGCGCGGTGACTGTCTCGAACTAGCATCACGCCGTGCTGACATTCCCGGTCGATGACGTGACTCCCGCCGCCGCGGCCCTGCCGACCCGGCCGCTGCGGGAGTTGTTCCCCGAAGCGCTGGTGCTCGGCGGCGACCCGGAGCTGCCGATGGTCGAACCGAACGGGGTGCATCCGCTGCTCGGCGCGGTCGGCCGGGCCTTCGCCGACCATCGGCCACTGGTGCTGTCCCCGGATGCGGTGTGGCTGACCATCGCGCAGGGGATCGCGCAGCATATTCGGCTGCACGCGGAGGAACTGCGGCCGCTGTTGGTCCGTCATGCCGGGCGCAAACGACTCGAGGTTGTCATCGATAGCGGTCTGCCGGACACCGCCGACTCCTGGCGAACCCTGGTGGAGTCGTGGAGCAAACTGCTCGCCGCCGAGATCGACCACGCCGACCTGTTCGAATGCGATTTCACGACCAGTTCGGAGATCGAGCGGATCGCCGGGCGGGTGGTGCTGCTGGACGCCTACTCGCCGTACTACTCGTATTGGATGGTCTGCGTCTGCGGTATCCCATCGCTCACGCTGACCGGAACCGTCGACGACTGGCGCAAGATTCGGAGCCGGGTGGACGGGCTCGGCGCGTTCGGCCTCGAACAATGGGCACGTTCGCTGGAACCCATTGCCGACCAATTTGTCCGGGCCGCCTCCGGTGATGTCGATACCGCGTTCTGGCAGCGCATCTACAACCCCGTGGACGCCTACGGCGGCGAGGTGATCACCGGGTGGATCGCACGGCTGTATCCGTACCTGGCGTTCGACGGGGCGCAGGACACGCCGAATCCTTTGCTGGACTTGCCGATTACCGAACCCCGCGATCTCACCGATGATGGTCCCATGGGCTACTGGGGCCCGGGGATTCGCAGTACCGCGACTCCGGCCACCCTGTCCAAGGTCATCGTCAATATCAACGATCGCGTCGCGGGAGACAACCAGGCGCGGGCGTTGCACTCGGGTTTGGTGGGGATCACGCAGGACGCCGACGGCTCGTTACGGCCGGTTGCGGGCTGGCAGTTGACGACTGCCGCCGTCGAGATCGACGATGTGATCGATCGAATCATCAGCGACCACAGCGCTTCTCCGCCGGAGTCAGGTCCTGACGTCGACGGGTGCGCGGATCTGCAGGCGATCTATCGCCGGATCGGGTCGGCGTCGCTGTTCGGCGGCCGATGGGAACTGGTGTCCACCGCGAATCAGCGGCAGATCTGGGATGACACCGAAACGACGGTGCTGGCATCGGTCATCAACCTGCATGACGGCCGGAGCATCTGCGCGTACACCGACGATCGCACCGGAGTCACGCATTGGGTGTGTTGCCGAGTATCGGCAGACTCGGCGGGATTCCCTTACCGTGTGATCGAGGCGGCCGCCGATATCCCGGTGTACGGCACATCACTCGCTCTGCTGCTGAATGCCGCCCTGGATTCCGGCGGCGATATCGCGCACGTGGAAACCGGAACGCTCGCCGACCTGCTGTGAGCTCGCTTCAGTATTAAACGCGGGATTTACCGGATTCCGTTCAGCATGACCCTAAGGGGTTACTTTGCCCCGCCCTCGAGTTGCCATATGTGTGCTGTCCGAAATCTTGGAGTTGATCAGCACCGAATCAATCGAGGGAATACGTTATGGGTCGGAATTCGTATCGCGTCGCCGCCGGACTGGCCGTCGCAGGGCTCACCGCGCTGGCCGCGCCCGCCGCGCATGCCGAGCCGGTGCCGCTCAACGGTTTGCTCGCCCTGTCGCCGGGCGTGTGCGCGAACGGGGTGGTGACCGGGAGTTTCTTCCGGATGATCCTGCCCACCGGTGATGCGAGCGGCCCCTACCTGCAGAACAGCGATTCCCGATGCAGCGATCAGACGGTGACTCCGCTGTCGGCGGGCACCGATGGCGGACTCGTGAGCGGCACGTATCAGCCGCAGCCCGCGGCCGCGTTCGACGGTGCGGGTAATGCGCAGTCGGGGCGGGTGACCACGCCGGTGCGGTTCTACGGCGTCGATTTCGCGACCGCCACCAATCCGACTGACCCGCAAACGGGTTCGGGCACTTCACTACCGCAGATATTCAGCGATGGCGGCCGTTTGTCCGGTGATTTGAGCAGTCTCGGTGTCACCTGGAACAACCAGGTGTTCAATCAGGGATCGCCGAAGCCCGGCGGCGGATTGCCCGGCAAGACCAGTTCGATCAGTGGAAGTATTGACGGCGCAGGCAATTTCGTCATCGAATGGACGAGCCAGATTGTCGGGGGGCCGTTCAATAATTTCACCGGGCTGTGGCATTTGGCCGGACAGTATCGTGGCAGTCTGCCGCAGGCCGCACCGGCGGCGGCTCCGATCGCCGCACCGGCGGCTCCGGCGGCACCCGCCGCCTCGGCTCCCGCGCCCGCCGCTCCGGCTCCGGTCGCCCCCGTCGCCGAGCAGGTCGCACCGGTGGCGACGACCGTACCGGCGACCGATCACCCCACCGCGCAGGCAGATCCCGCGCCGGTCGCCCAGTCCGTGGAGATCAAGCAGGACAAGCGCAACGCATTGCTGATTCCGGCGCTCGTCGTGGCCGCCGTCGTCGGTGTCGGCGCGTTCTTCGGTGCGGGCCGCCTCGCGCGGGTTCGTGACCGAGGATGACGACGGCACCGCCCGTGTCCGGCCTGCCCGCGTACTCCGATTACGTCTCGCATATCGAGCGCGCACCCGAGCGGGTGGCGGCACGCTGGCCGTTCATCGCGTTGATCGTGCTCGGGATACTGCTGGTGGCGGCTCCGCTGGTCACCGGTATGTTCCCGCGAGCGATCAAGGGCGAGGCCATGATCGACGCATTCCGGCCGCAGATCACCGCGGCGAGCATCCAGAACTATCGGGATGATCTCGGCGTGCTGGATCGGGCGCGAGCGAATGTGATTGCGCTGCAATCCAATGGCGCACAACCGGGGAGTTTCGAGCGGGTCGACAAGTTCGTCCAGGATTACCCGGCGATTCGGGCCGACATCTCCGGCATGGTCGACCGTATCGATGCCAACCGTGACAACTACGAAAAGCTCTCCGATACAACGCCTTTCGGGGTTTTGCCGTGGCTGCTCGCCCTGCCCGGTGTGCTGTTGATCGCCGCGGGCGGGTTCGGCTTGCGGGCGGTGCGCGACGGTCGGCGGGGTGTGTTCTGGAATTCGGTGGCGGCCCTGGCCGGGCTCGGTCTCCTGGTGGTGCCGTTGACCGGTGGGCTATTTCAGGCCGCACCGGCGGCGCAGCCCTTAATCAATGACTTCCGGCCGATTCTTACCCATGCCGAAGTGCGCACGGTGCAGGGCTATTTCGTCACGCTCGTGGCGGCCGACGGTGAGCTGAACAGCCGCTATGTCGGCGCGGTGCGCGCCGCGCATCCGGAAGCCGATCTGACCGGCGTCAAGGAGTTGGAGGCGCGCTGGCAGCCGATGACGGCCCGGTTCGCGGGGCTGGTCGGTGTGCTGAACGACAATGTCGAGAATTTCGATGCCGTTGTCGCGCTGAATGATTCGACCAAACCGCTCGGTGTCACGGCATTCCGTGCGCTCGGCTGGGGATTCGTGATTCCCGGAGTGCTCGCGCTCGGACTCGCCGCGGCGGGGCTGCGCGGGCCCGGTTCCCGCCGCGCCGATTCCACAGGAGGTACCTCGGCATGAGGGTGTTCGGAACAACCACCCGCGCGTTCGCGGGCCTGCTCGCGGTGACAGCGCTGCTGGTGACGGGTTGCGGCAGTGACGATTCCGCGCAGCCCGCCAGTGCGCCGGAACAGCTCACCGGTCTGCTGCGCTTCACCGCCGGTGCGGTGAACGGCGATTCGGTGACCGGCACCTGGTTCCGCATGGTGCAGCCGGGCGGTACGCCCGAGAATGGCCCCTACATGCCCAATGGTGATTCCCCCGCCCAGGGCGGTTCCACCACACTGTTGGAACCGGGCACCGCAGGCGGCCTCCAGGTCGGCGGCTACCAGAGCGAGCCCGAACCCGGTTTCGCCCAGGGCAATTCGCTCTCGGCCTCGATCACCAAGCCGACCAAGTTCTTCGCCGTCGAATTCGGCATCTCCACCAACGCCCTCGACCCGCAAACCCAGCGCCGCGTCCCCCCGCCGACCGTGACCAACGACAACGGCAAGCTCACCGCCGACCTTTCCTCCTGGGCCGCCTCCTGGAACGATCAGGAATTCAACCAGGGCGCACCCAAACCCCCGGAGAAGCAGGGCCCGCAGGTCGCCGGAGCCGAACAGGTCCAGCGCGCCTGGGACTGGGTAGCCCAGCGCTGGTTCGACCGCCCCAGTTCCAGTGCCGCCCAAGGCCCGTCGGCCACCGGCACCTACGACCCCAAAACCAGGGCCTTCGCCCTGCAATGGACCAGCCTCATCGTAGGCGGCCCGTTCAACGGCTTCACCGGCGTCTGGCACCTCCAGGGCACCTTCGAACCCGGTGCCGCCCCGGCTCCGAACGCCCCGGCCGCCGCACCCGGCACCCCCGCCACGAGCGCGCCCGGCGCATCGAATGCCCCGCGATGAGTTCCACTGTCGCCCCGGGCGTCCCCACGACAAGCACATCCGGTGCGACGCCGAGCGCCCACACCACGAGTACGCCCGGTGCCGCGCCGGGTGGCCCCACCACTAGCACAGGGAGTACGGGTCGATGACCTCCGCCGAAAAGACCAGGCGTCCGGCCGTGGTCGCCGCCATCCGCGCGATCGCGGCGCTCACCGTGGTCGGTAGTGCTGCTGCCGCAACGACTTTGATTGTTCGGGACAATGATCCAGCCCCCGCCGCGGTGGCCGCGCCGCAGCAGCAGGCTGCCACCACTTCGACGGCCCCGGGCAATGTGGAGGTGGCACCCGCGCCGCTGGCTGGTGCTCCGGCGGCCGGCCCCGATGCCGGCGGAATTGCTCCCGCCGGTGCCGCCCCCCAAGGCGCTGTGCCCCTCGGTTCGGGTGGCGCTCCCGGCGCGGCCGTCCCGATCGGTCAGGGTGGAGCTCCGGGTGCCGGGCCGAGCGCCGCCGTGCCTCTCGGCCAGGGCGGTTCCCCGAGTGCCGCCGTGCCGCTGGGACAGGGCGGCGCTCCGAGCGCGGCAGTTCCGTTGAGCCCCGGCGCTTCCCCGAACGCGTCGGTGCCGTTGAGCCCGGGTACCGCTCCGAACGGTTCCGTGCCGTTGAGTCCCGGTACTTCTCCGAACGGTTCGGTGCCCCTCGCCGCGGATAACCCGTTCGCCGCCGCGCCGGTCGACTCCCAGCCCGCCTGCCCGATTGGTTGGCCCGCACCGAAGCAGCAGGGCGGTCTCGCGTCCCTTATCGGCCTCGCGCCGTTGGCGGGCCCGTTCTCCTCTGAGGCTTTCGCGCTGGGCTCGGTTTACCAGCCGATCCTGCGCCTGGCGGGGCCGGTCCTGGCAGAGATCGCACCAATCATCACGCAGAACCAGCCGCTCATCGATCCCGTCATCGCGCAGGTGCAGGCTGTGGAAGCGGTTGTGCTACAGGCGATCCTGCCCTACTACGGCCCCTACCGCGCCCAGCTCATCGCGGCCGAGGGTGACCTCGCCCGAACCCTGGCCCCGATCCTGGACCGCGCCTACAAC
Organism: Nocardia sp. NPDC056100; assembly: GCF_042266325.1. Taxonomy (NCBI): domain Bacteria; kingdom Bacillati; phylum Actinomycetota; class Actinomycetes; order Mycobacteriales; family Nocardiaceae; genus Nocardia; species Nocardia sp. NPDC056100. The sequence continues at coordinate 247,094 of NZ_JBHJVY010000005.1, forward strand.
AGCGAGGCCGCTTCCTGCCTCGTCGCCTGGCAGGGTCAGCTCATCGACCAGGCGAAGGGTGGCCGCATTACCGTCGCCTCCCTCGCCCACCCCGGTACCGTCGTCGAACTCGGCCCGGAGGAGTGACCCACGCCGCGCAGGCTTGACGTGCCGACGCTGAGTCATGCACCGGTGCAAATAGATTCAGGCGCTGTGGTCCAGGATGTCGTGGAGCGCCGAGTCTGCGATTCTGCGCAATTCGGCGCGCGAGCGCCCGGCGGCGGCCTGGACCGCAATGCCGTCGGAGATGGTGTGGATCAGGGCGGCGAGGGTAACCGGGTCGTGCGTAGATGATTCGAGTTGGAGTGGTCGGGGCCAGCGGCTGGGCGGACAGTTCCCACCTGCCCGCGCTGGCGGCGCTCGAGGAGTTCGAGGTGACGGCGGTCGCGACCACCAAACAGGCCAGCGCGGACAGGTTCGCGGCCGCTCGCGTTGTGCGGCAAGCTTTTTCGAATGCGGGTGAACTCGTCACGCACCCGGAGGTCGATCTGGTCGTGGTGTCGGTGAAGGCCGCCGGCCATGCCGCCGAGATCCGCGCGGCACTCGATGCGGGGAAACATGTTGTGTCCGAATGGCCGCTGGGCGTCGATGCCGAAGAAGCGGCCGAGTTGACCGCGGTCGCAACCGAAGCCGGTGTCATCCACGCCGTCGTTCTGCAGGGTCATCACTCCCCGAGCGCCCGCTTCGTCGCGGACCTGGTGGCCGCCGACCGCATCGGCACGCTCGAATCGGTCGTATTGACCGCTGCGGGAGCGCCTTTCGGCGGCAATCGTATCTGGCCGGACCTGGAATTCGCTCTCGATCCGGCGCAGGGCACCACCATCCTGACCATCATGGCCGGTCATTTCCTGGCCGGACTCGAACGAGTCGCGGGTCCACTGACCGAGGTCTCCGCGCGTCTACCGCGCACCCATGACCATGTGCTGATCACCGGAACGCAACGCACGGCACCCAACAGCACGCCCAGTCACGTTCTGCTGCACGGACTTCTGGCGAACGGCGGCACCGCCTCCATCGCCGTGCACGGCGGCAACGGCGACGCCCAGGGTGGGTTCCGCCTCGAACTCGTAGGCAGCGAAGCGACGTTGATCGCCACCCCCGCCGATCCGGGCACCTTCATTCACTGGGGCGACTGGGATATCCGCATCGGAGACGAACGCATGGCCGTCCCGGACACCTATCGCACCGCTCCGCCGGCCATCGAGTCCGGCCCACCGGCCAATATCGCGGCCCTCTACCGAGAGGTCGCCCTGGCCATAGCCGAAGAGCGGCAACCGTATCCGAACTTCGGCACCGCCCTGCGCCACCACCGGCTACTCGCCGCGATCGAGCACTCCGCGGCCTCCGGAACCGCCCGGTCCCTCGCCTAGCCGACCTCGGTCGGCCAGGCGAGACGCGCCGAACCCATTGCCCTCCCGAAGGTCAGGAGTTGTCGTTGCGGAAGGGTTCGCAGCTGATGCCCTTCGCGCCGATCGGACCCACGCCGTATTTGGCGTCGTACGCCAGCAGATGCACGGTGCTGTCATGCCGGTTGAATCCCGCCAGCAGGATCGCACCGGAGGTATCCCATTCGACGCTGGTCGAATTCGGATCCATGTCGGTCCACAATTCCGCGACCGAATCCGCGCGATTGCCGTTCGGGGTTCCCATCGCGGCCAGGACCTCGTCCTTGGTCTGACCCAGTTGCAGATTGCACCACGTCGTCAATTGACCGGTGTCCGCGTGCGCGGTGACGGCAGCGGCTCCGGCGACGACGGCCAGTTGCACCGCCCCGATGACAGCCGTGCGATATGTGTTGTCGAGCAAACGGCGAATTGCCATGTCCCCACCCTTCTTTCAGCGTCCAGGAACCTACCGGCGCGCCGGGCGAGAGGGCAAATTCAGTCGAGTTGCTCATCGGCTCCCGGATGCCCGCCGAGCAGGGCTTCGCGGTCGGCCAGGACCTGGGTGCGCAGGGCGCGGACGATGGCGGCCACTTCGGGGCGGCGGAGGGTTTCGGCTCGGGTGACGAGCCAGTAGGTGAGGCGGACGGCCACCTCGTCGGGGAGGACTCGGATGAGGTCGGGGTGGCGGTCGGCCATGAAGCAGGGGAGTAGTCCGATGCCCGCGGCGGCTCGGGTGGCTTCGACGTGGACGAAAACGTTGGTGGAGGAGATGGATTCGCGCATGGTGGGGGCGAAGAGCATGGGAGCCAGATCGAGATCGTCGACCTGGAGCATGGAGTCGATGAAATAGACGAGGGGGTGGCGGGACAGGTCCGCGACCGAGGCGGGCGAGTCGTGGGTGGCGAGGTAGGACTCGGAGGCATAAAGGGCGAGGGTGTAGTCGCCCAGGGGGATGGCCTCGGCGCGGCGCACCTGGGGTTTGCCGACGACGACTTCGATATCGAGGCTGGAGCGTTGCAGGGAGGCGCGGCGGGTGGCGGTGATGATCTCGACCGTCACCTTGGGGTGGTCACGCTGCACGCGCGCGATGGCGGGGGCGGCCAGGTAGGCGCTGAAGCCATCGGTCGCGGACATGCGGACCACGCCTTCCAGAACGCGCGCACCGCCCGCTCCCGAGGCCAGCGAGCGAACCGCGGCTTCCACGGTTTCGGCCGCCGCCAAGGCTTCTCGGCCCAGATCGGTCAATTCCCATCCGCTCGCGCCGCGCATCAGGACGCGTCCGCCGAGCGCGTGTTCGAGTGCGGCGATGCGCCGCGAGATGGTGGTGTGGTTCAGCCCCAGCTCATCGGCCGCCGAAACGTAGCGGCCGGTGCGGCCCACCGCCAGCAGAACCAGCAGGTCATCCGGATTGGGCCGGGCAGTGGCGGGGGTCACGCTCATATGTGCATTTTCGCAGATACCGGTTGCGAACTTGGCCATTGCCGCCCGCTCACGTGTGCACGAATACTCAGTACTCGATTGGTTTGTGGGCCGCGTCACAGATGAGGGGATGCGGCCCGATCGTGAAGGAGTTGCACGATGAGCGTCCGGGATACGGAGCCGCGCACAGCGCTGGCGGGGCTCCGGCGGGTGGTGGCCGCCTCGATGGCGGGCACCGTCGTCGAGTGGTACGAATTCTTCCTCTACGGCACGGCGGCGACGCTGGTCTTCAACAAGGTGTTCTTCGCCAAGGGCACCAGCGATCTGGACGCGATTCTGGCGGCGTTCATCACCTACGCGGTGGGCTTCGCGGCGCGCCCGCTCGGCGGAATCGTGTTCGGGCACTTCGGCGATAAGTACGGCCGCAAGAAGCTACTGCAGTTGAGCCTGCTGCTGGTTGGCGCGACGACCTTCCTGATGGGCTGTCTGCCCACCTACGCGCAGGTCGGCTATCTGGCCCCGGCGCTGCTGGTGGTGCTGCGCTTCCTGCAGGGCTTCGCGGTCGGCGGCGAGTGGGGCGGCGCGGTTCTGCTTGTCGCGGAACACAGTCCGAGCAAGAGCCGCGCGTTCTGGGCGTCCTGGCCGCAGGCGGCGGTGCCGGTCGGCAATATGCTCGCGACGGTCGTACTGCTGATCCTGACCTCGAGCCTGTCCGATGCCTCGTTCCTGTCCTGGGGCTGGCGAGTGGCGTTCTGGCTGTCCGCGGTGGTGGTGCTGATCGGCTACTACGTACGCACCAAGATCACCGACGCGCCCATCTTCCTGGCCGCGCAGCAGGTGGCCGAACAGGAGAAGGCGGCCTCGTTCAGCGCGGTCGAGGTGCTCAAGCGTTATCCGCGTGGGGTTTTCACCGCCATGGGCCTGCGCTTCGGCGAGAACATCCTGTACTACCTCGTGGTCACGTTCAGCATCACCTATCTGAAGGTGCACGTCGGGGCCAACACCAAGGTCATCCTGTGGTGGCTGTTGGCCGCGCACGCGGTACATTTCGCGGTGATCCCGCTCGCGGGACGACTCAGCGACCGTTTCGGCCGCCGCCCGATCTATCTGATCGGCGCGCTCGCGGCGAGTACCTGGGGCTTCTTCGCCTTCCCCATGATGGACAGCAAGCACAACTTCGTGATCCTGTCCGCGATCATCATCGGCCTGGTCTTCCACGCCTTCATGTATGCCGCGCAGCCCGCCATCATGGCCGAGATGTTCCCCACCCGGATGCGGTATTCCGGTGTCTCCCTGGGCTATCAGGTGACTTCGATCGTCGCCGGATCGCTCGCGCCGATCATCGCGGTGCGACTGCTCAATACCTATAAGTCCTCGACGCCGATCGCCTGGTATCTCGCCGGTGCGGCCGCCGTCACCGTCATCGCGGTGCTCTTCGCCCGCGAGACCAATGGCGCTGATCTGGCCGCCATCGACCTCGCAGACGCGGAAAGCCTGGCCGCGCAGAGCAATCGGAAGGTGCCCGCATGACAGGCGATCTACTCGGCCGCACCGCCCTGGTCACGGGCGGTGCGAGCGGGATCGGCGCGGCCTGCGCCAAAGAGCTTGCCGGACAGGGGGCGACGGTCATCGTCGCCGATATCGACGGCCCGGGCGCGAAACAGGTCGCCGCGGAGATCGGCGGTCACGCCTGGGAGGTGGATCTGCTCGATGTCACCGCGCTCGAGGAATTGCGCCTCGAGGTGGACATTCTGGTGAACAACGCCGGAGTGCAGCGCATCCACCCGATCACCGAATTCCCGCCCGAGCAGTTCCGAATGATGCTGGCGCTCATGGTCGAAGCGCCGTTCCTGCTGGTGCGCGCGGCACTGCCGCATATGTACGAACGCGGATTCGGCCGGATCGTGAATATCTCGTCGGTGCACGGCATTCGGGCCTCGGCCTACAAGTCGGCGTACGTCACCGCCAAGCACGCGCTGGAGGGTCTGTCCAAGGCAACCGCACTGGAAGGCGGACCGCACGGGGTCACCAGCAATTGCGTCAGCCCCGGCTATGTGCGAACCCCGTTGGTGGACGCCCAGATCGCCGATCAGGCGGTCGCGCACGGTATTGCCGAACAGGAGGTGGTGGAGCGGATCATGTTGACCGAGAACGCCATCAAGCGACTGGTGGAGCCGGATGAGGTGGCGGCGCTGGTGGGGTGGCTCGCCTCCGATGCCGCCCGCATGGTGACCGGGGCGACCTACACCATGGACGGCGGGTGGAGCGCGCGATGACGGTGAGCGAGCAGGCCGCGCCGCAGTGGATACCGAACGCGGAAACCATTGCTGGCGCGCGGATTACCGACTTCACGAGATTCGCGGGGGAGCGCGGCGTCTCGGCCGCGGACTACCGCGCGCTGTGGCAGTGGTCCGTGGACGATATCCCCGGTTTCTGGGGCGCGCTGTGGGATTACTTCGACCTCGGGGACCGTCCGGAATCGGTTCTCACCGAATCGAGAATGCCGGGAGCGGAGTGGTTTCCGGGCACGCGGCTGAACTATGTCGATCGGGTGCTGCGTCAGGCGCGCACCGATCGGCCCGCCATTCTCGCGCTCAGCGAGGGCACACCAGACCGGGCAGTGTCATGGGCGGAAATGCTCTCCCGCACAGCTGTTCTGGCGCGAACACTGCGTGAGCTGGGTGTCCGTCCCGGCGATCGGGTGGCGGGATATCTGCCCAATATCCCGGAGGCCGTGATCGCCTTCCTTGCCACCGCGAGCTTGGGAGCCGTCTGGAGCGCCTGCGGCCAGGACTACACCGCCCAGGCTGCCCTGGACCGGTTGGGCCAGCTCGAACCGGCCGTGCTGATCACCGCCGACGGCTATCGCTACGGCGGCAGAGCGCATGACAAACGAGCCGAGATCGCCACTCTCCGTGCGGGTCTGTCCAGCCTTCGGGGCACGATCCTGCTCGCCCGGCTCGGTCATGCTGTCGAGGGCACGCTCGACTGGAACGATGCCACCGTCGATCCGGCCGCCGAAGGCTGGTCCGCGACGGACATCGACACCGTTCCCGTCTCTTTCGCACATCCGCTCTGGGTGCTCTATTCCTCGGGCACCACCGGTAAGCCGAAGGGAATCGTGCACGGCCACGGCGGCGTGCTGCTGGAGCACCTCAAAGCCATTGCCCTGCAATCGGATATCGGACCGGACGACACCTTCTTCTGGTACACCAGCCCCAGCTGGATGATGTGGAATTTCCAGGTCGCCGGACTGCTGACCGGTGCGACCATCGTCTGCTACGACGGCAGTCCCGCGTACGGGTCGCCGGATGCCCTGTGGGACTTGGCCGCTCGCACGGGGACCACTGTGCTGGGGACGAGCCCCGGATATATCCTGTCCTGCGAGAAGGCGGGTGTGGAACCCGCACGCGCCAATGATCTGAGCAAGCTGCGCCAGATCGGCGTCACGGGCGCGGCCCTGCCTGCCACCTCCTCGCTATGGCTGCGCGATCACATCGGCGATATCCCGGTCTCGTCCATCAGCGGCGGCACCGATATCGTCTCCGCCTTCATGGGCGGCGTGCCGACCGTCCCCGTCTGGCCCGGTGAGCTCTCCGCGCCGTATCTGGGTGTGGCCCTGCAGGCTTGGGATGAATCCGGGACCGGAATCCTTGGTGAGGTCGGTGAGCTCGTCATCACCGCCCCTATGCCGTCCATGCCGCTGCGCTTCTGGAATGACCCGGACGGCTCCCGCTACCGGGACGCCTATTTCGACACCTACCCCGGTGTCTGGCGGCACGGTGACTGGATCACCGTCAACCCGCACGGCAGCGTCACTGTGCACGGCCGCTCCGATTCCACGTTGAACCGCAATGGCATCCGAATGGGCAGCGCCGAGATCTACCAGGCGGTCGAAGCGCTCCCGGAGGTGCTGGAATCCCTGGTGCTCGGTATCGAACTGGCGGACGGCGGCTATTGGATGCCCTTGTTCGTGGTGCTGCGTGACGATCTGGAGCTGACTTCCGAACTGCGGCAGCGCATCACCGCCACCATCCGCACCCGGGTCTCGCCGCGACACGTACCCGATGAAATCCACCGCGCGCCGGGCATTCCACACACCCGCACCGGCAAGAAACTGGAGGTCCCGCTCAAACGATTACTCCAGGGTCATGATTCGGCGAAGGTCGTGGACCCCAGTGCCGTCGACGACCCGGAACTGCTGTCCTGGTACGCCGCTCAGCGCCCGGTCGTGACGAGCTGATTCCCCTCGACGTCGAAGTCGGGCACATACCGGTCGAACCATTTGGGGTGGTACCAGATTCGATTGCCGATCACCGCCATGACCGCCGGAATCAATGTCAGCCGCACGACGAACGCGTCCAGCAGCACACCGATCGCCAGCGTGAACGCGAGCGGTTTGAGAATCGGATTGTCCACTGTGATGAACGCCGCGAACACACCGAACATGATGAGCGCGGCGGCGGTGACCACGCGGGCGGACAGCGCGACCCCGTTCTCCACCGCCAGGCGGGCGTCACCGGTGCCGGTGTGCTCCTCTTTGATTCGGGACACCACGAAGATCTGATAGTCGCTGGAGAGCCCGAAGATAATGGCCAACACGATGATCGGCAGGAAGCTCAGTGTCTCGCCCGGTACCACGCCGAGGAGGTCCGCGCCCCAGCCCCATTGGAAGACCGCGACCTGAATTCCCAAGGCGGCGAACACCGATCCGACGAATCCGATGATCGAGGTGATCGGCACCAGAATGGTCCGGAAGGCCAGTGTCAGCAGCACCATGGCCAAGCCGACCACCACCGCCAGGAATAGCGGCAGCGCGTCACCGAGTCGCTGTGAGGTGTCGATATTGGCGGCGGTCGCACCGCCGATCAGGAAGGTCGCACCGGTATTGCGCTCGATGGATTCGCGATGATCGCGAATCGCCTGCACCAGTGACGCGGTCTCCGAATCGTTCGGCCCGCTGCCCGGAATGATCTGCAGCAGCACCGTGTCGTTGGCCTGCGCGGCGGGCACGACGGTGGCGACATCGAGTTCGCCCTGGATGCCCATGGCAATGGTCTGCACCGCATCGGGTGTCGCGTGCGAGGTGTCGATGACCGCGATGAGCGGGCCGTTGTAGCCGGGGCCGAAGGAATGGCTGATGAGATCGTAGGCGCGGCGCGCGGTACTGGAGGTGGGCAGTGAACCGCCGCTGGGCAGGCCGAATTCCATGGTCGCCACCGGCATGGCCGCGACGCCCAGCAGGACGACGCCACCGATGAGCAGCGGCACCCGGAAGCGGGTGACGAACCGGCCCCACGCGTGGCCGCCGGTGTACCTGGGCGCGATCGCGGCGGTGCGGGCGACCTTCTCGTTATGGCCGGGCCGCAATGGGGTGGGCAGGAATCGGGTGACGGTATGCCCGGCGAATCCGAGCAGTGCGGGCAGCAGGGTGAGCGCCACCAGCATGGCGATCAGCACCGCCCCGGCGGCGGTCAGGCCCATGACGGTCAGGAAGGGAATGCCGACGACCGCCAGCCCGCACAGTGCCACGATCACCGTCACGGCCGCGAAAACGACTGCGCTGCCCGCAGTTCCGAGCGCGACGCCGATGGATTCCTCGATCGGCATGCGCTGCATCAGGTTATTGCGATGCCGGGACAGGATGAACAGCGCGTAATCGATACCGCAGGACAGTCCGAGCATGAGCGCCAGTGAGGTCGCCACCGTCGGCACATCGACCAGCGCGGCCAGCGCGGTGATACCGGTGACCCCGATGGCGACGCCGATCAGCGCGGTCACAATGGGCAGTCCGGCCGCCACCAGCGCACCGAAGGTGATGAGCAGAATGAGGAAAGCCGCGAGCAGTCCGAAGATCTCCGGGCTCTCGGGAATGGTCATTTCGAGCCCGGGATAAACCGCACCGCCGTATTCGACCTCGACCCCGGCCTGTTCGGCCGTGCGCGCCGCGGCTTGCAGCGCGTCGAGCGTGCTTTCCTCCACTTGCCCGGCCTGCGCGGTGTACTGCACGCCGCTCAATGCCACCTGCCCGTCGGGCGCAATGGTTTTCGCCTGGTACGGATCGATGACCTCCGCGACCTGCGGAACGCCCTTGAACGCGCTGACGGTACCGGCGATCGCCGCCATGACATCGGGATCGGTCACCTTCGCGGTCCCGTGTGTCGCGAACACCACCTGCGTCGACGCCCCACCCTGCGCGGGCAGCTTCTCGTTGAGCACGGTGACAACGTCCTGCGATTCGGTACCGGGCACCGTGAAATCGTTATTCAGCTTGCCGCCCGCGGTAATCGACAACGTCACGGTGGCAGCCAGCAGAACGATCCAGATCCCCAGCACCCACCACCGCCGACGTGCGGCAAACCGGCCCAGAGCATAGAGATAACGCGCCATGATGGTCCTTTTCTCCGAGGTCGAACCCAGCGCCCGGGACATCACAAAGCAAGATCGACACTAGCAAGAAGGGAAGCCCGAGCAACGCCCGAACTCCCCGTTTCGCCCCTTTCCCGCAATACTGCTAAACCCCTTCCGCAGGCGATCTGAAGCCGTGATCACGGCTGGGAACACTTGGGAACGGTTGCGGAATGGGAAATTCACGTTCGCGCGGGAGGCCAACGCCAAGCGAGCAGTTGCTTGGTGGGGGAGAACCTGGGGTCATCGTCTAAACCTTTTCTAAACGCCAGCTCAGGGGCACTGCGGGGGTCGCTACTGTTCGGTAGTGTCCGACCGAACCCATTCGGGGAGTTGAACTTTCGAGCGTGGAGAGGTGGCGAATGACGTCATCTGCCCGGGGCGGCACCGAGCTTTATCCGCCGAAATGGCTGCCTGCGCCTTTTCGGTGGCATCGGACCGAAGTGTCGTGGGGGCGGTCGTGGCGGTTGGCCGCGGCGCTGATACCGCGCTGGCGGGACCGCACCGTCGTGCATTACATCGCCGCCGAATTACCGGGTCAGGACGATATTCTCATCGCGCGCATGCCACTGCTGAAATACGTGGTGGTGCGCAGTCCGGAACTGGCCCGGCATATTCTGGTCGCGCATCAGGACAACTACGCCAAGAGTGCCGAATACGACATGATGGCGGTGACTTTCGGCCAGGGGCTGGTCACCGATATGGATGAGCAGCGTTACCAGCGCAATCAGCGCGTGGTGCGGCCCATCTTCGCGCGCAGCGCCATCGATCAGTTCGCCGGTCCGATGACCGATGCCGCGCGCGATACCCTGGACTGCATCGCGACCGCGAGTGCGGCCGGTCGGCCGGTGGATATCGGTGCGGAGATGAACCGCCTCATGTTGGATGTGGTGGCGCGCACCATGTTCGGCACCGATCTGTCCGGGCCGATCTCCCAGATCAACCTCACCAACCTGCTGAAATTCTTCGGCGTCGGCTTCGCCTCGGGCGTGAGCCGCCCGTTGCGCAAACTCTCGACCTGGGTGGTCCGGCACACCGAAACCCCTGAGCGGCAAGCGGGTTCGCGCCTGCCCATTCGCGCCATGCGCGCACTGACGTGGATGTCCGCCCCGCACATCATGCTGGAACTGCGCGGTATCGAGAAGGCCGTCGACTCGCTGATCGCCGATCATCGCAGCGGCCGCATCGCTCGCAAGGACAATCTGCTGGCCCTGCTGATGGAATCGCGCGATCCGGAGACCGGCTACGGCTACAGCGATGCCGAAATCCATGACGAGCTCATGACTTTCATCGGCGCGGGCATGGAAACCTCCGCGACCGCGCTGACCTGGATGTGGAAGCTGCTGGCCGAACATCCCGAGGTGCGGGCGCGACTGCACGAGGAGTTGGACGGCGTGCTGGCCGGTCGCACCCCGACCGCCGACGATGTCGACAAACTGGTGTGGTGCCGGGCCATCTTCCTCGAGGCCATGCGCATCTATCCGCCGGTCATCGGCCTCACCCGGGTCGCCAAATACGATGACGTGCTTGCGGGCTATCACGTGAAGGCCGGAACCACCGTGGTGGTGAGCCTGCACGGCGTGCACTACAACGAGCGCGTCTGGGACCGGCCGAGCGAGTTCGATCCGACTCGCTATCTGCCGGAGAATATGACCGCCGACCACCGGCAGGCCTCGCTCGCCTTCAGCGCGGGCAAAAGAATCTGCATGGCACAGGGTTTCGCCACCATGGAGGTGGTGCTCGCGCTGGCCACCATTGCCCAGCGCTTCGATCTCGACCTGGCCGTCGACGGTCCGATTCGCCGCCAGATGTCCTTCATCGGCGCACCGGAGCACCCGCTCATGATGCGGGCCGTCCCGCGCGATTGACCGCCCGCCGCTCTCCCGAAGGTGTACTACTTGCCGAAAACATTGCAGCACATCGCCATTCGCCCCGCGACCAAGCGGGATATCCCCGCCATGACCGCGGTGCTGGACCGGGCTTTCAGCGTCGATGATCCGTTCGGGGAGTACATGTTCCCCAATCCGGCCAAGCGCGCCAAATCCCAGCCGCGCCTGACCCGCGCCATGATCCGGCACCAGTATCTGCCCGCGGGCGGTGCGCACGTGGCCACCGTGGACGGCCGGATCGTCGGCGCGATGCTGTGGCAGCCGGCGAACTACCGTTTCGGCGCGCTGCGCTATCTGGCCTCGATCCCGGAGTTCGTGTGGGCCATGGGTTCCGACGGCCCGCGCGTGCTGTCCATGGACGCCACCATCGCGAAAATCGCTCCGGGACTGCCGCATTACTTCGGCGTCACGCTCGGGGTGGATCCGTGGTTCCAGAACACCGGTGTGGGCAAGGCGCTTTCGCTGTTCTGCCTGACCGAGGTGGAACAGGCCGCCGTCCCGCTGCTGGGCCTGTGCAAGGACGACAATGTCGGCTTCTACAGCGCCTTCGGCGGACTGCGGCTCGGGCATATCCGGCTCGGGCGGTCCGGGCCGGAGGTCAACGTCATGATGTGGCTGCCGTCGAGCCTGCGCACTCGGGACTGAAATCGACACGGCGTTTGATCAACACAGCGTTTAAGGAGCGGGCTGACTTGTCGGATATCGCGATCGTCGGCATCGGCTGCCGGTACGCCGGTGGCATCGATTCACCGGAATCGTTCTGGGACTTCATCATCGGTACACAGGACGCGATCACCGAGATACCCGCCGACCGCTGGGACGTGCGCCGCTTCTACGATCCGGATCCACGTGCCCCGGGCCGCATGTATACCCGGCGGGCCGCATTCCTGACCGGTGATCCGTGGGCGTTCGATCCCGACTTCTTCGGTATCTCACCGCGCGAGGCGACGGCCATGGACCCGCAGCAGCGGCTGATCCTGGAGGTCGCCTGGGAGGCCATGGACGATGCCGGCGCCGCGCGGCACGCCGCCGGATCCAAGGTGGGCGTCTATATCGGGGCGTTCACCCTCGATCAGCTGGCCGTCGGCTTCACCGGCGCGGCCATCCCGCATATCGATATGCACTCCTCGGCGGGCACGTCATACACGATGCTGTCGAACCGAATCTCCTACGCGCTCAACCTCGGCGGCCCGAGCGTCACGGTGGACACCGCATGCTCGTCCTCCCTGGTCGCGCTGCACCTGGCCTGTACCGCACTGCGAAACGGCGACTGTGAGACCGCGCTCGCGGGCGGGGTGAATCTCATGCTGCAACCGGGCACCTTCATCTCCATGTGCAAGGGCGGCTTCCTGGCCAAGGACGGGCGCAGCAAATCGTTCGGCGCGTCCGCCGACGGTTACGGCCGCGGTGAGGGTGCGGGCATGGTGCTGCTCAAACGACTCGAGGACGCCGAACGCGATGGCGATCGGGTATACGCGGTGGTCAAGGCCACCGGATCGAATCAGGACGGGCGCACCACCGCCATCACCGTGCCCAATGCCGACGCACAGGAACAGCTCGCCCGCGAGGTGTGCCGTCGCGCGGGCGTGGAACCGCACGCGGTGACCTATGTCGAGGCGCACGGCACCGGTACCCCGGTCGGAGATCCTTTGGAGCTCAGGGCGATCGGCCGCGCCTACGGTGCCGTCGACGGTCGCGCCGAACCGCTCGGCGTCGGATCGCTCAAGGCCACGCTCGGTCACACCGAGGCAGCGGCGGGTATCGCGAGCGTGATCAAATCCGCACTGGCGGTGCGCAATCGAACACTGCCGCCGCAGGGCTGGCTCGATGACGAGCCCAATCCGGACCTGCGATTGGACGAACTGCGGCTCGCGATTCAATCCGAGGCTCGCGAACTCGGCCCGGAGCAGGGCCGGATGACGGTGGCCGTCAACGGTTTCGGTTACGGCGGCACGAACGCGCACGCGATCCTGCAGGAATACCGGCCCGCGCCGGGGCAGTTGCAGCCGATCGTCCATCGAGGTGTGCTGCCGCTGTCCGCGCGCAGTGAACGCGCCGTACGCGAGCTCGCGGGCGCGTACGCGGATCTGCTGGCCGGGGGAGCGGATGCGGATCAACTGGCCGCCGCCGCCTGGACCCGGCGGCATCACCACCAGTTCCGGCTGGGTATGCCGTTCGAGTACGCCGACGAATTACTCGATGAGCTACGTGATTTCGCGTCCGGACAGGGTCGCGAAGCCATCCGGGTGGTCGGCGGCGACGCTCCGGTCTTCGTATTCACCGGTATGGGGCCGCAGTGGTACGGCATGGGCCGGGAACTGCTCGCCACCGATCCGATATTCGCCGCCGCCGCGCATCAGATCGACGAGACCTTCCACGCGGTGGCGGGCTGGTCAATCATCGACGAACTGGCCAAGCCGGAGGCGGTATCCCGGGTCACCGCGACCGAGGTGGCACAGCCCGCCAACTTCCTCGTCCAGGTGGCGTTGTTCGAAACCCTTGCCGCGCAGGGCATCACGCCCTCGGCGGTGGTCGGGCACAGTGTGGGCGAGGTCAGTGCCGCCTATGTCTGCGGCGTGCTGACGCTGCCCGAGGCGGTCACCGTCGCCTACCATCGCGCCCGCCTGCAAGCCCGGACCGCGGGCAGCGGCGGCATGCTCGCCGTGGGTATTTCGGCGGAACAGGCGAGCGAACTGCTGGGCGGGGATACCCGCGTCGATATCGCCGCGGTCAACAGTCCCAGTTCCTGCACGCTGTCCGGGGATGTCGACAGGCTCGACGAGATTGCCGAATCACTCACCGCGCAGGGCATTTTCGCGAAGCGACTACAGGTGGAAGTGCCCTACCACAGTCATCTGATGGACCCGATTCTCGACGAATTGCGCACCGCGCTGGCGGGACTGACCCCGCGCCCGCCGGTGATTCCGCTGTACTCCACCGTGACCGGCGAACGGGTCGCCACGGACCGCTGGGACGCGGAGTACTGGTGCGCCAATGTGCGCGCGGCGGTGCGCTTCGCCGACGCCACCCGCGCGATCATCGCCGATGGCGGACGGGTCTTCATCGAGGTCGGCCCGCATCCGGTGCTGGGTGCGAACATTCGCGAAATCCTTTTGAACACAGGCGATAAGGGCGTCACCGTCGCGACCCTGCATCGCAAGCAATCCGACGGCCTGAGCATGCGGGCCCTCACCGCCGGTTTGTACGCGGCGGGCGCACTCGATATCGACGCCCTCTTCCCGGCCCCGACCGCGCATCTGGACCTGCCGCGCTATCCCTGGCAGCGCGTCCGGTTGCGTTCGGATCTGCCGGTATTCGCCCAGCAGCGCTACGGCACCCCGGGGCTGTACACCATGCTCGGCGATCCGGATCTGGAGACCGAGCGCCGCTGGACCCTCGAACTCGCGGCCAGTGCGTTGCCGTGGCTCGACGATCACGTGGTCGACGGGGTTCGTATCCTGCCCGGCGCCGCCTATCTCGATGCCGCGCTGAGCGCCGCCGCCGCCGAATCCGACCAGGGCATCCCGGCCGTCGAGGAGGTCCGCTTCATCGCCCCGCTGGTGATCGCGGACAGCGATATCCCCGTCATGGAAGTGACGGTCGAGGAATCCACGCGGCGATTCACCATCCGCTCACGCACCGCCACCGGTTCGGACTGGACCGTGCACGCCACCGGACGCCTGGTCGCCGGTGCGTTCGAACCCGGCAAAGTCGAAGTCCCCGAGACCGATTCGATGACCGAGATCGATCCGGCCGACCTGTACGCGGATCTGTCCGCGACCGGTGTCGTACACGGTCCGGCCTTCCAGTTGGTCCGGTGGGCGTGGACGCGCGGCGACACCGTACTGGCCCGCATCGACGCCACCGCCGCCCTCGAGTCCGGGCACCTCGCCCATCCCTGCGTCCTGGACGCGGCCTGGCAGATCGTCTCACTCGGCGATGCGGGCGGCCCCCGGCACGACGGCGCGGTCATTCCGATCGGCGCGGATGCCGTGCGGAGTTTCGCGCCCATGCCCGATACCGTGCTGGTGCTCGCCCGGCTCACCGCCCCGCTGCGCGCGGATGTCACGGTGCTCGATCTGGAACACAATCCGGTCCTGCGGATTTCGGGAGCGCGCTTCCAGGCCGTGCCGTACGGCGGCGGGCTGGCGCGGCGACTCGAGCCGCTGTACTACGAGGAACAGTGGACCCTGCGCGATCCCCTGGACCGCTCGGCCCTCGCGTCGGAGGCGACCGCCCGCACCCTGGTGATCCCGCTGGGCGCGATCACCGGTAACCGCATCGCCCAGATCACCCGTACGCATCCGCGCAGCGCCCTGATCGATTCCAGCGCACCGGATTTCGAACAGAATCTGCTGCTGGAACTGCGCTTCGCGCACGACAGCGCCGAGGTGGAGCGCATTCACGTATGCTTCGTCGCCGGATCGGACGCCGATATCGACGCGCTGTGGCTGCTCAGCCGGGCCGCACTGGTGCTGGAAAGCTTCACCGATTCCGTCAATCCCGAACCGCTGCCGCTCACCGGTGACGGTTCGATCCACGCCACCCTGGTCACCGAACGCGCCTTCGTCCATCCCGAGGATCTCGCCGCACCCGATCCGGATCACGCCGCCCTGGCCGGTGCGCGCCGGGTACTGCTCAATGAGCAACCACCGCTGCGCTGGCGGCTCATCGATATCGATCCGGAGACCACCGCCGACGATTTCCTGGCCGAACTCGCTGTGCCCGGGGCATTCTCGGGCGACTACAGCGATGAAGTGTTCCTGCGCAATGGATTGCGATGGTCCACCGTCGTCACCCGGGCGCTGCCGGATCGGCTCGGCGCACTCGATCACGCCGCACCGCTGACCGATTCCGAAGCCAATTTCGCGCTCGACATTCCACGCTCCCGGCTGCTGTCCCAGCTCGGCTGGCGGCGCGCGGAGCGCCGCGCACCCGGTGCGGGTGAGGTCGAAGTGCGCATGGAGGCCATCGGGCTGGGTTTCAAGGATCCGCTCAAGGTGCTCGGCGTACTCGGTGAGACCGAGCTGGCGGCAACGCATTTCGGCACCGCGCCCGGTATGGAGGGCGCGGGCACCGTGGTCCGGGTGGGACCGGGCGAAACCCGTTTCCAGGTCGGTGACCGGGTGGGGCTGGCCTCGCCCGGCATGATCGAGCGGTATCACGTCGCGGATGCCGGGCATGTGGGTGCGGCGGCGGAGACCATTCGCCCGGAACTGTGCACCTCGACCGTCTCCATGGTCACCGCCGAATACGCGCTGCTGGAGCTGGCCCGGGTGCGCGCGGGCGAGACCGTGCTGGTGCACGGTGCGGCCGGTGGCGTCGGCAGCTGCGCCATTCAGGTGGCGAAACTGCACGGCGCGAAGGTGATCGGCGCGGCGAGCACCGCCGAACGCCGCGCGTACGTGCTGGAGCAGGGTGCGGACGAGGTGCTCGACTCCCGCTCGCTCGATTTCGTCGAGGATGTGCTCGCGCTCACCGGCGGGCGCGGCGCGGATATCGTGCTCAGCACCGCACCGGGCGAGATCATTCACCAGAACTTCAGGGCCGTAGCCGAATTCGGGCGGATCGTGGAAATCGGCAAGGCCGATATCTACTCCGGCGGCGTACTGGAACTGCGCAATTTCGATAAGAACGTCTCGTACCACTCCTTCGATCTGGATCGCATGCTCAAACTGCGCCGAGCCGAGGTGATCGGTCGCGTGCAGGCGGTCAATGACAAACTGGCGAGCGGGGTATATCGGCCGCTGCCGTACGAGTCGTACGCCACCGATGCGGTATCGACCGCGTTCGAGGAAGCCCTGCGCTCCACGCGAATCGGACGCATCGCATTGCATCTGGGCGGCGAAAATCCCGCTGTGCGACCGCAACCCGCCGAGGTGCGGATCCACCCGGACGGCCGCTATCTGCTCACCGGCGGTTTCGGCGCGTTCGGCCTGGCCACCGGACGATGGCTGATCGGCCGGGGCGCACGACGGCTGGTCCTGGTCGGGCGCGGGGGAGCCACGAGCACGGCGGCACAGCGGCAGCTGGCGACCTGGCGGGCCGAGGGCATCGAGGTCATCGAGGAACGCGCCGATATCACCGATCCCGACGCGATCGCGGCGCTGGTGAATCGCGTTCATACCGTGGACCATCCGCTGCGCGGCGTTATTCACGCCGCCGGCGTCCTCGACGATCAGCGCATCACCACCATGGACCGGGACAGTCTCACGGCCGTCTTCCGACCGAAGCTGGCGGGCGCGCGAGCGCTGTACGCCGCGCTGACCGCCGCCGAGGTCGAGCTGGATATGTTCGTGCTGTTCTCCTCGGGCAGCGCCATCATGGGCGGCATCGGCCAATACTCGTACACCGCGGCCAATCTGGCGTTGCAGGCGTTCACCGAACAGCTCGCCCGGCGCGGTGAGCGGGTGCTGTGCATCGGCTGGGGCGCGATGTCCGGCGGCGGCATGGTCGATGCCGATGAGAATGTGCAGCGCTATCTACGCATTGCCGGATTCGAGGCCATCGATATGGATGAGGGGACCGAATACCTCGGCGAGGCACTGCGATTGGGCATCCGGCAGGCCGCCATCATTCCCGTCGAATGGGGCAAGGTGGTGCTGGCCGCACCGCAGCTGGCCTATACCGCGCGGGTCGCCGATCTGATCGCCGCGGCGTCGGAGGACAATTCGGCGGCCGCCAAACTGCGCGGCCAGATCAACGCGCTCGAGGAAGCCCAGCGCGCCACCGTCGTCGGTTATCTGCTCGCCGAACAGCTGGCCGAGGTCATGGGGGTGGCGGCCGATGCCATCGATCTGGATGTCCCGCTGCCCGAACTGGGCCTGGATTCGCTCATGGCCGTGGAATTCGGTGCGCTGGTGACCAAGACGCTCGGCATCGAGATGAACAGCATGCAGCTGGGCCGGTCGTTCAGTCTCGCGCAGGCGGGGGCGCGCATCGCCGATATCATCGTCGGCTCGGGTGCGCCGGAGGTGCAGCCCGCATGACCACCGATGAACGCGATATCGCCCGCCGCCTGCTGGCGGGCACACCCGCGCTGGGCGGGCCGCGCCCGCAGGTGATTCCGGCTGCCCGGCGCGGCCCGGGTAAGCAGTTCGCCGACCACCCCGGTGTGGTCGACGCGTTGGCGAAACAGGCGGCGATCCAGGAACTGGTCGACCTGACCGGCCTGCCGCATCCGCTGTTCCTGTCCCCGGAAGGACCCAATGGGGCCCTGATCCGTTCGGGTGGCAGGGAACTGGTGAATTTCAGTTCCTACAACTATCTGGAGCTGGCGCAGCATCCGCGCGTCATCGCCGCCGCCAACGCGGCCGCGGAGCGCTACGGCACCTCCGCGTCCGCGACCCGCATCGTGACCGGTGAGATCCCGCTCTACGCCGAACTCGAGGAGCGCCTCGCCAGGATCTATCAGGCGGGTGCGGCACTGGTCACCTCCAGCGGCTTCCTCACCAATGCCGCCGTCATCGGCTTCCTGCTGACCGAAGGCGATGTGGCGGTGTGTGATTCGCTCGCACACGCGAGCCTGGTGGCGGGCGCGCAATGGTCCGGTTGCCGCCGCGTCGCCTTCCGGCACAATGATCCCGCCGCCCTGGAAGCGCTGCTGCGCGCCTCTCGGCACCAGTTCGATCGCGCCCTGGTGATCATCGAGGGGCACTACAGCATGGACGGCGACCTCGGTCGCATCGCCGAATTGGCGACGGTCGCAAGGCAGTACGATTGCGCCGTACTCGTGGACGAAGCACACGCCCTGGGCGTGCTCGGACCGAACGGCCTGGGCAGCCGCGAACACTTCGGCCTGCCGGGCGATCTCGTCGATATCTGGGCGGGCAGTCTGTCCAAGGCCATGGGCAGTACCGGCGGTTTCATCGCCGGAGACGCGGACCTGGTGCGCGCCATCAAATACGCCGCACCCGGGATGGCGCTGTACACCGCCGGGCCGTCACCCTCGAATGTGGCGGCGGTACTGGCCGGACTCGATGTACTCGCCGATGAACCCGAGCGGCTGACCCGGCTGTGGTCGAACGCCGAGCTGTTCAGTACCGCGCTGCGCGAGCGCGGTATGAATCTCGCCGACTCCCAATCCACCCCGATCGTGCCGGTGATCGTCCCCGGCGAAGTCCGGGCGGGCTACGCCGCCGCGGCCATGCTGCAACGTGGGTTCAATGCCGGAGCCATTCTGGCCCCGGTGATTCCGGCCGGGACCGAACGCCTGCGCTTCTTCCTCACCAGTGAGCACACCGAACGGCAATTGCTCGACACCGTCGACAATCTCGCCGAAGTCCTCGAGTTCGTCGACCGGATCCCGGACTGGTCCATCGATTCGGGCCTCCCACTGCCACCCGGCGACCCGGATAGCCGATGACCGCTCCCGGCGGCAATGCCGACGCCGCGGGTGAACATCCCGACGCCGCAGGCGATGCCGACGCCGCACGCGGCAATCCCGAAGGCCCGCACGACAATCGAGGTGCGGGCCCCGCGGATGTCAGGCCGCGTTGCTCACCCGCACACTGTGTGCGCCCGCACGGCGTCCGGAGAACACACAATCGGCCAGTGACAGCCCGCTCACATACGAATTGGAACAGACGCCCACCGCCGCCCGACCCGCCGCGAACAGGCCGGGAATAGTGCCGCCGTTCTGATCGCGGACCGCGCCGGTGTCCTCATCCACCAGCAGGCCGCCCAGGGTGAGCATCGGCATCGGGTAGGTCAGCCGCGCCTTGAACGAAATGTCCAGCAGCGCATAGGGTCCCGTGCGGATCGGGCGCCGGATATCGGCCGGCTTGCCCATCGGATCGGGCAGCTTCTGCTCGATGGCGCGATTATGCGCGTCCACGGTCTTGCGCAGCGCGGCCGGTTCGATACCGGCGCGGGCGGCCACCTCCTCGATGGACCGGCCGGTGGTGTGCCCGACCCGCATGAGCCGCTCGGTCTGCATGCGCTGGAACCACACCGACTGCCCGCCGAGCTGCTGCCGCGATTCGGCCATCAGCTCCGCGTCGACCAGCAGCCACGCCCGATTGCCCGGGCTGGTGGCGATGGCCGCGCCCATGGCCGCGCCGTAGCGGGATTCGTCGATCATGCGCTGCCCGTTGGCATCCACCGCGATCGAGCCGAAGAACGCGCTCGGCGGCGCGATGAACCGCCAGGTCGAAATGGCGTCCATCTTGCCGGTGGCCGCTCCGGCCGCCTGCGCCATGGCGATACCGCTGCCGTCGTCACCCGCCGTGCCCAGCGGAAGTCCTTCGGCCCAAGGGTAATTCGGCGCGTGCTGCCCGACCATCTCGCCATTGGCGATGAAACCGCCGGTGGTGAGAATGACACCCGAGCGCGCCTGAATGCGCACCCGTACACCGTGCCGCTGTTCGATGCGGTCCATGAGTTTGCCCACCGCCGCGCGCAGACCCGGGTGGTACACAACGGGTTTCGCCGAAATGCGCGCCAGTGCCGCGAACCTGCGCCGCACCTTCACCGGTGCGTCGATCAGTGTGATCGCCTCGATCCCGGTGACGCGGCCGTCCTCGATCACGAGTCCCGTTGCCCTGGTACCGGTTTGCACCCGCACGCCGTGCTTATGCGCCGATGCCGCCAGCGGGCCGAACAGCTTCTTGCCCGAGACGCCGCGCCCGTGCGCGCGATGCCCGCGCTGCGCCGGAGTCGCCAATTCCCGGAAGCCGCCGGAGTTCTCACTGCCGGAGTAGTACAGGTAGTGGTCATCGGTCGGGTACGAGGTCTTGTACGGGCACAGCGACGGCTGGAACGGCACCCCGTGCGAGCTGAGCCAGTCGATCATGGCGGCCGAACCCTCGCAGAACCGCCGCAGCGTCTGTTCGCTCACCGCGTCGCCGACCTCGGCGCGCAGGTAGGCCAGCATATTGTCGACGTCATCGCTGACCCCGGCCGCGCGCTGCACCCAGGTGCCGCCGCCCGCGTACACGATGCCGCCGGACAGCGCGGTCGCGCCGCCCCCGATGAACCGATCGACGGCCAATACGTCCGCGCCGGACTCCCGTGCGGCCAGCGCCGCGGAAACCCCCGCGCCGCCGTATCCGACGACAACGATATCGGCCGAAGAATCCCAGGTCCGCACCGTCGCGACCACCTTCCCGAATGGAAATGCCGGCGTCCCATGCCGAGCGAGATGAACTATAACGTGTTCTAGTTCACCAGGCCATTCGCGTTCAGGCCGAGAGTTGCGCGGTGAGCCCGTCGATATAGGCGCGGAAGAGTTCGGCCATATTCACCCGCTCCGGGTCCAGCAGCCATTGCAATTGCAGACCGTCCATCATGGCCGTGATCTGGCACGCGATGGCGGCGGTATCGATATCGGAGCGCAGGGTGCCATCGGCGATGCCACCGTCGAGCGCGCCCGCGAGGTAGGTCTCGAGCACCCGATAGCGATTGACCACCCAGTCGCGGGCCGGATGGTCGACGGTGACCGCCTCGCTCGTGACCACGGTGAACAGCTGCACCAATCCGGGCACGTGCATATTGTGCTCGACGAGCCGAACCAATTGTCCCAGTGCGTCTTTGCCGCGCAATTGCAGGTTCATGCCGAGTCGATCGGTATCGAGTCGATCGCGATATTCCAGCACCGCGGCCAGTAGTGCGGCCTTGTTCGGGAAGTAGTGCAGCAGCCCGGGCTGGGAGAGCCCGCAGCGCTCGGCGATATCGGCGATCGAGGAGTTGCGATAGCCGTTCTCGGCGAAGCTCTTCAGGGCCTGATCGATGATCTGCTCGCGGCGGTCGTCGCCCCGTCTCCGGCGTTGGGGGTGCGGCGTCATGTGCTGGGACAGTAGTCGCATTGCCGGGACCTGCAAAAACAGCTCAAGATAACAAAGACATAACGGAACCGAGTGACTACTCGGTAAACTGGATTCGCACTGGCACACTCGTGTCAGCCGTACAGGGACGTGCGAGGAAGGACAGCCGATGAGTCAGGGCGCGCAGGCACCGATCGAAACCATCACGCTGCGAGGCGGTGCGGGCACGCTCGCCGGATGGGAGGCGGGTCCGCCGCCCGGTGTTCCGCACCACGGCACCGTCGTGCTGGTACCGGGCTTCACCGGTTCGAAGGAAGACTTCGAATTCATGCTGCCGCTGCTGGCCGAGGCCGGATATCGCGCGGTCGCCTACGACCAGCGCGGGCAATATCAGTCCGAGGGACCGGACGATATCTCCGGTTACGCCATGGCCGATTTCGTGGCGGATCTGCACGGGGTCATCGATCAGATCTCTCCGGACGCGCCGGTACATCTGGTCGGGCATTCCTTCGGCGGTTACGTCTCGCGCATCGCGGTCATCGAAACACCCGCGCGCTTCCGCAGTTTCACCCTGTTGGCCTCGGGACCCTCGTCGGTCGAGGACATCAATTTCCCGCCGCCGCAACTGGTCGCGCAAATGATCGAAACGGCCGGGCAGGAAGCCATCTTCCAGCAGATGAGCGCCGCCATGACCGCCGCCGGGCAGACCATCGATCCGGCCCGAATGGAATTCCTGCACAACCGGATTCTGGAAACCAAGAAGGCCAATATCCTCGGCATTCTCAAGGCCATGGAGGTGCCGCCGCTCGCCGATCCGGACGCGCTGCGCGATGCGGGGGTGCCGCTGCTGGTGGCCTACGGCGACACGAACGATCTCTGGGACCCCAGCGTCCACGAGAAGTTCGCCGCGCGGTTGCAGGCTAGGACCGCGGTGTATCGCGGTTCCGGGCATGTGCCCAATGAGGATGTCCCCGCACAGGTATCGGCGGATCTGGTGAACTTCTGGGAGGAACTGGCATGAGCGAGATCGACGACCTACTGGCCAAGCTCGACCTGGAGGCGAAAGTCCGGCTCGTATCGGGCTCGGGCGTCTTCCGGTTCGCGGGCGATGCGAGCATCGGCCTGGATGAGATGCCGGTCTCGGACGGCCCGTCCGGGGTGCGCGGGGAACTCTGGGATGAGCGCGATCCCTCGGTGAGCCTGCCGTCCGGCACCGCGTTGGCCGCCACCTGGGATCGCGAACTGCTCGCCGAGATCGGCGCGCTCATCGCCGCCGAGGCGC
Source organism: Nocardia sp. NPDC056100 (assembly GCF_042266325.1). Lineage (NCBI taxonomy): Bacteria > Bacillati > Actinomycetota > Actinomycetes > Mycobacteriales > Nocardiaceae > Nocardia > Nocardia sp. NPDC056100. The sequence continues at coordinate 270,279 of NZ_JBHJVY010000005.1, forward strand.
GCCGCAAGAATGTGTACGCGGTGCTCGGACCCACCATCAATCTGCACCGATCTCCCCTGGGCGGCAGGCATTTCGAATGCTTCTCCGAGGATCCGGTGCTCACCGGCGAGATCGCGGCCGCCTATGTGAGCGCGGTGCAGGCGCACGGCGTGAGCGCGTGCCCCAAGCATTACGTGGCCAATGACTCCGAGACCGAACGTTTCACCACCGATGTCATCGCCGATGACCGCACCCTGCGCGAGCTGTACCTGTACCCGTTCGAGCGCTCGGTGCGCGCGGGCGCGTGGATGATCATGGACGCCTATAACTCGGTCAACGGCACCACCATGACCGAGAACGCGCTGCTGGACGAGCCTTTGAAGGGTGAATGGAATTTCGACGGCGTCGTGGTCTCGGACTGGACCGCCGTGCGCAGCACCGACGGTGCCGCGAAGGGCACCGATATCGCCATGCCCGGACCGTGGGAGCTGTGGGGTGCGCCGCTGGTCGAAGCGGTGCGCAAAGGTGAGGTGCCCGAGGCCGCCATCGACGAAAAGGTGCGCCGCATACTGCGTTTCGCCATTCGGGTGGGTGCGCTGAACGGGACGCCGTTGCAGCCGCCCGTATTCACCGATGAGTCCGCGCAGGCGCTGGTGCGCGCGGCCGCCGCCAAGGCCATGGTGCTCGCCGCCAATGACGGGACGCTGCCCCTGGACAAGCCCGCTCGGGTGGCGCTGCTCGGTGCGGCCGCCGCCGAGCCCCGTTTCATGGGCGGTGGCAGCGCGACTGTCATTCCGGGGCATACGACTTCGCCGCTGGACGGGCTGTCCGCCGTGCTGCCGGTCGAGTACACGCCCGGCGTGCACCTCAACGATCACATGATCCCGGTGCCCCTGGATCTGGTCACCGACCCGGAGACCGGCACCCCCGGCCTGTCCCTGCGCTACCTCGACGGCGACAAGATTCTCGATACCGAACACCGCACCGCCGGTGGCCTCATGCTGTTCGGCAATCCGAATGCCATGGCCGCCAAGTCTTTCGAACTGCGCGGCAAGCTGCGCGTGGATTCGGCGGGGGAGTGGCGCATCGGCTTCGCCGGTGTGGGCGCGCTGCGCCTGGAGATCGATGGCGAGACCGTGCTCACCGATACCGTCATGCCCGACGGCACCGATCCCGTCGAAATGCTGCTGAATCCGCCGCAGCGCTTCGTGACTCGTGAACTGGCCGAAGGCGATGAACTCGAGGTGCTCGTCGAGCTCGCACCGGTGCCCGCCGCCGGATTGCCCGCCCTGGGCCTGACCTTCGCGGTCGGCCGCCCGCGCCGCGCCGCCGATGCGGAGTTCGCCGCCGCGGTGGAATTGGCGCGCACCTGCGAGGTCGCCGTCGTGGTGGTCGGCACCACCGAGCAGATCGAATCCGAAGGCTTCGACCGCAAGGATCTGCGCCTGCCCGGCCGCCAGGACGAATTGGTCGCGGCGGTCGCGGCGGTCAATCCGCGCACCATCGTGGTGGTGAATTCCGGTGCGCCCGTAGAGATGCCGTGGCGCGATGACGTCGCGGCGGTACTGCTGAGCTGGTTCCCCGGGCAGGAATTCGGGTCCGCGCTCGCCGATGTGCTCACCGGCGCGGCCGAACCTGGTGGCCGCCTGCCCACCACCTGGCCCAAGGTCATGGCCGATGTGCCGGTGCTGGACACCGCGCCCGACGCCACCGATCATTCGCTGCGGTACGACGAGGGCATTCACATCGGCTACCGCGCCTGGCTGAAATCCGGCGTGGCCCCGGCCTATCCATTCGGCCACGGCCTCGGCTACACGAACTGGGAACTGTCCGACCTCTCCGTGAGTGGTCGCACCGCCACCGTCACCGTGCGCAATACCGGCGCGCGGCGGGGCCGCCAGGTGGTGCAGGCGTACCTGTCCCGCGAGGACAGCGCCGTCGACCGCCCGGTGCGCTGGCTTTCCGCCTTCGCCGCGGTGGAAGCCGATGCCGGTGAAACCGTCACCGCCACCGTCGAACTGCCCCGCCGCTCCTTCGAACACTGGACCGCCAAGGGCTGGGCCGTCGAACCCGGCGCCTTCACCCTGCACGTCGGCACCTCGGTCGTGGACCTACCGCTCACCGCCGACATCAGCTGACCGATCCGATCACGGCCCCCGTCATCCCGGCGATGGCGGGGGCCTTCGTCTCTCACGCAATGGGATTCACCGTGGCACACTCCGAGGCTGACTCGACCGTCGGCGAGAACGATTCCGCCGCAAGCACACCCCGGGGCTTGCTACCGCTGCTGTTCGTCGGCAATGCGGCGATGTACGCGCTGTACATCGGTGTCGGCAGTGTGCTGCTGCCGTTGCAGATCGAACATATCGATCCCGCGAACAAGGTCGCCAATCTCGGGTTGGTGGGCGGTATCGCGGCTATCTTCGCCACGGTGTTCAATCCGGTGGCGGGTGCGCTGTCGGATCGATCGGGGCGGCGCAATCCGTGGATTCTCGGCGGCGGTATCGCGGCGATCGCGGCTATGGGGTTGCTCGGCAGTGTGAACACCGTGCTGCTGGTGGCGATCGGGTGGTGCACCGGGCAGGCGGTGATGAATATCTATCAGGCCGCCATCACCTCGGTGGTGCCCGATCGGGTGCCGTTCGCGCGGCGCGGAATCGCTTCGGCCGCAGTGGGTCTCGGGCTGCCGATCGGATCGGTCATCGGCGTGCTGCTGGCCTCCGGATTCTCCGACCACTATCGCACCGGATATCTCGTACTGGGCGCGCTGGTGGCGCTGGCGGCCGTGGTGTTCACCGCCGGTACGCGCGAGGAGCGCATGCCGCCGAAACAGCCTGCCCCGCTACGGGATCAGATCGCCGCGTTCCTGAGTGTGCTGCGCGAGCACGATTTCCGCTGGGCCTTCATCGGCCGGGCACTGCTGGTGCTCGGTTACTTCGCCGTCGTCGGCTATCAGCTCTACATTCTCCAGGATCACATCAGCCTGCCCGGCGATCTGAAACCCGAGGACGCGGTCGCCATCCTGACACCCATTTCGGCTGTGGGAATGACACTTTCGACCGTGGTGGGCGGTGTGCTCTCGGATCGGCTGAACCGGCGCAAACTCTTCGTCGGCGTATCCGCCGGGCTCGCGGCCGCCGCACAGCTCATCCCCGTCCTCACCCCGACCTGGCCCGGCATGATCGCCTTCGCCGCGGTGAACGGCGTCGCCTTCGGCTGTTTCATGGCCGTGGACACCGCACTGGTCACGATGGTGCTGCCCAAGGCCGAGGACGCCGCCCGAGATATGGGCGTGCTGAATATCGCCAACGCGGGTCCGCAGATTCTCGGACCCTTCGTTGCCTCGGCCGTGGTGAGCCTGGGCGGTTACACCCCGCTGTTCCTGTTCGGCGGCCTGCTCTCCGTGCTGGGGGCGCTCGCTGTCGCCCCGATCCGCTCGGTTCGCTGAATCGCCTTCCGTGCCGACGATGCTGGTCGTCAGCGGCAGGCTTCGCTGATTCCCGTGAACCAATCCCGCACGGTCTCACGCTGTTTCGGCGTCATCGCGGCTTCCAATTCGGCTTCCCGCCGCGCCACCGCCACCCGGGCCGCCGCCAGCCGTTCGCGCCCGGCCTCGGTGATGTGGATCTGATGCGTGCGCCGATCCGTCGGATGCGGTGATCGCTCGATCAGCCCCTCGGACTCCAGGCCCGAGATCATCTCGTTGGCCGCCTGCCGGGTGCTCGCCACCTCCCGGGCGATATCGGCCACCGACATTCCGGGATGCGATCCGGTCATCATGAGCGTGGCGTATTGCGAGGTCGTAAGCCCGAAAGCCTTGAGTTCCTCACCGATTGCCGCCCGCATGGTCAGCCAGACCTTGCGGACCATGAAGGTCAGATAACCGCCCTCGCCGCCGGAGGAACCCACAGCAGACACCCTTCCCGTGATTGACAGGTTCCTGACGATTATGCATTCTTTAACCGTCAGGTTCCTACCAATGTACCGAAGGCTGCCATGACCACGCCCTTGGCGCTGCCGAAGCTTCGGCAGCGAGTGATACTCGCCGTTCTCGTCCTCTCGTCTTTTCTGATCTGGCTCGACAACACCATCCTGAGCACCGTGTTCGAAACCCTCGCCGATCCCGTGCGCGGTCTGGGCGCGAGCCCCGCGCAATTGCAGTGGGCCACCGGTTCGTACACGCTCGTCTTCGCCGCGCTCATGTTCACCGCGGGTGCGCTCGGCGATCGCTTCGGCCATCGCGTCATTCTCGGCATCGGGATGGCGACCTTCGCCGCCACCTCGATCTGGGCCGCCTACGCCGGTGACGCGGCGCAGTTGATCGCCGCCCGCGCCGGAATGGGGGTGGGCAGCGCACTCATCATGCCCGCCACCATGGCGATCCTCACCTGGACCTTCACCGGTCCGGCGCGGGCCACCGCCATCGGCATCTTCTCGGCCTCGGCGGGCGTCGGCATCGCCGCCGGGCCACTGCTGGCCGGACTGCTGCTCGACCATTTCTGGTGGGGCTCGGTGTTTTTGGTGAACGTCCCGGCGGTGGCGCTCGCACTGCTCGGGATCCTCACCGTCGTCCCGGATTTCCGGGCTCCGGTGCCGCGCCCGCTCGATCCCGCCGGTCTGCTGCTGTCCATCACCGGGCTCGCCGCGCTGGCATACGGGTTGATTCGCGCGGGACAGCTCGCGGAGTGGACGCGGATCGATGTCTGGGCCCCGACTCTCGCGGGCGTGCTGTTGCTGACGGCCTTCGTCATCGTCGAATTGCGTTTGCGGCAGCCGAGTTTCGACCCGCGACTGCTCGCCGGGCGCATCTTCGGCGGCGGCAATGCCGCGCTGGGGTTGCTGCTGTTCGCCATGACCGCCGCGGGTTTCTACGGCGCGTTCTATCTACAGGGTGCACGGGGGTTCTCGCCGTTACATGCGGGCCTGATCATGTCACCGGCGGCGGTCGGGGTGATGATCGGTGGGCCGCTCGGTGTGAAACTGGTGCGGCGCTGGGGACTTCGACCGGTCACCGTCGGCGCGCTCACCGTCGCGGCGCTGGCCATGGGCAGCGCCTCCCTCTTCGGACTCGACACCCCGATCGTGCTGAACGCCGTGGTGGCCGGAATCCAAGGGCTCTCGATCGGCATGGTGATGGGTTCGCTCACCGCCGCGCTCATGAACACCCTGCCGCTGGAGCGGGCGGGTGCGGGCTCGGCGGTCACCAATACGGTGCGCCAGACCGGCAGCGTGCTCGGCATCGCGGTGGGCGGCACCATCATGGCCATCGCATACGGGCGCGGAATGGACGGTGTGGCAACGGATCTGCCCGCCGGAGTGCGGGATCAGGCGCGGGTGTCGGCCGAGCAGGCCCGGCATGTGGCGGGCGCGCTCGGACGGCCGGATCTGGCTCGGGCCGCCGATGACGCGTTCATCCACGCCATGCACGTCGGCAGCGTCTGGACCATGGTCATCGCGCTGAGCGGTGCGGTCGTCCTCGCGATCGCGTTGCGGCCCACCGGGAAACCGGCCGAGACGGCCGCCGCGGCGACCCCCGCCCCGACCACCTCCGAACCGGACGACTCAGAGAAAGTTCTTCTCCAGCAATAGGTTCAGCACATTCGGATACCGGTCCGGGAAATCCATCGGGACGATGCCGAAATGCCCCGCCTGCGCGCGGTGCTGGGTGAGATAGCCCTCCACCTTGGGCAGGATGGCGGCGGCATTGTCCTTGGGCCAGGCATTGTCGGAGTAGCTGGTGAAATTGATGTACATCAGCGAGTTGTTCGTATCCGTGGCTGCCCGATCGAAGCAGTCACGGATATAGGAGTACTTATCGCCGCCGGAGGATCCGGTACCGGAAGATCCGGAGGCCGAACCGGATCCGGATCCGGAGTCCAGACCCATGAGACCGTTGGCCTTATAGCGATCCTGGAGGTAGAAGCGGTCGGAGGTGAAGACCCCGTTATCGCCGCCCGGCCACTGCAGTGCGGGCAGACCATTGGCGAACTGGGCGATCAGCACGATCCGGCCGCGCGCCTCACCGAGCGTGGGAATCCGATTGCCGATCCAGAACAGCGAGCGGTAGCCCTTGGCATCGAGGTAGCCGTTGAAGATGCGCTCGAAGTCCGCGCCCACATCGTTATTGGTGCCGTTCTCCTTCTTCACCCGCATGACGATCGTCTCGCCGGGATTGCGGTTCAGGAAATCCCGGCTGTCGTTCAGGACGTCGTCGAAGGTCAGGCCCTGATAGGCCGAGCTGTGATAGATGCCGAACGAGTCGCTCATATGGTCCTGCAATCCATTGCAGCGCATATCCAGGAAGCGGATGCCGTGCCCGAACTGTTCGGGAATCGACCAGCTCTGGGTGTGCGACCATTCGGTGCCGTTGGCCGGATTCGTGCAGCCCGAATCGTGCGTGCCCGGAATCGTCAGGCGCAGTAGTGACGTGCTGTCCGGCAGCAGGCCCATCCAGCTCTGGGTCGCGCCCGTCCAGCCCGTCGGTGCGGCCTGCGCCCCCGTGGTCGCCAGTCCGGCGGCGGCGGTTCCGGCCAGCGCGGCCACGGTGGTGCGGACGAAATCTCGGCGCGTCAATCTCATGCGCGGGAGACTAATCTGGACAGTGGACCAAGATCGGCGATTTGCCGGATTCTCTCAGTGGCTCGGCCGATTCGCGCGGCGGCTCAGCCGATTTCCCTGGTCACCGTGATGGTGGTCCAGCCGCCCACGTGAATCCGATCGCCCGGCCGCAACAGCACCGGCGTCTTGGCCGCGATCGGGGTATCACTGCCATTGAGGCAGGTGCCGTTGGTGGAACCCAAATCGGTCACGGTGAGCGAATCGCCGTTCAGGTGCAGGATCGCGTGCGACCGCGAGACCGCGATATCGGCGGGCGCGATGGCCAGATCGATATCCGGATGCAGCCCCTGCGACGCGCTGTGCTTGCCGATCAGAATATCGCTGCCCTGCAACGGGATTCGCCGGGCGGGATAGTAGTTGGGGAACGCGACCCGATCCGCGTCCGGACCCTTCTGCGCGATCATGCGGTGATAGTGCTCGGCATCGGCGGTCACCGTCGCGACCCATAGCGTGCCCGCCAGCAGCGTTGCCTCAGGATTCACCACCGTCACTTCGGGAATCGCCGGTGCGGGCTGGGCGAACGACGCCGGGGGTGCGGGCAGCGCAGAATCGTGGCCGCAGTCCTCGCAGAAGCGGCCGTCGATGAGCGCACCACAGGCGGGGCACTGCGCGACCTGCACATCCGGATCGGGTTGTGCGGGAGCGGCTCCCGCCCCGGTGATCGGCGATCCGCAGGTATCGCAGTAGTCGGCCGACGCCGAGGTGTGGCCTTCGGGGCAGACCGCCATTACGAGCCCGCCTCCTTGCGCACCCGCGCGGTCTTGGTCGAGCGCACGTCCAGGGCCATCTCGTCGGCGGCGTCCACGCGCGAGCGCAACCGCACCGTACCGGTCCGATCATCCACCTCGACGACGGCTTTCAGCAGTTTCGCGGTGTTCTCGTTTCCGGACTCATTGGCCAGTTCCACCGCGCGCCGCAGTTTCGCGGTGGCGGTGTTCACATCACCCTGTTTGCGCGCGGCCAGACCCTCCTGCACCACCTGGGCCAGTTCGGCCTGTCCGGTGTAGTGCGCGACCCGGCGGCTGATGCGGGCCGACAGATCGGTATCGGTGGTCCACACCGCCTTCACCAGACCCTGTCCCAGCACCTCGTCCCCGGACACCACACTGATTCGGGCGGCGAGTTTTTCGCGTCCCGGTGGTGCGGCCTCCACCTCGATCTGCACGTGATAGCCGCGCTCCTCCGCACCCCACGCGCCCAGCGGATATTCACCGATCTGGGCGGCGGTGGCGACGCGGCGCGCGGTCAGATCCTCGATCACCGGATCGACCAGTTTGACGAAGCGCACCGTCGCGCCGACCGGTGTCCACACCCGCAGGGTGAGTTCGGGAATCACCTTGGCGAGCGAGGTCTGCATCATCTCGGCGAAATCGGCGGCTAGCAGATCGGGGGTCTTCACGATATCGACGGTGCCGTGCAGCGCGGACGCTATCGCCCGCAATTCGTTGGGCTCCCAATCGGTTCCGACACCGCGGCAGTCACAGCTGAACAGGCCCTGTGAGGCGCTGATCTCGGCCGCGAGCTGTTCGGGCCGCTCATGTTCGTTCTTGCCGTCGGTGAGCAGAATGGCGTGCACCATCGCGCCCGGATGCCGCTGCGCGATCATCCGGGACAAGCCCAGCCAGGTGCCCATGGCGGTGCCGCCGTGTGGGCGCAATTTATCCAGCGCGCGCCGGGCATCCTGCCGGGATCGCTTGTCCGCCAGCGCCGTAGCGCCATCGCGGGGGTAGACCACCTCGGCCTTGTCGGTGCCCTCGACGATGGCGAAACGGGTGCCGTCGGGAATGACCTCCAGCGCCGCCAGCGTGGCGTTCCGGGCGCCGCCGAACTTATCGCCATTGCCCATCGAACCCGAGCAATCGATGATGAGGATCTCCACCCGCTCCTGTGCGGGTGCGGCGACCATCAACTCGTCGGTGGTCTCCACCGAGACGACGGCGTCCAGGACGCGCACACCCTCGGCCAGGTACGGATTCTGATCGACGGCTACCGAAATACCCTTGATAGCAGGGGAACTCACAGTGCTTCTCCTATTAGCTCGGAGAACGGAACGGGTACCAGCGCCACGGTGATGTTGTCCTTGCCGCCCGCGGCCAGGGCGTAGTCGACCAGCGCGCGGGCCGCCTCCAGCGGTGCGGACGCCAGCGCGAGCTGGGCCAGACCGGCGGCCTCGGGCAGATAATTCCAGAGCCCGTCGGAGCAGATGAGCAGTACGCCGGGTGCGCGCACATGCAGGGTCTGCACGCAATTGTCGGACCAGGACTGCTTTTCGCTGTCCGCGCCGAGCCAGCGGGTCAGCACATGCGCGTGCGGGGTGTCCATGGCGGCTTCCTCGTCCATGGCGCCGGTCTCCACCATGGCCTGGGCGAGCGAATCATCGACGGTGAGGCGTTGCGAACCATTCTCGGCCGCCAGCCAATACGCCCGGCTGTCACCGACATTGGCGACGGTCAGGCGCGCGCCGCCCGCATCGTCGAACTGCACGATCGCGCCCACATACGTGCACGAGGGGGAGCGGCCGTCCGGGGTGCCGATATCGCGCACCGCCTGCGCGGCCGCGGCCAGCCCGACCATGATCGCTTCCTCGGCGGGACGGGCGGCGGCCAGCGCGGTCAGCGTGGAATCGACGCCGGTGCGCACCGCGGTGCCCGAGGCCGCCTGCGGATCCTCCGAAGTGGATACGCCATCGCAGACCGAGAGCACCAGGGCTGGCGGGGTGCCGGGATTGGCACTCTCAAGGACCGCCGCGGCGATCGCGTCCTCATTGTGCGCGTGCACGTTTCCGCGATCGGTGATCAGCACCGTGGCGCCCAGATCGGCCTCGAAGCGATCGTGTTCGCGAGCGCGCTGCCCGCACACCACGCAGAAGCCGTCACCGTCGAAATGCGTTCCGCCGCAGCCGTCGCAGGCCGGAGAGGTCTCCGAATCGTAGGACAGCGTGGTGCCGGTGTAGCGCGCGACGGTGCCGGTGGCGGGGCGCGCCAGACTGGTCGGGCGGGTGTTGTCACTGGCCACCGCGGGCGCGGCGGTGGGCGGCAACGCGATGCGCTGCACGCCGAGCTGGCGGCCGCACTCCTCACAGAACCGGTCGCTCTCCGCCGCGAAGGTGCCGCAGGCGGGGCAGCGGGCGGTCACAGCGTGGTCCTGGGGCGAACGGAATTGGCCTGTTCCACCAGGGCGATACGTTCCCACATATCGTCGGTTTCATGCGCGAGATCGCGATAGCAGCGTTCCAAACCGGTACGCACCCCCTGTAAGTCGAGTGTCACGCCCAGCAGCGGGGCGTGATCGGTGGGTACGCGTCCCAGGCGCAGCCAATACAGCGCGGCATCGAGGACGCGTAGCCGGGCCTGGGCGGCCCGGCGTTTGGAATCCAGTCCGAGCTTTTCGATCCGGCTGCCGGCATCGCGCAGCAGGTGTTCGGTGAGCTCGCCCTGGCGTTCCACACTGAGCAGCGTATCCACAGCCGCCACACCGGCTTCGGTGTACACCGCCGAGGCGGGGTCGACCTGATCCAGTACGGCCACCGCGCCGTCCCGATCGTGAGCCGAACGACGCAGTCTGGCCAGGCCGAACGCGGCGCTGGTGTAGGAGTGATCGGTGCGCCAGACGGCCTCGTAATAGGAGGTGGCATTGCGCAGCGCGGGCTCGGGATCGGGCAGGGATCCATTGCGCGCCAACAGTTCCGCGGTGACCGCGAGGGCCAGCTTCGGTGCGGGCTCACCCGGCAGCGCGGTGTAGAGGGCATCGAATTCGGCCGCCGCGGCGGGCCAATCCCGTTGCAGCAGTGCGGCTTGCGCGCCGAACCAGCTCAGTCGCCAATCGCCGCCCAGGGCCGGATCGGCGTCCTCGATACGGCGCAGCGCGTCGGCGGCGTCACCGGATTCCAACGCGGCGCGAATCAGGCGCAGCGGGATCTCCGCCGACTCCTCCTTACCGGTCACCACCGCGCGCAGGCCCGCGGTGAGTTCGCGTTCCAATTCCGCCGCCGTGCCCGCGCCGAGCGTCGCCAGTAGCGGGGCGCCGGTGTCGTTCGGGTCCACCAGCGGGACCGGAAGTGCCGCAACGATTTTCAGCGGATCATCCGGGAGGGTGTCGCCGACGCCGAAGACCGCGCGCGGCGGGCCGAAGCGGGTGGACAGACCGGGCCGGGCCCGGCCGTCCTCGGCGGCGAGCACCTCGCGCAGCACGCCGGTGAGCTGATCGGACATCTCCTCGGCACCGCTGAAACGCTCCATCGGATCGATATGCGTTGCGCGCAGCAGGAATCGGCACAGCGACGGATTGGCGGCCAGCACCGGTTCGGTATCTGGACCGGGCAGCGGGCCCAGGCGGCCGTTCTCGTGCGGGACCTTGAGCAGTAGCACCGCCAGGGTGCGGCCGACCGTGTAGACCTCCGAGGCGACGGTGGGACCGGTCTCGGCGATCTCCGGGGCCTGATAGCCGGGCGTGCCGTAGATGGCGCTGTGCTCATCGTTCATGGCGATGACCGCGCCCAGATCGATGAGTTTGAGCTGCTCCTCGGTCTGCATCACATTGTCCGGCTTGAAATCACAGTAGGCCAGGCCGCGCGAATGCAGATAGCCGAGCGCGGGCAGCGCCTCGAGGATGTAGGCGATGGCCTGGGCGGGCGGCAGCCACACACCGTCGGCGTCGCGCCGCTTGCGCAGCAACTGTTTGAGCGAGGTGCCGCCGACATACTCCATGACGATATAGCCGACCGGCTCGCCATCCGGACCGATATCCTCGGCGAAGTTGTAGATGCGCACGATATTCGGATGATCGACCTGCGCCAGGAAGCGCCGCTCGGCCACCGCCGCCCGCATGGCATCGGCGTCGCCGGTATTGAGCAGGCCCTTGAGCACCACCGGCCGCCCGTTCACCTTGTGATCGAGCGCCAGGTAGATCCACCCCAGCCCGCCGTGCGCCAGCGCCCCGAGCACCTCGTACTGGCCGCCGACCACCTGCCCGCGAACCAGCTTGGGCGTGAACGAGAACCGCGTCCGGCAGTGCCCGCAGAACCCCTCGCTCCGCCCCGGCACATCGCCGCGACTGCGCCCCACCGGCCGATCGCACTTACCGCAGTACCGCTGACTCTCCGGCACCACCGGATCCGCCATCACCGCCGCCGCCGGATCGATCGGCTCCACCGGCGGCACCTGCACCATCCCCGCGCCCAACCGCCCGCGCGTGGCCCCGGACGACCCGGACCGCCCGGTGCGGATGGAGGATCGCGTGCCACCGCTGGTGACCCCGGTGATACTGCTCGCACGGCTGGTCGGCTGGCTCACCCCGCTCGGCCCGGCCGCCACCGTATGCGGTGACGGCGCGGTCCCGCACACCTCGCAGTACCCATCGGAAATCGCTCCGCCGCAACCGGGTTCGGCGCAATGCGTGGGGGCGGACTGAGCCTCGGACACCACCGTCGCGGCGGCCGAGGGGGCGGTGCCGCAGACGGTGCAGTAGCCGTCTTCTATGGTTCCGGTGCAGCCCGGTTCGGTGCAGGTCACGATCGTCTCCCCGTTTTCTGGGCGATGAGCTGCCGGTAGTCGGTGATGGCGCGGGTGACCGCGGCCAGGTCGCAGGGTTTGCGGGTGAGCAGGCCCGCGGCTATGCGGCTGGAGGCCAGTACTTCTCGATCTTCGCTCACGCCCAGGCGCGCCGCTTTGGCGCGGTAGGCGGACAGGCGGCCGCGCAATTCGGCGCGACGGTCCAGTAAGCCCTGGACCAGGTGTTCGGCCTCGGATGCCGCCGCTACGGCGGCGGTCACGCGGCGATGCAGATCCCACAGCGCCGAGGGATCGGCGGGCGTCGCGTCCACGGCGGTGAGTTCGGAGCCGTAGACCGCGCTGTCATCGGCGTGCTCGGGCAGTGTGCCGGTGAGAATGGTGCGCTCCACCGCGATTCGCGCCAAATGCGTGCGCTCATAGGTTTTGCGCAGCGTCTCCACCTGGGTGCGGGTGCGGGCGACCGCGGCGTCCCAATCGGCGGCGATGGCGGCCAATTCCCCACGCAGCGTCGCGGCATCGCGCATGCGCGCCCCGAATTCGACTGTGCGGCGGTCCAATTCGGCGGCCGAGACGGCCAGTGGATCGGCGGCGGCGCGCGCGGAGAACTCATCGAGATCGGTGGCCAGCGCCCGCAATTCGGGCAGACCGGTGCCGATTCGATCGAGTTCGGCACGCAGCGGCGCGATCTCGGACACGATGCGGCCGTTCACCGCGTCCACGGCATCGAGCACCTCGACTATGCGCGGGAAGCTCTCCCGCATACGCGCCACCAATTCCGCGAAACCGACCCGCACGATCACCTCGCCGGGACCGATCAACGACCGCTGCGCGAGCGGAATCGCGGTGCGCGCCACCTCCATCGGCTGTCCGCGCAGCAGTACGGTCAGCTCCTCGCGATCGAGCGCCTCCAGTCGCCGCCGCACCCGCACCATATGCGCCTGTTCGAGCAGGGTGCGCAAACGTCCGAAGTCCTCCCAGAGCAGATCCATGGCATCGCGCGCGGGCGACCAGCGGGCTTCGGTGACCCCGGCCGGCGGGAATCGGCGCAACAGGATCAGCCCGGGATGCCTATCCAGTTCGACCAGCGTCGCGGCGATGGCGTCGATTTCGCGTTCCCGCTCGGCGAGATCGCGGTCGATCTCCGCGACCGAGAGAATGAAAGGCTGCTCGGGCATGGCCGCTCACCCGATATACCGGGGTGCGGGTGGTGCGGGCGTGGGACCGAGAACCGTCAGCCGATCGTTGTAGAACCGCTGCCAGGAGCCGTCGCCGCGGACCCTTTCCAGGACGCCGTTCACGAAGCGCACCAGATCGGGCTTGTCCTTTCCGATACCGACGGCATAGGTGTCCACCGCCATCGATTCGCCGACCACCTCGAGATTCGGATCCTGCTGTTGCAGACCGTAGAGAATCGGGATATCGGTGCTGGCGGCATCGACCTGCGCCTGCTGTAGCGCGGTGAGGCAGTCCAGCCAATTGTTCATAGAGATAACGGTAGGCCGCTGCGGCAGTGCGAGGACGGGTGCGAGCGTAATCGTGCCGTTGACCCCGCATACTTTTTTACCCGCCAGATCGGCGGTGGAGTGGATTCCGGAGTTCTTCGCGACCAGCAGCCGCTGGGTCGATTCGAAATAACTGGTCGAGAATTCGATGTCCTGGCGGCGAACGCAGGTCGGTGAGAGGGTCTGCACCACAATGTCGACCTGGCCGTTCCGCAACGCCGAAATACGCTGTGCGGAAACGATGGGCCGCAGTTCGATCCGATCCGGATCGCCGAAGATATCGCGGGCGATCTCCCGGGCGATATCGATGTCGAAACCCTCGATCTTGCCGGAGCCGGGATTACGGAAGCCGAACATGAACGAGTTCTGATCCACCCCGACTCGCAGCTTGCCATTCTTGACGATCTCCGCCATCGCACTGCCCGCGGGCATATTTCCCGGACTCGGCTGCGCACCCGGCCGCAGGCTCGCCACCGGATCACCGCAACCCTTGCCGATCAGATCCGGCACGCTGGTGACCGGCTTCGCCCCGGACGGCAGCGCGTCCTGCGCGGACAGGCTCATCGGATCCGAATCCGGGGTCTGCCCGCACGCGGCGGCGAGCACGGCCACGGTGGCCAGCAACAGCATTCGCAGGCGCGCGCTCACAGGAACTCCTTCATTCGCGGCCACACGCCGCCCGCCGTGACCACCGCCGCCGCCAGCAACAGCAGCAGCGTGCCGTACTGGCTCAGAATGAACGCGTCGCCCGCGCCGTCCACGCCATCGCGGACGTCCTGGCGGGTGGCGTCGAGTTCCTCGCGCAGCGCGTTGTCCAGGGTCGTGAAGCGCGCCGCCGATCCGGTCGGCGCGAGGTCGGTGGATTGGCGCACCGCGCCGTTGTAGTCATTGCCCTTGTACGCGTTGACCTGAACCGTATGCCCGTCGAGCCAGCCCGAGAACGCGACGGTGGCCTTGGCGTCCGGTGCCGCGACGGTCGCCAGCCGATCCCGCAATTCGTTGACCAGTGAGCCGAATCGACCCTCGCTGTCCTCGATATCGCCGCGGGTGACCAATTGCAGGGTTTCCTCGGTGCGCGCCTGCTGGGCCAGAAACCGCACCCGCGCAAGGGTTTCGAAGCGGTTGGTGGCACCGCCCGATCCGGTGTCGATGACGCCGGTGGCGGCTATCGAGGCGACCGCTATCCACAGCAGCGCCAGCACCTCCGCGCCCGCCGCCGTCGCGAGGCCGAGATTGACGCGGCGATTGGTGATCCGCAACAGCACCACCGAGGCCGCCGCGAGCGCGGCCAGCAGCACCAGCAGCATGATCACGCTCAGGATCGGCAGGGTCGAGATATCGCGCTGATCCGCGCGCAGCGCCGCGAGTCGATTGTGTTCCAGCCGTTCGGCATTGGGCAGCACCGAATCGCGCATCAGCGAGGACGCCTGCTTCAGATACGCCGAGCCGACGGGGAGGTTCTGCCGGTTATTGGCGCGCGCCGACTCGACCAGCCCGGTATAGGTGGGCAGTTCGGCGGAAATACTCGCCACGATTTCCCGGGTCTGCTTATCGGAGGCGCCGGTGGTGGCCTCGGCCAGCGCGGCCGCCGCGTCGGCGAGCGACTGCCGGTATCGCGTTCGTACCTCCGGGGTTTCGGTATTACCGGACAGGAAGGCCGAGGATGCCGTGGCATCGGCGGCGGAGAGCGCGACATAGAGCCGTTGCGCCGCATTGGCGAGCGGTTCGGAGTGCGTGAGCACGGTATCGCGCCGAGTTCGCTTCTCGCTGAGCTGATTCGCGCACACGATGCCGGAAATCAGACTCAGTGCCACGAGTCCGATGACCACCGCGCTCAGTACGCCCGGCGCTGTTCGCGCGAAACGCCGCACCCACTCCGCACCATTGCGGACGGCAGCCGGTAACCGACTCCTCACACCCATGCCCCCGTTTCACCGGCTCTGCTCCCGGTAGGGCGATGGTACGGGAGCCACAGGGTTGTGTCGATTGTGATCCGACCAGTCGGATTCAATTGCCGAACCGCGTATTTCGCGCACCCCCGGCAATATCGACCGGAGCATGAAATAGGGATTAACGGAGTGTATTGCACCCGTGCCGAGCCGGTTGTTCCCAGTGCGGGTCACGCGTCACCCCGTAGTGGATCAGGCGTCATGGAAGACGAGGCCGAGGGTATGCCTGCTGCCCGAGCGAACCGTGCTCACCCCGTGCCGCATAGGGGCTGCGGACCAGCCGCGAACACTGCGAATCGGGCGGTCGCGGGTGGTGAAGACGAGACCGTGGCCCTGCGGCAGGGCCACGGCCGCGCCCCGGGATTGCGCGCGCGGGCGCTGTTCGACCATCAGGAATTCACCACCGGTGTAGTCGACGCCCGGGGCATCCAGCCCGATCACGACCTGGAGCGGAAAGATCATGTCGCCGAACAGATCCCGATGCAGCGCATTCCAATCGCCCGGGCCGTAGCGGAGCAGGATCTGCGACGATTTCGCCTGACCGGCGGCATGACACTGCGCGATCCAGTCCTCCAGGTTCGCGGGCCAGGTCCCGGGGCGGCGCAGGCGGACGGCCCAATCCCGGGCAATCGGAAGCAGTTTCGGGTACAGCGCCGCGCGCAACTCGCGCACCGTCTCGGGCAGGTCATGGGTGAAGTACCGATACTGGCCCGAGCCGAAGCGATGCCGGGCCATATCGATGGTGGAGCGGAACCTGTGCTCGTCGTCGTACAGGGCGATGAGCGCGCGGCATTCCTCCGGGGTCAGCAGCGGGCCGGTGAGCGCGTGCCCGTATTCATCCAACTCGGTGGCGAGCTCGGGCCAGGGTTGTCCGGCGACCCGATCGGCGTGCTCGGTCGGCAACCCGGTACTCACCGTCATCGATCGATCCTCTCCGTGGCTGTGATCTTCCACCATCACTCTGCCGCAGGTGGGAGCCCTGTACCGGCGGATATCGGTCATGGCGTTCGGTGCAATAACGACAGTAAAACTTGCAAGTTTTGCTTACTTGTCGCATGCTGGCCCGGTGAGCGATCCCGGCGGGCCCAAGACGGCGCAGGAGCTGGAACAGGCCGCCGCCGAACTGCGGGTGGTCACCAGCCGCCTGCTCCGCCAACTCCGCGCCACCGCACGCGCCGATCTGGAGATCACGCCGTCGCAGGCGGTGGTGATCAGCCGCCTGCACACCGACGGCCCCATGTCGGTCGCCGATCTGGCCCGCGCGGAGAAGGTTCGCCCGCAATCCATGCGCACCACCCTCGCCGCGCTCGAGGAATACGGCATGGTGGCCCGCGCACCGCACCCCACCGATCAGCGTCAGGTCATCATGTCGCTGACCGAGGCGAGCCGGCGGCTGCTGAGTCGCGCGCACGCCGCCAAGGAAGGCTGGCTCGTCACCGCTCTGGCCACCAAACTCACCCCGGCGGAACAGGATTCGCTGATCGCCGCCATCCCGCTGCTGGCTCGGCTCGTCGAGCCCTGACATCCGCTCTCCAGGAAAAGGATTCCCGCATGTCCGCACCCCTGCTCGACCCGAACACCGCCCTGGTCGTCATCGACCTGCAGCGCGGCGTGGTCGGCATGCCCACCCTCCCGCACACCAGCGAAGAAGTAGTGCGCAACTCCGCCACCCTGGCGGCCGCCTTCCGTGCGCACAATCTGCCGGTAGTCCTTGTGCGCGTATCCTTCTCGGCCGAGGGTGTGGACGCCGCTCCCGGGCGCATCACCGACACCATGCCCAAACGCCTGAACTTCCCCGAAGGCTGGGATGAGATCGTCGACGAGCTCGAAGTGGCTCCCACCGACATCCCCATCACCAAGCGGCAGTGGGGTGCGTTCTACGGCACCGAACTCGATCTGCAACTGCGCCGCCGGGGTATTACCGAAATCGTCCTGACCGGCATCTCCACCAGCATCGGCGTGGAGTCCACGGCGCGGGCCGCCCATGAGCACGGCTACAACGTGGTCGTGGTCGAAGACGCGGTGGCCGATCGGGATCTGGACTCGCACACGCATTCCACCACCAAGATCTTCCCCCGGATCGGCCTCGTCGCCAGCACCGAAGCGGTGCTGAAGGAACTCGAATCCCGCTGAGTCTCAGCGCGTGGCGGGTGCCCAGGCTCGCGCCCACAAGGCTTGCCAGGTACCGCCCTTGAGCCACGAGAGTGGTATCAGCACACCGGATTCGGCGGTCCGCTCCCAGAATTGCTCGATGCCGCCGCCGAATTCGGCGGCGGCGGGCAGTCGAGGCTGCCAGGGGCCGTCCGGATCGGCGAGGGAGGTGACCGGGAAGCCGGTCACGGTGGTGGATTTCGGGTCGGAGATGGCGGTTACCGGATAGGAGTGGTCCGGGCTGGACGTGATCGCGATCGCGAAAGTGCAGATGAGGTCGCACGAGGGACGGCGGGCGAGCGCGGCCGCGAATGTCGGCGCGTCGGCCATGGCCATCTCCACGAGTGCTTTCCGCAGGCGCAGGGCGATCAGATCCATCGAGCGGGCCTGCGCCAGTTCCGGGGCTTTCACCAACTCGCGCAACCGTTTCGACGGAAGCTGAGCGTCCGCGGTCAAGGTTTGCAGGCGTGGATATTTCGCCGCCGGTATGGGGTCCAGGTTCGCGAGGGCGGTGGCGAGTGGGCGGTTATTGACGGCCGACCACAGGTCGGGCAGGGATACGCGATCGGCGTCCAGCGCCTCGGCGCACAGCTGATTCAGGCGGGCCGCGGGTGAACGCCGCATGGCCGTAAGGGCTTTCGGGTCCGCCTCGGGTGATCCGGCGACGGCTGTCAGGGCACGCAGGGTTTCGGGGGCGGCGTCGAAGACCACCCGGACCGCCTCCCGGAGTACAGGCGCGAGTTCGAGGAACGGATTCGGCTTCGCCCGCCGCGGCCGCGCCGGCGCCTCCGGCGTCACCTCGGCCGGTTCGGGTTCGGTCCGTCGCAGGCCGAGAACCCAACGCCGCAAGGCCCTTCCGAGTGCGGGATCCGCCTCGCTGTTGAAGCGGCCGTAGATCTCGCTCACCAGCCAGCCGCTGCGATTGGCTCGCAGCTCGGCATTGACCTGAATGGTGTCCTGCTCATCGCGCAGCGCCACCAGAATGCTCAGCCCGCGTACCGCCTGATCCTGATACCACGGCCCGGCAATGCAATTGCCCATATAGTCCGACCATTCCGCGAGCCGGGCGGCATTGCGCGCGATCTGAATCCGCGCGGTCGTCCCCGGCAACGTGCTCCCGTCATGCACGAGAACGGTCTCCGCCACCTCGAATTCATTGCTCAACGCCGCCGCCACCGACCCGCTGGTCATCAAACCGGCACACAGGCGGGTCCACTCCCGGCAGCGCGCGGGCGCGATCGCACCGAGCGACACCAACTGCGCCGCCCCGGCCACCGCGAGCGGAATGGACTCCGGCCGCGGCGTCAGCGGATCAGGCTGCGGCACCGCCGGATTCGCCTCGAAGTGTGGACCGAGATACCCCCATCCGACCTCCGCCCGCGCGTGCCCGCGCATCCGCACGATCGCATCCGCCAGATCGCCGTACCAGAGCAGATCCGCCCCCAGTTCACACGGCCGCTCACCCCGCTCCGCCTCCGGCACATCCGAGTCGGCCCACGCGGCGAGGCGGGCGGCGAGGCTGTCCACCTGGCGGTTGCGTACCAGCGGGATCTGCCACCAGTCGGCGGGTTGCCGAGTGTCGGTAGTGCCGAAGGCATATCGCCAGCTGCGCAGGGATTCGGAGTCCCATTTCTCGGGCAGGGCGGCTACGTCGATCCGGGAGCAGACGAGCGTGTTGAAGGCGTTGTCGACGACCAGTCCGTAGGCGAGCGCGTGGGCGGTGCGGGCTCGGACGAAGCGTTCGAAGGCGGCGTCCATGGCTTGGTGGCGGCGGAGCCAGGCGTCGATTTCGCGGAGATGGCAGACGGGGCGGGCGGGCAGGTCGCTGATGCCCAAACCCTTGCGCCTGGCGCGGACGATTTCGCCCTTGGTGGGAAGGCTTGCGGCGGTGCCGATCTGATCGCGCATGAGGGCGATGCCGTCGATCACGCCGAGTTCCTGCACCGCGACCGCCGTGCGCAGGAGT
Source organism: Nocardia sp. NPDC056100 (assembly GCF_042266325.1). Taxonomy (NCBI): domain Bacteria; kingdom Bacillati; phylum Actinomycetota; class Actinomycetes; order Mycobacteriales; family Nocardiaceae; genus Nocardia; species Nocardia sp. NPDC056100. The sequence goes on from NZ_JBHJVY010000005.1 coordinate 289,954, forward strand.
ACGGTCGCGGCGATGGCGTCCTGGATCATCCACTCGAGGCGCTGTCGCCAGAACCCATTCCAGTCGGGGACGTAGTGCATTGCGTCCAGGAGTGAGAGCTCCTGTTTCCGGGTGCCGGTGACCACGATCGCCGACTCCGTTTCGACGTGCTGTCGGTAGCGCCGGTGCAGTTCGTCCTCGACGGTCAGATCCTGGCTGTCGAGCAGCAGCTGCCTTGTGCGGACTGCCAGCTGCCTGGCGCACACCTGCTCCCACAGATCGGCGAGCAAGTCCAAACGCCTGGGGCGCGAATAGGATTCGAGCACTCGCCGCAGATTCAGCGCCAGCGCGGATGGCGCTCCGGTGGGGATCGGATCGATGCCTTCGGGGATTTCCCAGCCGAGTACGCCCACGAGTTGTTCGGGACCGAGCAGATCCGCGGCTGCCGAGGCCAGCGTGAGCGCGGCCCAGCGTTCCTCGGAGATGGCTCTTTCCGCCTCCGCGCCAACGGGTTTGGTGGCAGTCACGCCGAAAAGTGCTACCAGGGTGGCGGTTCGCTCGCCTATTCGGCGGGCATCGTCCATGCCGAGGATCCGCAGCGCCGCCAGCACGGCATCGCGGCGATCACCGCCGGTTCCCGCGAGTCGCGCCGAGACGAATCCCGCACCGAGGTCGATTCCGGCCCCGGCGACCGTGATTCCACCGGTTCCGATCAGCTCGGCGAGCGACTCACGGGCCGCGAGCACCGCCGCGGCCGGGCTGTTCTTATCCCCGAGCACCACCGCCGCGCCCGCGAGCGCCTCCTGACCGTGATCCTCGACCCGCTCCCCGGTATCGACCAGCCATGCCCCACGATCCCGGTCCGCGATCACGCCCCAGGCCAAACGCACTGCCAAACTCGAACTCCTGCTTGCTCTGCGCGGATTCCACGGAACCGCTCCGGCCGCGAACGATACGAGCCCGTCCCGAACCCGGCAAACGAGTTTCGATTCGGCGATCGGGGAGACCGATGCCCCCGCAGCGAGGTAGCTCCCCGATTGCCGACGGCTAGGGTGGGGTCATGCTGACCGCACTGGCCGTGGAGAACTACCGCTCACTGCGCCGGGTCGTGGTCCCACTGGGGCAGTTGACGGTGGTCACGGGTGCGAACGGCAGTGGCAAATCGAGCCTGTACCGGGTGCTGCGCCTGCTCGCGGAGTTCTCCCGCAATGGCGCGGTGGCCGGAATGGCGCGTGAGGGCGGCCTCGATTCCACGCTCTGGGCGGGGCCGGGTCGCACCTCTCGCGGCGAACCATTGGCGCTGCGACTCGGTTTCGCCGGGGACGATTTCGGTTACGCGGCCGATCTGGGCGTCCCCGTACCGGGCGAGTCCATGTTCAACCGGGATCCGGAGATCAAAGCCGAAGCGGTCTGGGCCGGTCCGGTGCTGCGCCCCTCGGCCCTGCTGGCCGAACGCGGCGGCCCGGTGGTGCGCCTGCGCGATGAGGGCGGCGGCTGGGAGATGGTGCCGTACCACCTCAAACCCTTCGACAGCATGCTCTCCGAACTCGCGGATCCGCAGCGCGCCCCGGATCTGCTGGTGCTGCGCGAGCGAATTCGCGGCTGGCGCTTCTACGATCACCTGCGCACCGATATCGAGGCACCCGCCCGCCGACTACAGATAGGCACCCGCACCATGGTGCTCGCGCATGACGGCTCCGATGGTGCGGCGGCCCTGCAGACCATTCGCGAGATCGGTGACGCGCACGGCCTGGATGAGGCCGTGGACCATGCCTTTCCGGGCAGCAAACTGGAAATCGTGAACAGCGACGGCCGTTTCGAACTGCTGCTGCATCAACCGGGCCTGTGGCGTCCGCTCGGTTCGGCCGAACTCTCCGACGGCACCCTGCGCTATCTACTGCTGGTGGCCGCCCTGCTCTCACCGCGGCCGCCGGAGTTGCTGGTGCTCAATGAGCCCGAGACCAGCCTGCACCCCGAATTGCTCGGCCCGCTCGGCGAACTCATCGCCCGGGTCGCCGAGGACACCCAGGTCATCGTGGTCACCCATGCCCGCGCACTGCTCTCGGAATTGGCCGGGCACGCCCCGGACCTGCACACCATCGAACTGGTGAAGGATGCGGGCGCGACCACCGTCGCGGGGCTGGGCATGCTGGAGGAACCGCCCTGGTACTGGCCGGACCGGTAGTCCCGCCGCGCCGCGCGGCGGGAGGCCATATTGTTGCGGGGTGAGTGTGGAGGGTGCAGGGGTGCCGGGGCCGTTGCCGCGTGGGCGACACGGGCTGAGCCGGGAGCAGGTGGCGCACTCGCAGTATCAGCGCCTGTGCGTCGCCGTATTGGATGCGGTGGGGGAGCTGGGGTACGCGGCCACCACCGTCGCCGATATCGTCAGCCGCGCGCAGGTGGCACGGCGCACCTTCTATTCGGTATTCGGCGGTAAGGACGAATGTTTCGCCGCCGCCTACGATCTCGCGGTCCGGACCGCGCTGGAGCATTTGCAGGAGACCGTGACCGGCATGGTCGGGGTGACCTTCGCCGATCGGGTGCGCATCTCCTTCGATATCTATCTCGGCTTCCTGGCCACCCAGCCCGCCGCCTCGCGCGCACTGTACGTGGAGACTCTCGCGGCGGGACCGGGGCTGGTCGCGCAGCGAGCGCAGGTGCACCGGCATTTCGCCGAGTACATCCTGGCGGTCGCGCGCATCGGCGTGCGCGATGGTGAACTCACCGCGGATCCGGATCCGGAAATGATCGATATGCTGCTCGGCGGTATCGACGACCGGGTGCGCAACTGTCTGCACGAGCGTGGCGCGGCAGCGCTGCCTTCGCTGTCGCCGCTGTTCACCCGCACCGCCATCGCCCTGGTGCGCGTCGCCGACTGACCAGCTGTCCCGCACCACAATCCACGGCCCGGCCGCATGCCCGGCTTTGTCATCTGACACAGATACGGTGACACCGCACACGCCAGAACCCTACGGTCACAAGGGAATTCAACGTAGGAGAGGGCAATGATGCCGACAATGCGAATACTGGGCAGTGCGATGTGCGCGGGGGTCACCGCGCTGGGAATGGCGCTCGCGGGCGGTGCGGCGCAGGCGGATCCGGCGGCGGGCCTGACCAGCGTCGCCTCCGACACCAGCGGCGTCGGACCGCAAGCCTCCGCATACCTGGCCGCCTTCGGTTACGGGCTGCTGCATCCCGATGCCGCGCCGCCCGGGGCCGATGACTGGAACTGCAAACCCACGGCGGCACATCCGCATCCGGTGGTGCTGCTGCACGGCACCTGGCTCAACGCGTACGACAGCTTCGCGTACCTGTCCCCGCGCATCGCGAGTGCGGGCATGTGCGTGTTCTCCTTCAACTACGGCCGCGAGGGCGTGCTGAACGGCGGCGGCATCGGCGCGATTCTGCCCGGCCGCTACGGCGTCGGCCCGATGGAGGATTCGGCCCGGCAGCTCGCCGTCTTCGTGGACCGGGTGCTGGCCGCGACCGGTGCGAACCAGGTCGATGTGGTGGCGCACTCCCAGGGCGGTCCCGTCACCAGCCAGTACCTGAAATTCGAAGGCGGACAGGGCAAGATCGGCAAGGTGGTCACGCTGGGCGCGACCACGCACGGCACCTCGCTGAACGGGATCGCCTCGCTCGGCCGGTGGATCACCGATATGGGCCTGAATATCCTGGGCTTCTACGAACCGTTGATCGGCCAGTCGAATATCCAGCAGGCCGTGGGCTCACCGTTCTACAAAACCCTCAATGCCAATGGCGACACCGTGCCCGGCGTCGAGTACACCGCCATCGGCACTCAGCACGACGAAGTGTCCAATCCGTACGAGTGGACCTTCCTGACACCGGGACCCGATGCCATCGTGAACAATGTGACCCTGCAACAGGGGTGTGACGCGGATCTGTCCGATCATCTGACGATCAACTATTCCCCGCGCGCCGCCTCGATCGTGTTGCGCGCCTTGGATCCGGCCGGAAAACACGAGCTGGAATGCACCTTCAATCCATGGGTGATCGGTGGCGATGGGCACCTCTGAACCGCTGCTACCGGACCGGGATCCGTTCTACCGCAGCGACGAAGCACTGGACGGCATCGAACCGGGCACGATCCTGCGCACGCGCGCGGTCAAAATCGCGCTATTCGGTGTTGTGCCACAGCGGATCTCGGCTTGGCAGCTGCTATACCGCAGTACCGATCTGCGCGGGCGTCCCGAGGCGGCGGTCACCACGGTGTTGCTGCCCTGGGGCGCGGATCCGGCGGTGCCGCGCCCGCTGCTGTCCTTCCAGTGCGCCATCGACGCCATAGCGCCGATGTGCTTCCCCTCGTACGCATTACGGCACGGGGCCCGGGCGCTCGGCGCGATTCCGCAATTGGAATTGCCGCTCATCGCCAGTGCGCTGGCCCGGGGCTGGGCCGTCTCGGTGCCCGATCACGAGGGGCCGGGCGGGCACTTCGGGGCTGCCCGGGAGCCGGGTTACCGTGCGCTGGACGGTATTCGAGCCGCGTTGCGCTTTCCGGTGCTGGGGCTGGACGCCGACACTTCCGTCGGTCTGTGGGGCTACTCCGGTGGCGGCCTGGCCACCACCTGGGCGGCCGAACTGGCCGCCGATTACGCTCCCGAACTCGATATCGTGGGCGCGGTCGCCGGGTCTCCGGTGGGTGATCCCGCCAATGCCTTCGTGCGCCTGAACGGCTCACCTTTCGCGGGCTTCGCCATGGTGTTCACCGCTGCGCTGCGGCGCGCCTATCCACAGCTTGAACAGACACTGCGCGAACATCTTTCGGACGAATATCTGGCGTTGCTGGCGCGGGCCGAACACACCGCCACTTTCCCGCTGCTGGCGCGGTTCGCCGGTCGCGATGCCGATCGGCATGCCCGGGCGGGCCTGGCCGCCATGTTGAACGAACCCGAATTGCGGGCGGTGCTGGACGAAATCCGGCCCGGCGCACAGGCTCCGGTGATGCCCATGCTGATCGTGCAGGCGATCAATGACGAGGTGATCGCGGTGGCCGATATCGACGCGCAGGTGGAGCGCTACCGCAGGCGGGGCGCGCACGTGCACTACGTGCGCGATCGCCTCAGCATGCATCTGCCGCTGCAATTCCTGGGCGCTCCCGCCATGATCGACTGGCTCGCCGATCGATTCGACGATCTGCCGACGGGAGTGCCGGGGACACAGACGATCTGGTCGGTGGCGCTGTCCGCGCGCGCCCGGCCCCGGCACGCCGAATTCGCCGCGCTACTGGCGCGCATGCTCGGCTCCCGCCCGATAGGTGCGCGCCACCAGCGCGGACCGCAGGTACCACAGGCCGGCCGACTGCGCCGGGTCGAAGCCGGTTAACTGGCCGATGCGCTTGAGCCGGTAGTCGATGGTGTTGGCGTGTACCCCGAGTCCGCGCGCGGTGCGCCGCCGGTTCAGGTCATTGCCCAGATGGCGGCGCAGCGTCTCGAGCAGTTCGGGGTAGACCTCCAGTGGATCCAGCAGTGAGCCGAGGTATTCCCGTCCCGGACCGGGGCGGGTGAGCTGATATTCCATGGCCAGATCGTCGAATCGGTAGAGCCCGGCCTTGCATTGCAGCCGATGCACGATATCGAGCAGTTCATGCGCCTGATGGGCCGCGCCCGGGATACCGGGGGTGGCGGTGTGCACCACGGTGGCGGTGAGCGCCACCTGCGCCACCGCGGCCAGTTCGGTGATCAGGTCATCGAGTTCGGTTGCCGCCGTGACCGATTCCGGAATGAGTACGGTGCCGCCGTCGGTGCGCAGCACCCACAGCGCCTTGTCCGCACAGCGCGCGGAGAGTTCGGCTTGTACGCAGCGCAACCGTCGGCGTGCCACCAGTTGCCCGTTCACCGCCGGATGCTGTTCGCCGGGATGCGCGGGAATGCCCAGTGCAACAACGTAGTACGCGTCCTCCAGCTCCACACCGCGGGCATGGGCCTGCGCGGCGGCGGGCTGTCCGGACAGCAGTGCGGCGGCGAGGCCCAGTGCTTCGAGTTGCGGTGGGATGGTCACCTGCGGCGCGATCTCGGCGACCGCGAGGGTTGGATCGGGGAGCCCGGTGAGCGCGGTATCGACCACCGAGAGGGCTTCCAGGAGTCGCCGGGCGCTGACGGCGATATCCAGCGCGCCGGCGCGCAGTTCCAGACAGGTTTCGGTAATGGTGCTGACATCGACGGTCGAAACCGCGTCTGCGGGGGCGGGGTTTGACATGTGCGACTCCACTTTTCAGGGAACGCTCGCGTTCCTACTGGTGCGTAACTGTAATGGCGGTCACCTCGCGCAGGCAAGCGCATCATGATGAAACGTCGGCGTTCGGGCCGGTAGAACGGGCTGAGGAGTACGATCGACCGTATGGAAAGTTCGGCCGCCACCGGTGCTATCACCGACAAAAGACTGCTGCGCGGGGCCCGGACCCGGCAGGTGGTGCTGGCCCGCGCCGTCGATATCGCCTCGCTGGAAAATCTGGAGAGTCTGAGCTTCGGCCGCCTAGCCACCGATTCCGGTCTCAGTAAGGCGGGCATCCAAACCCTGTTCCGCACCAAGGAATTGCTGCAACTGGCCACCGTCGACTACGCGCGGGACCGCTTCATCGCCGAGATCACCCAGCCCGCCCGCATCAAACCCCATGGCGCGGCCCGGCTTCGGGAACTCATCGAACGCTGGATCGATTACGCCGTGACACCGGTCTTCGCGGGCGGCTGCTTCCAGGCCGCCAACCTGAGCGAATTCGACAGTCGTCCGGGTCCGGTTCGCGATGCGCTCGTGCGTAATCAAGGCGAATGGGTCGGCCTGCTCTCCTATGAGCTCGGCAGGGCGGTCGAAGCGGGCGAGATCGCCCCGCTGGACACCGATCTCGCGGCCTTCCAAATCGACGCCGTCCTCCGGTCCGCCAATACCGCACTGCGCCTGGATGATCCGACCGCCGCCGATAAGATCCGCCGGACCCTGGAAAGCTTCCTGACGCCGCGATAGGCGAGTGTGGCTCACGCCGGAAGCCCCGCACCACTCGGGTGCGGGGCTTCCGGGTTTCGGGATCAGTGCTCCAGCGTGGCGAAGAATTCGCGAATATCGCCGACCAGCAGGTCGGGGACCTCGAGGGCCGGGAAGTGGCCGCCGGAGTAGAACTCCGACCAGTGCGTGATGTTGTGCGCCTTCTCCGCGAAGGCTCGAATGGCGAAATCGGCGGTGGTGAAGACCGCGACACCGGTGGGCACCGTGCCCTTGGGCTTGGGCGCGAACATGGTGCGGTCGTGGAAACGCTCGTAGTAGTAATCGGCGACGCTGCGGGCGGTATCGGTGAGCCAGTAGATGGTGACCGTGGTCAGGATCTGGTCCAGGTCGATGGCCTGCTCGGGCAACTCGTGGGTGGCGTCGGTCCACTCCCGATACTTCTCCACGATCCAGGCCAGCTGCGCCACCGGGGAATCCGCGAGCAGCTGGGCCAGGGTGTGCGGGCGGGAACCGGCGAGCTGCATGTAGGCCGAGCCGTTGTCCTGGAAGTCCTTCATGGCCGCGAGACGCCGCCGCTCGGCGTCGGTGAGCGCGGCCATATCGGCCGGATCGCCGGTCGGAAAGGTGACCAGCGCGTTCACATGCACGCCGAGGACGTGATCGGCATGCTCACGCGCCAATCGCGGGGCGACGAACGCGCCGTGGTCACCGCCCTGGACGCCGTAGCGGTCGTAGCCGAGCCGGGTCATGAGTTCGGCCAGCGCACCGGCGACTTTGCCGTCATGCCAACCGGTTTCGGTGATCGGACCGGAGAAACCGTGGCCGGGCAGGGTCGGGATCACCAGGTGGAAGGCCGGGGCCTCGGGATCGCCGTGTGCGGCCGGATCGGTCAGCGGGCCGATCAGGTCCAGGAAGTCCGCGGCGGTGCCGGGCCAGCCGTGCACCAGCAGCAGGGGAGTGGCATCCTGCCGCGTCGAGCGCACATGCAGGAAGTGCAGCCGCTGGCCGTCGATGACGGTGGTGAACTGCGGCTGCGCGTTCAGGCGGGATTCGATTGCGCGCCAATCGAATTTCTCGGCCCAGTAGGCGGTCAGCTCGCGCAGATACGCGGTCGGCACACCGCGCTCCCAGCCGGTGCCCGGGGTGTCATCGATCCAGCGGGTCCGGGTGAGGCGGGTGCGCAGGTCGTCCAGATCGGTCTGCGCGATATCGATGGTGAAGGGGCGGATGGCGGTGTTCTCGCTGCTCATGACATAAATACTTCCGGTAACGACCCCCGCCCCACATCATGAGAATTCGTTATTTACCGCCCGCGCTGGGCTCTTTACCGCGCACCCGGCATGATCGAGCCGGTGGTGAATCTTCCGGTCAGCAGTGCCCTCATCGGCCGCGGCGGCGAGCTGTCGGCGCTGCTCGACGCGGTCGGTGGTGCGACCCATGCCGTGCTGATCGCGGGTGAGGCCGGGATCGGCAAATCCCGGCTCATCGGCGAATTCACCCGGCGATTGGACCGTGGAACCCTGGTGCTGTCGGGCCGTTGCCCCGAATTCGGTTCCGACGGTGTGGCTTTCGCGCCCTTCCTGGCTGTCATGCGCAGGTTGCTGCGCGAACTCGGGGTCGCGGAGATGGCGGCACTGCTGCCACCCCAACCTGCTCTGGCGAACTGGCTGCCGCGACTGGCGGTGCATACCGGCACCGCGGCCCCGGAGCCGGATCGGATTCGGCTGTTCGGTGAGATCCTCACCGTCATAGAGCAATTGGCCATGACCCGGCAGACGGTGCTGATCCTGGAGGATCTGCACTGGGCCGATGCCGCGAGCCGCGAACTGCTCACCTTCCTGGTCGCCAACCTGGCCGACGGTGATGTGCTGCTCATCGGCAGCTACCGCCCCGGCGATTCCGGCCCCCTGCGCGAACTGATCGCCGAACTACGCCGCGATCCCGGCGTGCGCACCCTCGACCTCGCCCCGCTGACCCGGCACGAGGTCGGCCGCCAACTCGCCGCACTACTCGCGCGCGAACCCGAACCCGCCTTGATCACAATGGTTTTCGAACGCAGCGGCGGCAACCCCCTGTTCGTCGAAGCCCTGGGGCAGGCCCCCGACCAGATCCCCGCCGACCTGGCCGACCTCCTCCTCGGCTTCCAGCGCGGCCTCACCCCGCCCGCCCATGCCCTCCTGCGCATCGCCGCCGCCATCGGTTCCCCCATCCGCCACGACCTGCTGGCTGAAGCCGTAGACCTCCCCTCGGACGCCCTGCACGCGGCCCTGCGCGAACTGGTGACCCGGCAACTCCTACTCACCACCGACACCGGCTACGAATTCCGCCACATCCTGATCCGCCAAGCCGTCTACAACGATCTACTCCCCGGCGAACGCACCCAACTCCACTCCCGCCTGGCGGATGTGCTGCGCGCCAACACTTCCCATTCGGGAAACGCTGCCGAACTGGCCCACCATGCCGCCGCAGCCGGAGACTTCACCGTCGCTCTAGGTGCCTATTGGTCGGCCGCCACCGGGACATCGGAAAGCGTCTCCGGTCCCGAACGCTTCGCATACCTGGAACAGGTCGTCGCTCTCCGGGATCGAGTCTCGAACCCGGACGAGTTACTCGGCGTCTCGAAACTCGCTGTTCTGGAACAACTCACCGAATGCGCCGTAGCCTCCGGCGCGATCGATCGCGGCATCGCCGCCGCCACCGCCGCCCTGGACCTCATCGACCCATCCGCCGACCCCGTCCGAGCCGCACACCTGCACCTCCGCCGAGCCTTCCTGCGCGGATCCACCGGCGCGGGCCCCGGCGACGACCTCACCCGAGCCCTGTCACTGCTCCCGTCCACCCCTTCCACCCTCGAACACGGCGAGGCGCTCGCCCAATTCGCCCTCACCACCGTCTTCGCCGGCGATCCCGACGCGGCCGCCCCCGCTGCCGACACAGCCCTCTCCCTCGCCGAATCCCTCAGCGCCCCAGCCCTGGTCGCCCGCTCCCACGCCTACCTCGGCCTGATAGCCGTCGGCAGCACCGCGGCTGATTCAAGTCATGAGGCTGCGCTGAGGCACTTCGAATCGGCCAGGGCGGCAGCGAGAGCGGCGGGCGATCCGCTGGTGCTGCTGGATGTGGTGACGTGGGAGTCCGCGGTGTTGTTGGCGGCGGGGGAGTATCGGGCCGCGATTTCGACTGTGCGGGTGGGGTTGCGGGCGGCGCAGCAGAGTTTCAGGTTCGCTGAGAGTGCGCCGATTCTGCTGGTGAAGTGGGTGCAGGCGTTGACCGCACTGGGTAGCTGGGCGGAAGCACGGGCGGTGGTGGATGAGGCCGAGTTCGAGCGGTTGCCGCCGTTGAGCCGGGCGGCACTGCTGGTGAGCTACGGGAAAATCGCGCTGGGACAAGGAGATACCGATGCCGCGCGATCATATGCGGGGCAGGCGGGTGAGCTGCTCGGCGACGGACGATGGGCGATTCCGTATCGGCTCCAGCGCCAGCTGCTGATCGGTTCGATCGCGATTCAGGTGGGCGATTGGGTCGGGGTGGACAGCGCGCTGGCGGAAGTGTGGTCGCTCGGTGATGTGATCGCCATACTCGAGGCGCATCCGCACGATGCCTGGCCGGTTCTGGCGCTGGCGGCCCGGCGCCGCGTCGCGCACTCCGAAATCGAGGGCGCGCGTAGCGAGGTTGTAGTGGAAGGGATGCTGGCACTGGGGGATTCGTTGTCTTGCACGTCGCCGGTGGATATCGCGCATCGTGGGGTGTTCCGTGCGTGGCGGGCCGGAACCGCGGCCGGTTGGGATCTCGCCGTGCGGGCGTGGCGGGGACTCGAGCAACCCTTCGAGGAGGCGGAGAGCCTGCTCGAGCTCGCGGAATTGCTTGCGGTACAGGGGGATCGGGAAGCGGCGGCAGGCGCGCTGGGGCGGGTGGTCGAGTTGGCCGGTGGGCTGTCGGCGGAGCCGCTGATCGCCGCCGCCGGGCGAGTGGCGACGCGGGCGCGGATTTCGATCGACGGGAGTGGCGGTGACTCGCCGAAGGTGCGGGAGAGCGGCGGTTCGCGCACCTTCGGGCTCACCGCGCGGGAGCTCGAGGTGTTGCGGCTGGTGGCGAAGGGGTTGAGCAATCGAGGGGTGGCGGGGGAGTTGTTCATCAGCGCGAATACGGCGGGGGTGCATGTTTCGCGGATTCTCACGAAGCTGGGGGTGGCTTCGCGTACCGAGGCGGCCGCGTTCGCGCATGAGCACGGGCTACTCGGGTAGGGTGGCGGGGAGTTCGAAGAGGGTGAAGATCTCCGCGTCTTGGTAGACGGTGAGGCGGGTGATGGAATCGCCTGTGAGGGTGAATATTTGGAGGGTGTGCAGGGCGTAGTGGCCCTCGGGGGCGCGGACGTAGGCGGCGATGGCGGGCTGGCCGTTGGCGGCCAGGGGCAGCATGCGCCAATCGGTGCCGTTCCATTCGAAGACCTGTGCCAGGAATTCGGTGTAGTGCGCGCGGCCGCGGAACCAATTGAGCATGGGCGGCATTTCCATGATCACATCGTCGGCGAGCAGTTTCTCCAGGGCGGTCAGATCCGCCTTGCGGAACGCGTCGACATAGCGGTCCACCACGGCACGCTGGGCATCCGGTTCGGCGATATCGTCCTCGTGAACACCGCTGGCGGACAATGTCTTTCGCGCCCGCTGTAGTGCGCTGTTGACCGCCGCAGGAGTCATGTCCAGCGCCTGCGCGATCTGCCCGACGGGCCAGTCCAGCGCCTCGCGCAGCACCAGTGCGGCGCGCTGCCGTGCGGGCAACTGCTGCATGGCCGCCACCAGCGCCAAGCGCAGACTGCCGCGCGCCGCCGCGACTTCGGCCGGATCGCCGACGAGCGCATCGGGAATCGGTTGCAGCCACGGCACTTCCCCGCCGTGCACCAGCGTCTCGCGCGGATCGTCCCCCGGCGGCCCGCCCAGCCCGGCGGGCAACGGCCGCCGTGTCCGCTGTTCCAGCGCGGTCAGGCAGGCGTTGGTGGCGATCCGATACAGCCACGTGCGCATGGACGCGCGACTCTCGTCATAGCTGTCGCGCGCCCGCCACGCGCGCAGCAGCGTCTCCTGCACCAGATCCTCGGCATCGTGCACCGAGCCGAGCATGCGATAGCAGTGCGCCAGCAATTCCCGCCGGTAGGGGTCGGTCCGGGTGCTGAATTCATCGGCCACCCACCTTTTCTACGCCACACCGATGACATCCCGGCACACCGCCGGTAGGTACTCGTGAGCCGCCGACCGCGCGGCGAAAACAGGAGGATCACCATGAACGACACCGCCGTACAGGCCACCGACCGGGCCGCCGTACTCGAGGTCATCGACGGCGTCTATCGCGCCTGGGCCGCCAATGACGCCGACGCCTTCGTGGCCGACTATCTCGAGGACGCCACCTCGATCGTCACGGGTTCGCGCACCGACGGCCGGGAATCCGTCCGCGCCCGCTTCGCCGCCATGTTCAGCGGACCGCTGCGCGATTCGTCTGTCCGCGATGAGCTGCTGTCGGTGCGCTTTCCGGCCCCGGACACCGCGATCGTGAACAGCCGCAGCGGAGTTCAACTCGCCGATCAGACCGAACCGCAGCGCTGGGAATTCGCGACCTGGGTACTGGTCCGCAAGGACGGCGACTGGGCCGTGGCGGCCTTCCACAACTGCGCGGCATAACCTCGGTAAAACGACGCCCCCTTCCGCGAATACGGAAGGGGGCGGGGATTTTTCGTCGGGTCAGCTCGATTTACGGCACGACCTCGACCGCGTCACCGGGATTGAGGTAGTTGAAGAACTGCTTGGCCCCATCGGGCGTCATGCGAATGCACCCGTGCGACTTCTTGTCCACCGGGCCGATATGGAACGCGATATCACCGTTGAAGAAGATGGCGTACTCCATCGGCGCCTGATGCAGGGTGCTCCAATGGAACGGCCGCTTGAAGTCCACGTGGAAGAATCCCGGCGGCGTTTCGAATCCGGGCATACCGTGCGAAATCGGCGTCGGCCCGTAAATCACCTTGCCATTGTCCATCAGCCACGCCTCATTGGTCCCCAGCCGCAGGCAGGCCCGGGCCTGAGCGGAGCAGGGCGCGGTGACCGGCTGGGTAGGAATGATCGCCGGAGCACCCGGCACGTCCGGGCCGCCGGGCCACAGCGGTTCGGCCTGCGCCGGTGCGGCCGCCAAACCGGCGGCCACGCCCGCGAAGACGAGGGATCGCATTGCCGAGCCGAGGGAACACTTGCTCATCATCGAGTCATCTGACCTCTCTAGCCTCGCCCGCCGCCCGGTGTACTCGCCTGCCAGGGCGAAGGGACATCTCTATTCGTCTCGTGCAATTGATCATTCTGCGCGGTCCGTACCGGGATTCGCGGGATGAACTCGCGGGTCGCGCGCCGACACGCGCCCGCCATGCCGGAAATTCACCGAACCGGTGGCAGCGTGCGCTCATTCGGATCGGCCCCGGTGGGCATATACGCACCATTGTTCGGAATGTCCGGTCGCGGGGCATTGGAGGAGCCGCGAATCTGCTGTTCCGGTGGCGGATTGACGCAGTAGGTCCAACGGAACAGCGTGTCGTCCTGCACCACGTACTGCGGTGTCATTTTCGTCGTGTAGTTGCACCACGGCCGCGGCCAGATATCGACAATGGTGTAGAACTCGTTGTCGTGCGCGGGCACGCCCATGGCGGAGGTGCCGATCACCAGCGCCGGAAACAGCGCGCGCAACGCGGGCGTCCGCAGCAGCGCCGCGTGCACCACCGCGGTCATATTGGTCGCCAGGCTCTGAATCGGATCCTGATTGCGATCCAGGATGCCGTCCAGCACGGCCAGCTGTTCGGGCGCGCGATCGAGAATCTGCCGCAGCTCGGCATTGGCGGCATTGACCTGATCGAACAGCAGCCGCGAATTGCGGGTCAGCGTGCCCAGATCCGGCTGCGCGTGCGTCGAGGTGCTTGCTATGGACCGCAGATTGGTGATGAGGCTCGTCGTCTGCGGCAGCAGATTGTCCAGGCCCGTGGTGGCGATGCTGATGCCCTCGATCAGGTGTCGCAGCTGATCCTGTCCGCCGCTGAGTGCGGTGTCCAGTTCGGTCAGAATGGTGTTCATCTTGTTCGGATCGATCTGCGCGAGTAGATCATTGGAGTTCGCGAGGGTCTCCCAGATCGGCACCGGCGTGCTGATCCGCAGCGGATCGAAGGTGATCACCTGCCCGTCCTTCAGAAACGGTGCGTGATCGGTGTTCGGCCGGAAGTCGATGTACTGCTCACCCGCCCCGGACAGCGCGCCCACGTGGATGGCCGTATCGGCCGGAATCCGGTACTTGTCCTCGATTTCGGCGACCGCTTCCACCTGGGCCCCGTTATCGATGATCGACACCGATTTCACGGTGCCCACCCGGTAACCCCGCCAGGTGACGTCATTGCCCGCCTGGACCCCGCCGGATTTATCCAATTGCACAGTGACGCTGTAACTTCCGCCCGGTCGCACCCGGGCGATATCGAACAGCAGATAGCTCGATCCGGCCAGCAGGCAGCCCACCAGCGCGACATTGGAAATCAGCATTTTGTGTTCTCGCAGAATGCCCAACAGGCCCGCCTTCATCGCCGATCACGGACAACAGGTGCAGTGCTGTGTGAAGCGCAGAGCAAAAGCTGTGTGAAGCGCAGAGCTAACTCGTGGCGAAACTGCGGGCAATACTAGGCGACGCCGGCGGCCCCCGGACCCGGACATGCATGTAGCGCGCGTGTGAACCCCTCGTACCCACGCGCGAACATGACTGTGTTGTGCGGCCACACCGGTGATCTGTCGCCCACTGGTGCGGCCGCGAAATGACAGTGCCAGTCCGCGATGAAAAGAGAATGAACGTTCGCTATTATCCGGGATTGGGGGAGAACAGCGTGGTCAGCGTGGGTGGGGGCAGACCCGCGCGCCGGAATGCCTCGGTGGCGTCGCGGAGTTCGCGTGCGGCGGTGGCGGTATCGCCGCGTTCGGCCACCGCGGCCGCGTGCAGCGCCAGGGCCCGGGCGCGATCGATGGGATCGGCGGCCATGCTGAGCAGCGCCAGGGCCCGGGCGGATTCGGCCTCCGCGGCGCAGGTGCGTCCCGCCCGCAGATGAGTCTGGGCGAGCCGGGTGCGCGCCCAGCCCTCCCAGAGCCGGACGCCGTTCCGCTGGGCGATGCGCACCGCCTCCTCGCCCAGGCGTAGCGCGTCGTCGTGCAGGCCGAGTAGTGAACGCGTGGCGGCCAATTCGTGATGCGCCCAGCCCAGGGCGACGAAATTGGAGCATTCGCGCGCCATCTCGATGGCCCGTTCGGCGACCGCGACGGCCTCGTCGTACTGTCCGGATTCGCAGAGCGTGCGGGTGGCGAGGGCCAGAATCCACGCCTCCATGGAGCGATCGCCCAGCGCGCGGGTGAGCGCCACCGCATTGGCGTAGTGCCGATGCGAGTCCTTGGTATTGCCGAGTCGCCGGTCCGCGATGCCGAGCAGCAGTTCGGCGAGCACCTGCAGGCGGCGGCCCGCATCGTCGACCGGCGGTGAAATGGCTTGCAGGAACTCGAGACTCGCCTGCACCTCGCCCAGCCCGACCTGCATGATGGCCCCGAGCGCGGTGCGCAAGCGGCGCACGCTGCCGCTGTCACCCTCCTGGGTCGCGGTGTGCAGCAGCGCTTTCAGCGCATCGGCCACTTCGCGCGCACCGGTGCCGCCGTCCATCACCTCGGCCATAACCCAGGCCAGATCGGCGGCCAGGGCGACCCCCGGCCCGCCCAGGCGGGCGGCCTGCCGATGCAGGGCGATGATCACCGGCCGCTCGATATCGTTCCAGCGCTGGCCGTCCGCGCCGCCGGTGCAGGCGTGCCCGGGCACGGTGGTGGGGACCAGCAGCCGGGTGGTGTTGCTGTAGTCGATGGCGCTGAGCAGGTTCTTGGCACTGGCCAGGTAGTAGTCCAGCAGTCGCGCCAGTACCTGTGCCTCGTCTTCACCGGGCTGGCTACGGGCGAACAGGCGCAGCAGATCGTGGAAGTGATACCGCCCGGGCGCGGTGGTCTCGAGCAGGCTCAGATCCACCAGTGCCTCGCACAGGTATTCGCCCTGTGCGATGGAGACACCCAGGACGGCGGCCGCGGCCTCGGTGGGCAGATCCGGGACGTCGGCGCGGGCGAGTGTGCGAAAAGCCCTGGCCTGCTCCGGATTCAGCTGTCCGTAGCCGAGCCGGAAGGCGGCGTCGAGGGTGAGTTCACCGGTCCGCAGCACATCGAGGCGCTGATTCCCATCGGCGAGCCGGGTCGCCATGGAGGCGATGGTCCAGCGCGGGCGCACCGCCAATCGCGCGCCGACAATGCGCACCGCCAGCGGCAGGCAGGCGCACAGCGTGATCACCGCGTGCGCGGCGGCGGGTTCGGCGGCAATGCGTTCCGCGCCCAGAATGCGGGTGAGCAGGGTCATCGCCTCGGCGGGTTCGAGCACATCGAGGCGGGTTCGGCGCACGGCCGGGAGTTCGGTGAGGGTGGAGCGGCTGGTGATGAGCACCGCCGTGCCCGGGGTGCCGGGCAGCAGCTGGCGCACCTGCGCGCTGTCCCGGGCATTGTCCAGCACCAGCAGAATTCGCCTGTCGGACAGCATGGTCCGGAATTGCGCGGCCCGATCGTCGACGGCCGGGGGGATATCGCTCTCCGCGACGCCGAGCGCGCGCAGGAATCCGCCCAGCGCGTCACCGGGCGCGGTGGGCTCCTCATCCACACCGCGCAGGTTCACGTACAGTTGCCCGCCCGGGAAGCGATCCCGCACCCGATGCGCGACATGCAGTGCGAGCGTGGTCTTTCCGACCCCGCCCATACCGCCGACCGCGGAGATGACCACCGCGCCCGCATCACCGCCGAGCTGTGCGGCGATCTCATCGGCCACCCGGGAGCGACCGGTGAAATCGGCTATGTCAGGCGGCAATTGGGCCGGGGTGCGGTCCCGTCCTGGGCGGCGCACCGGCGGCAGTTCGGCGCGCAGAATGCGGGCGTGTACCGCGCTCAGTTCCGGTCCGGGTTCCACCCCGATGCCCTCGACCAGCGCGTGCCGGGCGCGGGCGTACTCCTGCAGCGCCTCGGCCTGCCGTCCGCTGTGATAGAGCGCGGTCATGAGCAGTGCCCGGAAGCGTTCGCGCAGTGGATGTTCCACGATGAGCGGTCCGAGTTCGGCGACCGCCTCGGCGCTGTACCCGGTATCGATATCGAGGGCGAGCCGATCCTCGAGAATGGTGAGCCGCCACTGTTCGAGCCGGGCGCGCTGGCGTTCGGCGTACGGTCCGGGCAGTGCGCCCAGGGCCGCGCCCTGCCATCGGCCGAGCGCGTCGAGCAGGATTTCCCGGGCGGCGGACGGATCGTCATCGCGCAGTTGCGCGGCCGTCTCGACGCGTTCGCGCACATCGCCGATATCGGTGCGGCCGTCCGGAATCCGCAGCGCGTACCCGTCGCCGATGGAGATCAACATGGCGGCCGGGGCGCGGGTGATGCGCTCGGGCTCCAGTTCCCGGCGCAGTTTGGCCACGTGGGTGCGCAGCGCGGAAACCGCGCGCGGCACCGGATCCTCGCCCCAGATGCCCTCGACGAGTTCGGCGGCCGTCACCGCCTTGCCCTCGCGCAGCAGCAGTGCCACCAGCACGGCCCGCCGCTGTGGCGGACCCAAGTCCAAGGGCGTGTCCGCGCGCCAGGCGCGGACCTCACCCAGGAGTGCGAACTTCAACAAACCGACCTCCCCGTTCGGGGGAGTCTAGAGGGAAACCCCGGCAACCGATCAGCGGCCTGCCAGCATCGATCCGCTCCTCCCACGATGGAATATCGAGGCATTCGCGGTTCGGTGATTCGTTCCGAG
Source organism: Nocardia sp. NPDC056100 (assembly GCF_042266325.1). Classification (NCBI taxonomy): domain Bacteria; kingdom Bacillati; phylum Actinomycetota; class Actinomycetes; order Mycobacteriales; family Nocardiaceae; genus Nocardia; species Nocardia sp. NPDC056100. The sequence continues at coordinate 307,747 of NZ_JBHJVY010000005.1, forward strand.
CCGCTATCGCGATCCTGCTTACGAGCACCGGCCACCGGCGGTGCACCGACCACGGGGAGGGACCATGCGCGGCAGGACCGCAACCATAGTGGCGATCGCGGCGCTGACCGCGAGCTTGGCGGCATGCCGAGACGATACGACCACCGCCCATCCGACCACCGGCCCGGTCGGCAGTTCGGTCAGCACCGGACAACCGGCGGATTCCATACCGCCCCGCGCCACCACCGTGCTGACCCCCGCCCAGGCTCAGGTGACCGGTTACCGGGGCTCGATGACCTTCGACGTCACCCTCCCGCAGGTGTCGGGCGGAACCGGTCCGGCCGCAACGGAATTCAATACCGGCATGCATGCCCTGTTGCAGGCTCGCATCGATCAGTACTTCTCCGCCGCCAAATCCCTCACCGATCCGAACAAGCTCAGCAAGCTCGACCATATCGGCGATCACGTGGTCAGCGGCCTGCTCTGGATCAGCGTGGACGGCGGCGGCGCGCATCCGTGGACCGAATTGGCAACGCACGTCACCGATATCGACACCGGTAAGGCCCTGGAGCTCCAGGATCTGTTCACCGATGAACAGGCGGGTTTGCGGGTGCTCTCGACCCAGGCCGAGACGCTCGGTCCGCAATCGCGGGCGGGCACGTATTTCGATGCCAAGGGCGTCACGCCCACCCGCGACCATTTCAAGACCTGGACCGCGACCCCCGCGGGCATGCACGTCTACTTCCAGATGGGTCAGGCTGGTCCCGCCGCGCTGGGACCGTTCGACATCACCATCCCCTGGTCGGCGCTGGGTTCGGTGCTCGCACCCGGATTGTCCGGAGTGCTGTCGAGCTGAGCGCGCACACTGGAGGTATGGATCCTGTCGTAGCCCTGCGCCAGATCGCCTTCTACAAGGACCGCGCCCGCGAGGACACCCGGCGCGTGATGGCCTACCGCAATGCCGCCGACATCATCGAGGGACTCGATGCCGAGCGGCGCGAACAGCTGGGCAAAGCGAACGATTGGCAATCGTTGCCGGGAATCGGACCGAAGACCGCGGCCGTGATCGCGCAGGCCTGGGCGGGCCGGGAGCCCGATGCGCTGGTGAAGCTGCGATCGGCGGCGAAGGACCTGGGCGGCGGCGAGCTGCGGGCGGCCCTCAAAGGCGATCTGCACCTGCACTCGAACTGGTCCGACGGCGTCGCCCCGATCGCCGAAATGATGGCTGCCGCACAGGCTTTGGGGCATGAATACTGTGCGCTCACCGATCATTCGCCCCGGCTGACGGTGGCCAACGGTCTCTCACCCGACCGGCTGCGGCGGCAACTCGATGTCATCGACGAACTGCGCGAACAGTTCGCGCCCATGCGCATTCTCACCGGTATCGAGGTCGACATCCTCGATGACGGCTCCCTCGATCAGGAGCCCGAACTGCTGGATCGCCTCGATATCGTGGTCGCCAGCGTGCACTCCAAGCTCAAGATGGAATCCGCCGCCATGACCAGGCGCATGGTGCGCGCGGTATCCGGTGGTCAGGCCGATATCCTCGGGCACTGCACCGGCAGGCTGGTCGAGGGCAATCGCGGCACCCGCCCGGAATCGGCGTTCGACGCCGAAGCGGTCTTCACCGCCTGCCGCGATTACGGCACCGCCGTGGAGATCAACTCCCGGCCCGAACGCCGCGACCCGCCCACCCGGCTGCTGAAGCTCGCCCTGGACATCGGCTGCGACTTCTCCATCGACACCGATGCGCACGCCCCCGGACAACTCGATTTCCTCGGCTACGGGGCACAGCGCGCACTGGACAACGGCGTGCCCGCCGAGCGGATCATCAACACCTGGCCGGTGGACAAATTGCTGGCCTGGACGAGCTAGTCCGGTAATCCGCGTCACCCGGCCCGAAGCCCGCGCGAAAACCAGTGGCGCGCTTATCCGCTCATCGGGCATGGTGATCCCCATGTTCGCGTACCCCATCGCCGTCGCATCCGCAGTCGCGGGTGCGCCGAGCGCTGCGCAGGTTGTCGCGGCATTCGGCGGCGCACGAAGCTGACCTTCTCCGGGACGTCCCGGGACCTCAGACGGGGAAGGTCCGCTTCCTCATGAGGTCCCTGTAATCACGGCTCCCAGACGGAGAATTCATCATGGCCAAGCAGGCCTTCGTGCGCACCAAGCCGCATCTGAACATCGGCACCATGGGTCATGTCGACCACGGCAAGACCACCCTGACCGCCGCCATCACCAAGGTGCTGGCCGAACAGGGCGGCGGCTCCTACATACCGTTCGATCGCATCGATCGCGCGCCGGAGGAGATCGCGCGCGGTATCACCATCAATATCGCGCACGTCGAATACGAAACGGCCACACGGCATTACGCGCACGTCGATATGCCGGGGCACGCCGACTTCGTGAAGAATATGATCACGGGGGCGGCCCAGCTCGACGGTGCGATCCTGGTGGTATCGGCGCTGGACGGCGTCATGCCGCAGACCGCCGAGCATGTGCTGCTGGCCCGGCAGGTCGGCGTCGAGCACATCGTGGTGGCGCTGAACAAGGCCGACGCCGGTGACGGCGAGCTGCTGGAGCTGGTCGAGCTCGAGGTGCGGGAACTGTTGTCCGCTAACGGTTACGACGGCGACGGACTGCCCGTGGTGCCGGTTTCGGGATTGCTCGCGCTGCAGGGTGATCCGGAGTGGTCGGCCGCGCTGCTGCGGCTGCTCGCGGCGATCGACGAGTACATCCCGATGCCGGTGCGCTACACCGACGCGCCGTTCCTGATGCCGGTGGAGAACGTGCTCACCATTACCGGTCGCGGCACCGTCGTGACCGGGGCCATCGAACGCGGCCGGGTGCGCATGGGCGACCGGGTGGCGGTGCTGGGCTATGGCGAGGGCCTTGAGTCCATCGTCACCGGTGTCGAAACCTTCGGCCGGACAATGGAATCGGCGGAGGCGGGCGACAATGTGGCGCTGCTGCTGCGCGGTGTGCAACGCGGTCAGGTCAGTCGCGGTCAGGTGGTCGCGGCGCCGGGCAGCATTGCCGTGCACACCGGGTTCACCGCCCGGGTGCAGCTGCTCAGCGCGGCGCAGGGCGGGCGGCGCACGTCCATCGTGAGCGGTTACCGGCCGCAGTTCTATCTGCGCACCGGTGACGTGGTGGGCGATGTGGTGCTGCCGGACGGCCGTGCGCATCCGGGCGACACCGTCGAGATGTCGGTGACCCTGGGTCGTCCGGTTCCGCTGGAACCCGGTCTCGGCTTCGCGATCCGCGAGGGTAGCCGGACCGTCGCGGCGGGCACGGTACTCGCGGTGAGCGAGTAGGCGGTACGCAGGGATCTCGGCCCCGGGTAATCATCCCGGGGCCGAGAATTCCACGCTCCCACCGTGTGTCGCGGGAATCTGGACTGGTCGGTCTGTCGCATAGTCTGACGGCATGACCTCTCGTCGCCGGAAGTTTGCCGCTGTTCTCGGAGTGACCGCCCTCGGCGCGGTCGCGCTGACGGGTTGTTCGAGCGGATCGGACCGGGACGCGGACCGGATCGATGTCGGCGTGCTGGTCATCACCATGTTCGATCCCGAGAACGCGGTCTGGCTGCAACGCGAACAGCTGCCGACCACCGTCGAGGTCGCGGGCGCGTACAAACCGGTGCGCTGCAATAACGATCACCTGTGCGTGGCCGAAACCGGACAGGGCAAGGCCAATGCCGCCACCACCATGATGGCCATCCTCGGCAGCGATAAATTCAATTTCGACCGGGCGTATTTCCTCACCGCGGGTATCGCGGGCACCCCGCCGGACCGGGGCACCCTCGGCTCCGCCGTCTGGGCACGGCGCGTGGTCGATTTCGATCTCGGCAATCACCTGGATCCGGCCGAAGCACCCGGCGTCCCATACGGCTTTCGTCCGGTGGAGGACTACAACACCGCCGCCTATGACCTCGACACCGCGCTGGTGGACAAGGTCTACGACGCCACCCGCGAGGCGACCCTCGCCGATAGCCCGGAGGCGACCGCCGAACGCGCCATGTACCCCGGTCAGGAAGGTCGCAAGCCCTCGGTCATGAAGTGCGACACCATGACCGGTGACGATTTCTACTCCGGTAAACCGCTCTCGGATACCGCCCGCTACATCATGGGCCTGCGCACCAAGGGGCAGGGCGATTACTGCACCACCCAGATGGAAGACAATGCCACCGCCACCGCGCTCAAAGCGCACGGTTATCTCGACCGGTACCTCTCACTGCGCACCGTGAGCAATTTCGACCAGCCGTATCCGGGGCAGTCGGTCGTCGATCACATCGACCACTCCACCGCGGGGTTCCAGCTGGGCCTGGACAACGCGTACGCGGTGGGCCGCGCCGCCGCCGACTATCTATTGAAGAACCCACCCGCGAAGTGAGGATTATCCGGCGGAAATACCTGCGGGAGTGAGCAATCGGCGCGCGGGGGCCGGGTCGAGCACACGAGCGGCCAGCGCTTCGGGCGCACCCGCGCGACCGCGCATACCCGGGAAGGCGTTGACGTCGATGATCACCGGTGAACCGTGCACCTCGAGCATGTCGACACCGTAGATATCGAGCCCGAATACCTCTCCGACCGCCAGCGCCAGATCGGCCCACGGATGCGGAATCCGGGACGCCCGGTCCGGCAGCCGCGGTTCGGGTGCGAACTCCGATTGCCGCAAAGCGGCGAAGACCTGATCGTCGATCACCCAGAGTTTGTGATCCCAGCCGGTGCCGGGGGTGAAGTCCTGCACCACGATCGGCTCATCCGGCCAGCGCTGCGTCACCGCGCGCAGTTCCTCGGCATCGGCCACCCGGGTGACGAGATCACCGCGGCGGCTATGCCTGCTCTTGATCACCAGCGGTCGCTCGAAATCACCGAGATGACGTGGATTGGGCAGCACGGTGGTCGCGGCGAACGGGAATCCGGCCTCCACTGCCCGCCGCGCCATGAACGCCCGATCCTGGCAGAATTCGGTGCTCGCCGCCGAATTCAGCACCGGCACACCGCGATCCTCCAGTGCCCGCGCCAATCGCAGAGCCGCGGGGGTACGGGCCTTGAGCAGGTAGATGTCCGCCGGATTCGCCGGTGGCACAGGGGTTTCCGGCGCGAGATGTTCGATGCGATGGCCGCGCGCGATGAGCAGCGCGGTGGTCTCGGCCAGCAGCGGATGACCCGGATCGCCGGTCAGCAGTCCGATGCGCATCACCGCACCCCCACCGCGAGCGGTTCGGCGAAACGGGTTTCGCGCATTCGCGGTTCGAAGCGCCAGGCCGAACCGCCGCGCGCCAGGTCCACGATGGCGCGGGCCACGGTCGGCACCGCCTGCGGCATCTGACCGAAGCTGGGAAAGTCATTGACATCCACCACGATCGGGCCGTCCGGGCCGCGCACGATATCGAGACCGTACAGATCCAGGCCGAACACCTCGCCTACTCGCGCCGCGATATCGGCGATCTCGGGTTCCAGGGTCACCGCGCGATCGGGTGCCTTGCGGCCGCCGGTGCGCAGCGGTGACACGCGCTCGGTGCCGTACACCTGCCCGCCCACGCAGTAAACCTTCAGATCCACACCGGAATTGGGGACGAACGGCTGCGCGATGAGCAGGCCCTGATCGGCGCGGTCGATGGCGGCCAGATGTTCGGGTCGCTCCACCACGCGCACATCGCGCCCGGAGCTGCCGTCGGCGGGTTTGACCACCAGCGGGAAGCGTGCGGCCGGAATCCGCGCCAGATCGCGCGGCCGGGCCGCCGCCCAGGTGGTGGGCACGGGCAGGCCGTGCGCCGCGGCCAGGGCCGCGGCGCGGGCCTTATCCCGCACGCCCCGAATGGATCTCGCGTCATTGATGGTGGTGAGCCCGGAGGCCGCGGCGGCCTCGAGCAGTCCCAGTCCCGGTCCGCCGGAGACGGTCTTGAGCACCCACGCGTCATGGTGCCCGCGTTCGACCAGCGTATTCAGATCCAGCAGCTCACCGCCGGGCCGCACCACGTCCACCCGATGACCCCAGGCTCGCAGTTGGTGAATCACGCTGCGCGGCATGCCGTCCCGGCGGTACTGCTCCTCCACCAGAAAACACAGACTGACTCGCGCCGCCATTCGTTCCCGCTCCCACATTTTGCTGTTCCCGCCCCGAGCGGTCCAGAATTGATCGCCGATTGTTCACCAAGATCATCGCTCTGGCAACCGATAGCGCAACACCACGGCCGCAACGGATCTCGCCGGTGTGGCCGCGATTCTCTGGTCCAGCAGGGCATCTCGGCCCGACCATGGAGTGATGGAACGAGGTCACTATGAGGACGATCACCGCGCATTCGCCGAACTGGCCCGCGGTTTCGTGCGCAAAGAGGTTGCGCCGCACTATCTGGAGTGGGAGGACGCGGGCATCGTGCCCCGCGAGGTCTTCGCCCGCGCCGGAGAACTCGGCCTGATCGGATTCGCCGCACCCCGCGAATACGGCGGCCTCGGCGTCGCGGACTTCCGCTTCAATCAAATCCTCATCGAGGAATTCATGGATGCCGACTGCGCGGGCGTCGGCCTGAATTTCGCGCTGCACAACGATATCTGCACGCCGTATCTGACCGGGCTCACCACCGCCGCACAACGTGAGCGCTGGGTGCCCGGCTTCGTGGCGGGCACCTCGATCGCCGCCATCGGCATGACCGAACCCGGTGCCGGATCCGATGTCGCGGGCATTCGCACCGGCGCGGTGGATATGGGCGATCACTTCCTGGTGAACGGCGCGAAGACTTTCATCACCAATGGCATCAACGCCGATCTGGTCATCACCGCGGTCCGCACGTCCCCCGATCGCCATCGCGGTCTCACCCTGCTGGTCATCGAACGCGGTATGCCCGGCTTCGAGCGCGGCCGCAATCTCGACAAACTCGGTCTGCACTCGCAGGACACCGCCGAGTTGAACTTCACCGATGTGCGCGTCCCGAAGGAGAATTTGCTCGGTGAACCGGGTCGCGGCTTCGAATACCTGATGCGGAACCTGCCCCAGGAGCGCATGCAGATCGCCGTCGCCTGCCTGGCGCGCGCCCGCGCCGCCCTGCGTACCACCGTCGAATACGTTTCCGGCCGAACAGCTTTCGGGCAATCCATCGGCGCGTTCCAGAACACCAAATTCGTGCTCGCCGACGTCGCCACCGAGATCTCGGTCGCCGAGGCGTTCATCGATAAATGCGTCCTGGAGCTCAATGCCGCCCGGCTCACCCCGGCCGATGCCGCCAAAGCCAAACTCTGGGCCTCGGAAATGGAATTCCGCTGCCTGGACCGCTGCCAACAACTGTTCGGTGGCAACGGCTATATGCGCGAATACCCGATCGCCCGCGCCGCGGCCGACGCCCGCGTCACCCGCGTATACGGCGGCACCTCGGAAATCATGCGCGAAATCATCGGCCGCGACCTGAAACTCACCTGACCGCAGCCGAACCCATTCCACCCGCGATACGAACGACACCCCGAGCGCACCGGCAATAGCGGTGCGCTATCGGATTCCTGACGTAGGCTCGCCCGGCGTGTAGCCCGGTCTGTTCAAGTCGTCGTCCTCGGGAGAATGATTTGGCGTTTCTGCGTGCTCCAATGGCATTCGCGCTGTCGATAGCCTGTGTGACAGGGGCTTTCGTCGCCGCTCCCGCAGCGGCGGAACCACCGCAGATCGATGATTCGCTCGGCTCACGCCTGGTGCTCGGGGTGGCCGGGCTGCCGCCCATGCAGGGGCTGCTGCAGATCTCGCGGCAGCTGTTTCCGGAGCGCGGGCCGTACGTCCCGTGGACGTATCAGTTGCCGCCCGCGCCGGTTCCGCATACCCCGGCCCGGGGTGTGTGCCCGAGTGGGTCGGATCAATGCATCGACGACACCATCGCCGAGATGGAATCGCGGGCCACGGTGATGAAGGCCGACTGCGATGACAACGCGCCGCTGCTGCTGAGCTATCTGCACACCACCAAGGGTGAGCGGGAAATCGCGCGCGAGCGTGGGGGATTCGAGCATCCGGCACATGTCAACGATTGGTCGACCACCTACGCGCACCACTACTTCGACGCCATCGACAACTATTACGTGAACGGCCGGCCGGATCTGGTGCCGGAGTCGTGGAAGCAGAATTTCCGTGCCTCCGACGATCATTCGCTCACGGTGTTCGGCAATGTGGCGGTCGCCTACAACGCGCACATCACCCATGATCTGCCGATCGTCATCGCCGATATGGGCGTCACCGCGCCCGACGGCACCTCCTACAAGCCCGACCACGAGAAGATCAATGAATTGCTCGCGGCGGCCGAGGAGGGAACCGTGGCCGAACTCGCCGCTCTCTACGGCGCGGTCGATCCGGCGATGGCGGCGCCCTATGAGATGGAGCCGCTCACCGCGATCGCCTTCGGCCAGGCGATTCAGATCTGGCGCGAATACGCCTGGCGCGGTGGCGAACAGCTGCTGCTGGCCCCGACGCCGGAGGCGAAGCGAGCGGTCGAACAGCAGATCGACAATCTCTCCAATCTGCTCGGTGAGGTCATTCTGCGGCTGTTCGCCCGCACTGATCCGGGACCGCATCGCTCGCACTGCCCGGCCGGATAGCGCCCGGGGCGTTAGCGCTTCAGGCCGTAGGAGGCGGCGATCATGCGCTCCATCACCGTGCGCGGCAGCAGGCGGCGGAGCGCGAACATGACCGGGGCATTGGAACCGACGGCGTAGAGCGGTTTCGGGCGGTCCGACGCGACCGCGCCGAGGATGGTTGTCGCCACCCGTTCCGGGGTGATGCCCTGCCCCATCTTCTCGTCCATCTTGGCCATGAAACGGGCGAAATCGGCTGTGTGGGGCGAACCTTCGTCGATGTACTTGGTGCGGCGCTCGCTCAGGCCGGTATCGATCTGGCCCGGTTCCAGGGTGGTGATCCACACCCCGAACGGGGATTCCTCGAAGCGGGCGGCGGTGGCGAAACCGCGCAGCGCGGCCTTGGTGGCGGCGTAGGAGGAGCGGTAGGGCATGGGGAAACTGCCCAGCATGGAGCCGACCATGACGATGCGGCCGTAACCGCGTTCGCGCATACCGGGCAGCACCGCCTGGGTCAGTGCGACCGGACCCAGCACATTGAGCTGGAACAGACGCTCGATCGCGGCGGCCGGGAGTTCGGCCAGCGGTCCGGCCTGACTCTCCCCGGCATTGTTGATCAGCACGTCGACCGTGCCCAGCGCGGTGACGAAGGCCGCGATGGATTCGGCGTCGGTGAGGTCGAGCGCCCGATAGTCCACCCCGGGCACCCGATCGGCCACCGCGATCGTGTCCGGATTGCGGCTGGTGCCGATCACCTTGTCGCCATTGGCCGTGAAGGCCGCGGCGGTCGCTTTACCGATACCGGACGATGCGCCGGTGACCACCACGGTGCGGCTGGAATGCGTGCTCATGAACCTGAACGTTAGCTGGTTCCTCGTCCCGGCGTCTGCGCCGATCCCCGTCACCCGCGCACGAGCGAATACCGAGCCACACTCCCACTCCGAAGGCCGAAAGGGCCAGAACAGGCAGTATCAGGATGGTGTGTGAGCTCATGATGCGGATTCCCTCGCGTCGTCACCGATCCGGCAAACCGGATGAGTGTCAATCGCGGTGGCGCGATTTCTGTTACGTGACGAAACGAGACCGCCGGGAAGGTATTGCGGCGCAGGAGTATAGGGAGATGTCCCAACCTTATGGGAAACTGACTCAGACACGGCGGATTCGGCATATCGTGTGACTGTCCGGGTCACCCCGGGCCGATGTGGATGGAATCGATGGGGACCCGGATACATGTTCGAGTGGGATCTATTGCGCGACAACGCTGAACGCACGCTATGGGCGCCCGCGCCGGGCATACCGCCGGCCGCCTGTCTGGCCGTACTGAGCAGTCGCACACTGCGCGATGCGGTCGAGGTGGCCATGCGATATTCGGAACCGCCCTATGCCACCGGACAATTGACCTTCGCCGAATCCGCGGGCGAGGCCCGGCTGATCTTCCACGATCACGAGATTCCGGAGGACGCGCGCGCCGCCCACACCGAGCGGGTCATGACCGCGATCCAGCTCTTCGGCCGGGAACTGCTCGCCGTCGGCATGCCCATGCACCGGGTCAGCTTCCGGCACGGCGGTCCGGCCGATACCTCCCGCTACCGGGCCATCTTCGGGATCGACCCGATCTTCGGCGCGCCCGCCAACGAGGCCGCCTTCGACAGCATGTACCTGGACCTGCCGCTACCGCAGCCCACCGCGTGGGTGCGCGGCACCCGCGAACAACTGTGCCGAAACCTGCTGACCCGCAGACACGCTCGGAAAGGCGTGTCCGGGACGGTGCGAGACCTGCTGGTGCGCAACCCCGATGCGGTACCCGATCAAGCCGCGGTAGCCGCCGAACTGTTCATGAGCCCGCGCACCCTGTCGCGCCGCCTCAACGCCGAATCCACCTCCTTCCGCGCACTGCTCGACGAAGTCCGGCAGATGCTCGCCGAAGAGCTGCTGTGCCACACCGAGATGACCACCGAACAGGTGGCGACCCGTCTGGGTTATGCCGAGGCGGCCTCGTTCATCCGAGCCTTCCGGCGCTGGAAGGGCTGCCCGCCCCAGGAGTTCCGCGCGCGGGTTCAGCACGCCAATCTCCCCGTGCCGCAACCGGTCTAGCGGAGCCCGCGGCCCGGGCGCGCGGCCCGAGGAATCCGTCGCCATCGGATCCGCGAAATATCGGCGCGGGTAGGGCACGATCGCAGCAACGCGATCCGCACCAGCCCTCAGGAGCACAGCCCGTGACCGAGCCGCAGAATCCCGCACAGCATCCAGCCGTCGTCAGCCTGCGCGAGCAGCGCGCGGCGAGTATGCAACTGCGCGTGGCCGATTGGATCACCAAGTTCGCCGGATCCATGCGGTTCGTATACCTGCACGCGATCGGGTTCGCGGTGTGGATGATCTGGTTCGAGCGCAGTCCCTGGCCGACGCTGACACTGGTGGTATCGCTCGAGGCGATCTTCCTGTCCACCTTCGTCATGATCGGGCAGAACCGGCAGGCCGAGTTCCAGCAGCTCAAGGCCGATCACGACTTCAATCAGCAGGAGCTCGAGCTCAAGACCAATACCGAGCTCACCCGCGCCATCCATCAGATGACCACCGAACTGCATCGCCGACTCATCGACGATTCGGCCGACGGGCGCTGATACTGGAGATCGTGAGCGCATTCGAGGAGTCCATTCCGCATCGCGATCGAATCGAGCGGTTTCTCACCGAGCACGGGGCGGAGAGCATTCCGCATCCGGGCGGGACGCTGCTGGCGCATTTGAAACGGGTGGCGGATCTGCTCGCCGAATGGGACGCGGATTCGCATATTCAGGCGGCCGGGCTGTGTCATGCGGCGTACGGCACGGACGGGTTCGGGCAATCGCTGCTCGATCTCGGGGAGCGGGCGACGCTGGTGAATCTGCTGGGGGAGCAGGCCGAGGCGCTGGTGTACTTCTACGGCAGTTGCGATCGGGGCGAGACCTATCCGGGGCTCGACGGTTCGCCGGTGCGGTTCCGGGATCGGTTCACCGGGCAGGATCAGCACCCCGATCCGGCGACGCTGGCCGCGTTCATGGAGATCACCGCGGCGAACGAACTGGATGTCATGACGCAGAATTCCGAGCTGGCGGCCGAACACGGTGCGGCGCTGCACGGATTCTTCGGGCGCACCGCGCATCTGCTGTCGCCCAAGGCCTGGCACGCGTGCCATACCTGCCTGCCGCCGATCAATCCCTGAGGTCGCCCGGCGGGAAGATCAGGGTGAAGCGCGCGCCCCGGCCCGGTTCGGAGCTGACGGTGATGCGGGCGGCATGCAGATCCGCGACCTGGGCCACGATCGCCAGGCCGAGTCCGTGTCCGGCGGTGGCGCGCGCGGTTTCGGCGCGGTAGAAGCGGTCGAAGATATGAGCCGCGTCCTCGGCGGTGATGCCCGGACCGTCATCGCGGACGATGAGTTCGCGACCACGCACCGTGACCGCGACGGTGCCGTCCGGCGGACTGAATTTCGCCGCATTGTCGAGCAGATTGGTCACCGCGCGAGCCAGCCGGGCCGGGACGCCCGCGATGGTCACCGGTGTGAGGTCGGCCGCGAAGGTGATTGCGGGCCAATGCCTTCGGGCCAGCTCGAGCCGTTCGCCGACCAGGGTGTCCAGGCGCAGATCCTCCAGCGGTTCGCGGACCGACGCCGGATCGTCGGCGCGGGCCAGATCGATGACATCGGTGACCAGGCCCGAAAGTTCCTCCGATTGCACGCGCAATGCGGTTGCGGTCGCATCGAGTTGGGCGGGGGACAGGCGGGCCGCCCGGCGCAGCAGATCGATATTGGTGCGCAATGCGGTGAGCGGGGTGCGCAGCTCATGGGAGGCGTCGGCGATCAAACGCTGCTGTGCCGCACGGGAATCGCGTTCACCGCGCAGGGCGGCGTCGAGTTCGTCGAGCATGGTGTTGATGCTGGCGCCCAGGCGTGCCAGTTCATCGTGACCGGTAATGGTGATGTGCTGGTTGGGATCTCGGGTGCGCGCCACCCGCTCGGCGGCCGCGGTGAGCGTGGCGACCGGGGCCAGCGCGCGGCGGGCCAGCACCGCTCCGGCCGCTACCGCGAGCAGTGTGCCCGCGGCGGCCGCGATGAGCAGCGCCAGGCCGACGCGGCGCAAGCCGATATCGACCGTATCCGAACGCTGCGCCACCTGCACCGCGCTACCGGGCCGCAACGGTGCGGTGTACATGCGTATGGCATAGCCGCCCAGGGTGATATCGGTGAACCCGCCATCGGCCGAACCCGCTGCCACCGCCCGGGTTTCGGCGTCCACCGGCAGCGTATGCCCGGGCACATGTTCGGATTCGACGGTGCCGTCGGCCGCCACCACCTGCACGCAGCTCGGCGCGGCCAGATATTCACAGGAGCCGGACATGGCGGCCACCTCCGGTTCGACCGGGAACTGCCGCACGATTCGGGTGGCCTGGCGGCGCAACCCCAGATCCAGCTCACTGTTGAGCTGATGCCCGACCACCACGTACGCGGCCGCGCCCATCGCCGCCAGCGCGGAAGCCATTGCGAGCACGAAGAATACGGCGATCCGGCCGCGCAGTCCGAGCCGCCTCACGCCGCACCCAGTCGATAGCCGACCCCGCGCACCGTGTGGATCAGCGGAAGTTCTTCCGGCGCTTCGATTTTGCGCCGCAGATAGCGAATGTAGACCTCCAGCGAATTCGAGGACTGATGTCCCCAGACGCGATCGATGAGCGTCTCCCGGGTCAGGGCCTGTCCGGCATTGCGCAGCAGCACCTCCAGCAGCGCGAATTCCGTCCGGCTGAGCTCGATTTCGCGCATGCCGCGTTTGACGGTGTGCGCGCCGGTGTCCATGACCAGATCACCGGTCGCCAGTAGGACGCCGTCCTCGGGATACGTGCGCCGCACCAGTGCCCGCACCCGCGCCAGCAATTCGTCGAGATCGAACGGTTTCACGAGGTAGTCGTCGGCCCCGGCGTCCAGGCCCTCGATTCGATCGGCGACCGCGTCCCGGGCGGTGAGCATGAGAATCGGGGTGCGATCGCCGCGCCCGCGCAGCGTGCGGCACGCGGTCAGACCGTTCATGAATGGCATTAGCACATCCAGCACCACCACCTCGGGCTGCCAGCGGGCAATCTGTTCCAGTCCGGCGCCGCCATCGGCCGCGGCGTGCGTCTCATACCCCTCGCTCTCCAGGGCGCGCACCAGCGCCTCCCGTACCGAGGCTTCATCGTCGACCACCAGAACCCGCACGTATCGGACTATACGTAATATCCTCACCTGCGCCTTTCTCATCGGACTCTCATCTGCGGGCGTGAGGGTGAGGCCCATGAGACTTCGGAGATCGCATCGGACACCCGCCGTGATCGCGCTGTTGAGCCTGGTCGCCGGTGGGCTCACCGCCTGCGGGCATGAGCTCGCCCCGGTGGCACCTCGGGTCAGTGGCAATCAAGTGGTTATCCCCATTTCGGGTGGGTCGGTCGAGGTCGACACCACGTCGCTGGCGGTCGGCGCGCTGGCCGATGGGCAGCGATTCGAACTGTCCGCCCCGGCGGGTGATCCGCTCGGCGCACCCGGGCCGATTCAGCTCGAGGGCGGCGAGGCGCACTGGTCCTATCCGGACAGGGCGCTCGCGGTCACCGCGACCGCCGTTGATGGCCGTTTACGTGTCACGCTGCGCGGCAATCGCGATGGGCGGCTCACCTGGCCCGTCACCGGCGGTGACGGAACGGCCGCCGCCCTGCAACTCCCGCGCGGCGAGGGCTTGAATCTGCCCGTGCGCGACCGGTTCTGGAATGGACCCGACACCGGCCTGGTCGGCGAACCGCTGTCGCTCACCGCCGGCTTGACCATGCCGTTCTGGGGTTACACCCTGGGTGGTCATGGCGTGAGCTATTCCGTGCCCACCGATATCGGCAGCAGCCTCACCGTGACATCTGAGAACGGCGCGCTACGGGCGCGGGCCGCACACGATTTCGATGAACGCGCGGGCACCCGGGACTACACCGTCAACTTCGCGCTCACCGATGGCTCACCGGTCGCCGCGGCCAAGGACTATCGCGAACAGCTCATCGGCACAGGCGAATTCGTCACGCTGAAGGATAAGATCGCGCGTAACCCGGAGACCGCGAAACTGCTGGGCGCATTCCACGCCTACCTGTGGGGTGACGGTCGTGATCCGGAGGCGATTCGCCAGATGCGCGATCTGGGTCTCACCCGAATGTGGCTCGGCTACGACGCCGACGACCACCCCATGACCGGTCAGGCCGTCGATGCCGCCAAGGCCGCCGGATACCTTGCCGGACCGTATGATTCGTGGGACAACGCCCAGGACCCCGCCACCGCCGACAATCCCGGCTCCCGCTGGCCCGGCACGGTATGGCCGGACGGTTGCGTCCACGAAGCCGACGGAACTCCCGAGAAGGGCTTCGGCGGGCGCGGTTGCTACGTGAGTTCCCAAGCGCTGAAACAGGATCCGAAGCTGTATCGGGATCGCTACGCCGGCATGTCCGCCAATGGCGCGAACACCTACTTCCTAGATGTCGACGCCGCGGGCGAGTTCTTCGACGATCACACCGCCGCCCACCCGATGAATCAAGCACAGGATCGAGCCAATCGCCTGGAGCGCATGCGCTGGCTGGAGGATCGCGGCCAGGTCCTGGGCTCCGAGGCCGCCGGAGCCTGGGCCGCACCGGTGCTGGCGTTCGATCACGGTGCCCAGAACCCGATTTCGGACGGCCTCTGGAAGTTCCAGCGCAACCGCGACGTCTGGGGCGCGTACTACCCCGATAACGCGCCGAATATGTTCTTCAAACCGGTCGACCTCCCCGAGCCTCTGGTCCGAGCGATGTTCGACCCTGCCTACCGCATTCCCCTCTACGAAACCGTCCTGCACGACTCGCTCGTGAACACGGACCGCTGGGAACTCGCGTATTACAAACTGCCCCAACAACAAACCATGCGCGCTCTCACCGCCATCCTCAACAACACTCCCTTGAACTTCGCTCTCGACCGCGCCACCCTCACCGCTCGCGGCTCCGAAATCGCCCGCCTGCAACAGTTTTTCGCCCCGCTGCACGAGGCCGCGGCCACCCAGCCCATGACCGACTTCCGCTGGCTCACCGACGACCATCAGGTCCAGCGCACGGTCTTCGGCAATGGCACCCTGACGGTCACCGCCAACTTCGGCACCACCGACTACCGGGGCCTCCCCGGCGGATGCGCGGATGCCCAACTGGAGACCGACAAGACCCCGCGACGATTGTGCCCGGCCCCATGAGGGAGTCTCGCGCGATGGCAGGGTCCGGGCCCGTCGCGGCATCGGATGCGGGAGCCGGGAGCCCGCGTGGTCGCGGACGATCGGTCGTATTCCTCGGTGCGGCAGCGCTACTCACCGTGATCATGCTCGGCCACACCTGGATTCCCGAGGCCGGGGGTCTGGGTGTGGCGCTGGATATCGCCGCGCCCTGGCTGGGCGCGCTCGTTCCGGTCCTGGCGGTCACCGCGGTGCTGTGCCGCTGCCCGGCCGGTGCGGTGGCGATGCTGGCCCCGTTACTGGCCTGGGCCTATCTCTTCGGTTCGTGGTGGGCTCCGGGTCCGGCTGTTCGCCCGGGTCCGGGAGCGACCCAATTGCGGGTGGTGTCGCAGAACCTGTTCGCCGCCAACGCGTCTCCGGGGGCCAGCGCTCGCGCCCTGGTCGCCGCAGAGGCGGATATCCTGGCCGTGCAGGAGCTCGGCGGCACCAATCGGGAAACGGTCGTGCGCGTATTGGACGACACCTATGCCTATCGCACCGAGGTGGGCACCGTCGGACTGTGGAGCCGGTATCCGATCTCCGATACGACCCCGGTCGATGTCGGCGTGGACTGGCATCGTGGACTGCGAACCCACATCGCCACTCCCGCAGGCGATCTCGTGGTGTATGTCGTGCACCTGCCGTCGATTCGGCCCGGTGCGATCACCGCCCGGGATCACGGCCTGACCCTGCTGTCGCGGGAACTGGCCGCCGATGACGCCGAACATATTGTCGTAGCGGGTGATTTCAATACCGCGACCACCGACCGGCGCTGGGCGGGGTTCGCCCCCGGTTTTCGCGACGTCCACTCCGGCGCGGCCTTCACCTGGCCCGCGTCCTTCCCGATCGCTCGCCTCGATCACATTCTGGTGCGCGGGATGGGTGCCGCGAACACCTCGGTGCTGCGTATCCCCGGCCCCGATCATCGGGCCATCTCGGCCGAGGTGCGGCCGGATCGAATGCGGTGACCTGCGTGTGATCGACCGCGATCGGAATCGCGCCTACACTGTCTGAGACGGGGTAATCCGCACGAAAGGATCGGCAACGTGGCCGGACTCAGGCGTAAAGGCATCACCCGCATGGCGAAGGTCGCGAGCATTCCCGCGACGCTGATGGCGCAGCAGGTGGCGGCCACCGGGCGGAACCTGTTCGCGGGCGCCGAACGCGGCGGCGTGACCGATGAGATGCTCGACAATGCGGCCGATCAGGTGTTCGCGGTGCTCGGGGAGCTCAAGGGCGGTGCGATGAAGCTCGGGCAGGCGCTGAGCGTGGCCGAGGCCGGGGTGCCGCCGCGGTTCGCGGATCATTTCCGCGAGGCGCTGGTGCGATTGCAGCAGGAGGCCCCGCCCATGCCGGTGGCCGATACGCATCGCATGCTCGATATGCAGTTGGGCACGGGCTGGCGCAGGCGTTTCGCGCGATTCGAGGACGAGCCGATCGCCGCCGCCAGTATCGGGCAGGTGCATCGGGCGATCTGGCATGACGGCCGCGAGGTCGCGGTGAAGGTGCAGTATCCCGAGGCCGAGGAATCGCTGCGCGCGGATCTGAAGATGCTGCATATGGTTTCGGGCGCGTTCAACACCCTGCTGGCGGGCACCAATGCCCGCCAGCTCATCGAGGAATTCCTGGCCCGCACCGAGGACGAACTCGACTATCGGATCGAGGCCGCCTATCAGCGCCGCTTCGCCAAGGCGTTCACCGGCGATCCGCAATTCTTCATACCGCGCGTGGTCGCGGCCGCACCCAAGGTGCTGGTGTCGGAGTGGATGACCGGCGTGCCGCTGGCCCGCATCATCGCCAATGGCGAACGCGCCGAACGCGATCGGGCCGGAATGCTGCTCGCCGAGTTCGCGCTGTGCTCACCGTCGCGAGTGGGCCTGCTGCACAGCGATCCGCATCCCGGCAATTTCCAGCTCCGCCCCGATAACAGCCTCGGCATCATCGATTTCGGCGCCTGCGCGCACACCCCGCGCGGAATACCCCGCGCCGTAGGCCGTTTGGCCCGCACCGCACTGGACGGTGACTACATCGCCATGGAGGCGGTGCTGCGCGAAGAGGGTTTCATCAAGCCCGGTGCAACCGTGGAGATGGCCCCGCTGGAGCGCCGCATCGCCCCGCTGGTTGCCCAGATCAACGGCGGCACAGTGCATATCACCCGCACCATGCTCCAGGAAGAGGTCGCCCGGGCCCTGGACCCGGCGAATATCTCCCTGACCAACGCCCGCGCCATGAAAGCCCCCGCCGACCAACCCGAATACGCCATGTTCGGCCGGGTGCTGGGCGGCGTGGTCGGCATCTGCGCCCAGCTCGACGCCGAGGGGCCGTTCCTATCCCTGGCCGAACGGTGGGTGCCGGGTTTCGGTGACGCTCAGGAGGCGGCCTCCTGAGCGTCACCCCGGATCACCGCGCTGATCCGGCCCTGGTGCGGCGGCCGTTCGCCTGCGCGAGTGCGGGCGGCCGAGCGGTGAACCGGTAGTCCTCCAGCGGGAAGTGCCGGTTCTCCCAATACATTTCGAGCTGGGTGGAGGGCCGGAAGGCCGCGCCGTCACCCTGATAGTTGATGTAGTAGGTGTTCGAGGTGACGCATCCCTGGGAGAACAGGTGGGTGCGTTTGGCGCGCCTGTCCATACGGGCGAAATAGCGGTCGTGCGGATCCTGGCGCACCTCCACGCAGGTGGCCCGGCGGCGGCGCGCCTCGCCGATCACGCGCGCTGCATGTGCCGAGGTGGCCTCGATGAGCGGAATGTAGGAGCCCGGCGCGTAGGCGTACGGCCCCACGATGAGGAACGCGTTCGGGAACTTCGGCACCGAAACACCCTGATACGCCTGGAATCTATTGGCATCCCAGAATTCGCCGAGTTCGAGGCCGTCCCGGCCATAGATGGGATAGGGCGGTGTGTAGCCCTTCTCCATCACCTTGAATCCGGTGGCCAGCACCACCATATCGACATCGCGTTCCACTCCGTCGGCGCTCACGATGCCGGTCGGGGTGAACCGTTCGATGGCATCGGTCACCAGATCGACATGCGGTTTGGTGAAGGTGCGGAAGTAGCTGTTGGACACCGAGGGTCGCTTGCAGCCGAGCCGGTAATCGGGGGTGAGCTTGCGCCGCAGCTCGGGATCCCGCACCTGCGCGAAAAGGTAGCTCTTGAGCGCGGTTTCACCGACCGTCAATCCGACCGAGGTCACCCTCGGATAGTTCGACACCGCCAAACCCGCACCGAGACCGGCGTTCACGCCGACATTGCCCACGAACCGCACCGTCTGCTGGAGCGGTGGGAAGTTCAGCACCGAATTGAGCACCGGTCCCATGGCGAAATCCGGTTTGGGCGCGATCCAGATGGCCCGGCGCTGATAGACCGTGAGCCGCGAAACATCCTTGGCCAATTCGGGAATCAGCTGCAGCGCGCTGGCCCCGGTGCCGATCACCGCGACCCGCTTACCGCGATAGTCGTAATCGTGATCCCAGCGCGAACTGTGCATGATCTTGCCTGTGTAATCCGCCAGGCCGGGGATATCGGGATTGTGCGGCTGCTCCAGCCCGCCGACCGCGCCGATCACGAAGCGCGCGGTGAGCACCGAGCCGTTGTCCAGGGTGATCCGCCACAAATCGTTCGCCTCATCGAAAACGCCCTTGCTCGCGCCGGATCCGAGCAGCAGCTTGTCTCGCAGACCCTGCTTGTCCACCACTTCCTCGGCGTAGCGCTGTAATTCGCTACCGGGCGCGAAGAATCGCGACCACCGGGAGCGCTGCTGGAAGCTGAAGTTATAGACCGGCGATGGAACGTCAACGGCCACACCGGGATAGGTATTGGCCAGCCAGGTGCCGCCCACCTTCGGCCACTTGTCCACGATGATGAAATCCTCGATACCGGCCCGGCGCAGCGCCACGCCCGCGCCGATACCGCCGAGCCCCGCGCCGATGATGACGACCTCGTGGGCCGGGGTGACGGGAGAACCATTGCTGGAGTTCATGACCGATTCCTCGTGTGCTGCTGCGCGATGACCTCCGGCAGCTGCTGCCGCCGGAGTTTGCCCGCGGTGGTGCGCGGTAGTTCGGCCACGAAAACGATGTCCCGTGGCACCTTGAAGGTGGCGAGTGTGGTTTTGACATGCTGTTTCAGATCGTCGGCGGTGGCCTCCGCACCGTCTTTGAGCACCACGGCCGCCACCAGCCGCTGCCCGTAATCGGGATCGGCCGCACCGACGGCCCCGGCATCGGCCACCGCCGCATGCGCGAGCAGCGCGGTCTCGACCTCCTGCGGGAAGACATTCTCTCCGCCGGAGACAATCATGTCGTCCGAACGGCCGTCGATGAACAACCGGCCCTGTGCGTCGATATGTCCGAGATCGCCGGTGTCCATGTACTTTCCGACCATGTCCCGGCTCCGGCCGTCGCTGTACCCGCGGAACATGGCCGGATTGCGATTGATGATCCGGCCGGTGACCCCGGCCGGCAGTTCCCGATCGCGATCGTCGACGATGCGGATATCGACCAGCCCCGTCGGCGGTTTGCCGACCGTGCCCGGTGCGGCCCGCAGATCCGCGGGCGTCGCCAGCGCGCCCGCACCCGATTCGGTGGATCCGTATCCGTTGAAGAGCACATCACCGAACTCGTCCATGAAGGCGAGCGCCAGCCACGGCGGCAGGGGAGCGGCCCCGCAGGTCACCATCTGCAGGCTCGCGGCGTTGTAGTTGTGCCGAATATCGGTCGGCAGATCCATGATTCGCTTCAGCATGGTCGGCACCAGGCAGGCGATGCGGACACTGTGCCGCTCGATATCGGCGAGCGTCTGCGCGGGATCGAAACGCTCGTGCACGATGACGGTGGAGCCGGTCAGGAAGGCCAGCAGGAGCGCGCCGAAACCGTAGGCGTGATGCAGCGGCGGGGCGATGACGATCGGATCACCGAGTCGCGGAATAGGTTTCAGCTCCGCGAGATCAGCCAGCGCCAGCAGCATGCGCGGATTCAGCCCCGCCAGCATGGGCAGTACCTCGCGCATTCCGGCCTGTCTCGGCGCGCCCTTGGGGACACCCGTCGTGCCGCCGGTGAGCAGCACCACCGCACCGCCGTAGGCGGGTTCCCGAATGGGCGGCCCACCCTCGGCGATGAGCTCCTCGACTGTGGGCAGCCCGCCCGCCGCACCGCGCACCACCACTCGGTGCCCCTCGTACCCGGATTTGACTATCTCGCCGTGGAATTCGGCATCGTAGAGCAGCAGATCCACCCGCTCGCGCGCCAGCACCTCGCCGATCTGCGGTCCGGCGAAGCCGTAGTTGAGCGGGACGAGATCGGCCGAGAGACGCGCGGCCGCGAAGGCGGCGACCGCGAATCCGCTGTGATTGCGGCACAGCACGCCGATTCGATTGCCGCGCCGCATATTCCAGCGGCCGCGCAGAGCCGAGGCCAGTCGCCGCACCCGCCTATGTAGTTCGGCGGCGGTCACCGATCCGCTGTCATCGATGATCGCGGGCTGATCCGGAAATCGCGCCGCGAAGCTCGCGAGCACCGTCGCGAGCCCGACCCCTTCGCGCAATGCCAGCGCGAGGTGCGGAATACGCTGCGGTGGGACCAGATCGAACGCTCCGGCGGCGGGAGCCCAGCCCGCGATGGTCACCGCGTCATCGAGCAGATTGACCGCCCGCTCCACCCGTCCGATCGGCCCGGCCCAATCCGTCGGGCGATTGTTCCAGTTGCCCGCCTTGGCATAGAGCGCCATGGCCCGCTGCGCGGTGTGTGAACTGTCCAGGGCGTACAGCATCGGTGTACCCGCGCGTTCCCACCAGGGCCGAATCGCCAAGGGCCGGTCCACGATCGCGCGGCACACCATGCTCGCCGCTTCCTCGGGCGACATACTCGGGGTGTACCGATACATCCGGAACGGGCCGAGCATGTCCGAGCGCACCAATTGCAGATGCACCGCCGTAGTGGTGATCCCGTCCGCGCGCAATTCCGGTGCGGCCCCGCGCATCCAGGCGTTGAAGGCCGCCTTGGTGGCGATGTACGCGGTCCAGCCGACAGCCGGGGTATGCACCCCGGCGGTGCTGACATTGACGATATGCCCCGCGTGCCGTGCTCGCATGGACGGCAGCAGGCTCAGCACCAGGCGGACCGGTCCCAGGTAGTTGATCTTGGCGGTATCGTCGAAATTGTCCCAGCGGTCCAGTGAATCGGACAGCCAGCGCCGGATGGATTTCCCGGCATTGTTCACCAGTACATCGACCCGGCCGTGATCTGCGAGCACCCGGTCGATCAGCGCCGCGCACTCATCGGTATCGCTGAGATCGGCGGGATACGGGTACACCGTTCCGGGACAACCGGATACCTCCGCCCGCAGCTCCTCCAGCAAATGCGTGCGGCGGGCCACCGCCAGCACTGTCGCGCCATTGGCGGCCAGCCGCACGGCGGTGGCCCGGCCGACCCCCGACGACGCGCCGGTCACCAGAATGACCTTGCCGGTGACCGCGGGTTCCAGCCGCCGGTCGCTGATGCCGTGACTGGCAGCGCCCAACGCGATTCGGACCGACTTCGGCAGTTCGATCATGGCTCAACTTCCTCGGTGAGCATTCCGGTCAGGCCGGGTTCTGGGTCTTGCGCCGTGTCCGTTTCGGCTTGGTGACCGCGGTGGTCGGTTGCGGCCGCCACACGTCGAATTCGTAGTCCGAGAACGGGAATCGCCGATGGCCGCGCCGCGCCCGGAAGAATCCGGACGGCCGGATATAGGTGCTGTCGCCTTGCGAATTGCGATAGTAGGTCGGCACATGAGCGTTGAGCTCGGCCAGATAGAAGCGCATGGCCTCGCCGTGCCGGTAGATATCCCGGTGGTAGGCGTCGTGCACGTCCTGCCGAATGGCGACGAACGTGGCCCCGCGCCGCCGCGCCTCCGAAATCGCCCGCACCGCATGGTCGGCCGTCATCTCCACGAAGGCGTGCCAGCCGCTGCCCGACCACGAATACGGGCCGACCAGCGTCCACCGATTCGGCAGGCTCGGCAGCGAAACACTCTCGTACGCCTGCAAACCGTGCTCGGTGTAGAACTTGCCCAGATCCATACCGTCGCGCCCGACCACCATGCCCGGGGTGTAGGTCTCCGGATCGGAGAACACGTGATATCCGGTGGCCAGCACGATCATGTCGAATTCGCGCTCGACGCCGTCGGAGGTGCGAATACCGCGCTCGGTGAAACGCTCGATGGAGGTGGTCACCAGCTCCACATTGTCGCGATTGAAACTGAGCAGATACCCGGTATTGGCCGTGGGCCGTTTGGCGATCGGACCGTAATCCGGGGTCAGCCCGGCGCGAGTCCGCGGATCGCGCACCATGATTCGCAGCAGTCCGCGATAACCCGCGATGGCGGTGGCATCGACGGTGCGCATGGTCGGCCGCACCACCGACATGGGTGCGTTCGACATGGCCCGCAACAGCACATCGACGGCCACCAATACCGCGCCGTGTGTCGCGGCTTGCAGTCCGGGCGTGCGCAATACGAGTTGTACGGCTCGTGGAATCCTGGGATTGGGCTTGGGCACACACCACACCGGGGTGCGCTGGAATACCGCCAGACTGCCCACCTGTCCGGCTATGGAGGGCGTGATCTGCACCGAACTCGCTCCGGTGCCGACGATCGCGACCCGCTTACCCGCGAGGTCGTAATCGTCGTCCCAGTCCGAGGGGCGTTGCAGTTTGCCCCGGTAGTCCGCCAATCCCGCAATGCCGGGATCCGTCTTGGGGGTGATGAACGCGCCCACCGCGCTCACCACGAAACGAGCAGTAATCACCTGCCCGCCATCGATATGCAGCTTCCAGCAATGCCGCTGCTCATCCCACTCCTCGCTCAGCACATTGACGCCGAACCGCAGGTGCGGGTACAGCCCGAAGCGCCGGGCCACCTCCATGTGGTAGCGCTTGACCTCCGCGCCGGGGGCGAAAAGCCTGCTCCAGTCGGGGTTTCGGGCGAAGGAGTACTGATAGGCGATCGAGGGGATATCGACTTCCAGTCCGGGATAGTGATTCTCGTTCCAGCTGCCGCCGACCTCATCGGCCCGTTCGAGCATGACGAAGTCATCGATTCCGGCCTGCTTCAGCTTGACCCCGGCGGCGATACCGCCCGGTCCCGCGCCGATTACGACGACCTGATGGTCCGGTGCCGAAATGTTCGGCGTCGGCTTTCCGTTCGATGCTGCGACCACGATGTCAGCCTTCCGAAAGCGGGGCGTATCACTCCAGACTAGAGCTGTCTGGGACAGTGATCAAGGGCTGTCGCGGTGCCGAGCCGATTACCCCGCCGCGGCATCCCTATCCGCCGCGGCGGCCCGGCGCATGCGGGCCGCGGTCAGATCCGACGACCCCTCGGTGCGGGTGCGATGTCGCGCCATCACCTGCGCCAATTCCGGTGACCAGCGCAGCATTTCATCGCGCAGCGGTCCGGTGGTGCCGAGCTGGCAGACCAGGCCGAGCAGCGTCAGGATGGAGCGCGCGAACGGGGTGTAGAACGCGGGCATGGTGAGCTGGCGATTGACATTGCTCAGGCGCGGGCTCATGCCCGCTCGGACACGGCGGCGCAACCAGGTGCTGTCCGCGCGAAAGATGTCGTGCCGCAGCAGATCCGTATAGGGGAGCAGCTGTTCGGAGAGGGCCCGCATATCGACGGCGGTTCCGGCGGCGGCGAATCCGTGCCGCCGAATCGCGGCTTCGAGCTCGGCCGGACCACCGTTGAACAGCGCATCGCCGATATCGTGCACCAGCACCGGGAACTCCGGCGGCGGCCACGGTACGCATGCGCCGAAATCGACCACGCCCAGGCGGCCATCGGGCAGCACCCGGAAATTGCCCGGATGCGGATCGCAGTACAGCAGTCCGGAACGCTCCGGGGCCGACAGCACGAAACGCAGCGCCAGCATGCCCACCCGATCCCGTTCCGCCTGCGCGCCACCGCTTATCAGCCGGGTGAGGGGAATGCCGTCCAGCCATTCGCTGATCAGCACATCGCCGTGCTGCGCCACCACGCGCGGTACGCGGAATTCCGGATCGTCGGCGAAAGCGTTCGCGAAGACCTCCTGCTGTTCCGCCTCGGCCGCGAAATCCAGTTCGGCGGTGACGCATTCGGCGAGCTGTTCGGTCAGCGCCCGGATATCGGCATTGGGCACGATGATCGAGGCCAGCCCGGTCATGCGGCGCAATTGTTCGACATCGCTGTGAATCGCTTCGCGCGCACCGGGATACATGACCTTGACCGCGACGGTCCGCCCGTCGTGCCATACCGCGCGATGCACCTGGCCGATGGTGGCCGAGGCCGCGCGCCGATCCTCGAAGGAGCGGAAATTCTCGCGCCAGTCCGGTCCGAGCGATTCGGCCAGCACCGCGTGCACGGTGCGCGGGAGCATGGGCGGGGTCGCGTCCTGCAGGCGGCTCAACGCGATTCGATACGGTTCCGCCAGTTCCGGTGAGAGCCCGAACTCATACAGCGCGAGGACCTGGCCGAGTTTGGCGGCCACGCCCTTGAGTTCGCCCAGCACCTCGAAGAAATGCTGTGCGGTACGCCGCTGAATCTCGGCATTGACCTCACTCGCCGGACGCCCCAGCGCCCGTTTGCCCACACCCGCGGCGCGGCGTCCCGCGAAAGCGATCGGCAATGCCGCCAGCTTCGCATTGCGAACCGCCCTGCGCGCGGGCGGATTTCCGCCGCCGTCCGCGTCCCCAGCGCGTCGAACCATCATTCCGTTCACCCCTCGCGCCTATTGACGATGCGCCAGGGGCAGTGTGCCACGGTGTGAAACCAGGCGGTCCGGATTGCCCGGATGCGCGCGCCGAATCTCGAATACTGAGACGAGAATCCGAGCCCGCAAAACCGTTGCGGAGGGTGCGGGGGTAATTGCGCGTCGGGTGCTCGACAGTTCAGTCCTGGCGGACGGCGAGCCGGGCCAGGTCGGCCAGCCGATGAGCGCGGGCGATTTCGGCGGGGGTGAATGGGTCTTCGGGACGGACGAATGTCATCGGTGCGATCTCCAGAATCGTTCCGTGCGGGGCGAATTCCGGATCGACCGTCGAAACATATTGCGCGCCCAGCAATTCCGCGATCACCAGCGGTAGCTCATCCGGGTCGTTGGCCACCCGCGCGGCCAGGCCCAGGGCGCGGGTCTGGCCGTCCACCAGGGTCAGGGCCGAGGCGGGCCAGATGCCGACGGCGGTGCCGCCCGCGCGGTTGATGGCAGTGGTGAGGCGGGGTGGGCCGACATCGGCGGGGGTCGAGACCACCAGTTCGTCCAGGACGCCGTCCTCCAGGTGGTGCACGTGCACGGTAAGGATATTGGCGTGCCGATAGGCGAGCTGTTTGGCGAGCAACTCCAGACGGCCGGGCTTGTTGTCCAGCCGCACGCGGATTCGCCACAGCCGTTCGGCGCTGTCCAGCCGGTGGCGATGGCTGAGTTCGGGCCCGTGCAGCCAGCGGGCGAGGTAGCGCATGGCTCCGGGCTCCACCACCCAGATGACGAGAATGGTGGTGGTGACGGTCAATATGGCGACCGCGGCGAGGTAGGGGATCTCGAGGTGCAGCACGAGCGCGTGCAGCGCCAATTCGACGGGGAAGACCGCGGCCAGCTTGGCGAGCGTGAGCCGGGTGCGACGGGGATGGGGCAGGCGACCGCACACTTCGCAGGCCAGCGCATGCACTTCGGATTGCCTCATGTTCACCAGGGTGCGGTGCGGAGATTTCCGCACTGTGCCCCGGTGTAAAGAGGCGGTGACGTCACCCGGGGAAAACCCTTGCGCCACCGGCGAATTCAGTGAGGCCCGGCACACCGTTCCGGACGTGTGCCGCACCGCACATTATTTGCCGGTTTTCACCGGTAGTGATCCGGCGTACGCGATCGCGCGTTCCACCCATTCGGTGAGCGCGTCATCGTCCTCGACCGTCTCGGCCGTCACCCGCAGCCAGCCCCGGGTCTCGTTCCCGCCCATGATCATGGTCTCCACCGAACCGGGGACCAGCAGATCGGTGTAGTTCTCCGGCGACACCCGGACCAGCAGCCCGCCCTTACCGCTGGCCGCGATCGCCATATTGCCGCCGATCAGGAACGCGAGCCCGCCGAACATCTTCCGCTCGACCGCGTCGGGCAGGGCGGGACCGAGCGCGTCCCGAATGCGGTCGGCAAGTTTCTCGTCATATGCCATATCCGCATTGTGCTCCCGGTCACCGACAGCTTCGCGCGGAAATGCGGACAAAGAGACCATTCCGGCAGGTGTCAGGGCCGGGTTATTGAGGTACACAGGACAGGTGGACACCCTGCCGACTGTCGGTGTCGAAGAGGAGTTTCTCCTCGTGGATCCGCGCACCGGCGCGCCGGTCGGCAGAAATGCCGACGTCGCCCGGACCGCGGCCGATTCCGGTATCGAAATGCAACTGGAGATCATGCGGTGCCAGGTGGAGACCAGCACCCGCGTGCACTCGAATTCGTCCGAACTTCTCCAGGAATTGCGTGAACTGCGGCGCGGCGCCGCGGTCTGCGCGGAGAAGAACGACGCGATTCTGCTCGCCGTCGCCGTACCGCCCACCATCCCCGATGAACCGCTCGGCATCACCGCCACCCCGCGCTATCGCCGAATCGCCGACAGTTTCGGCAGATTGGCGCAGGAGCAGGGGCTGTGCGGCTGCCACGTACACGTCGCGGTGCCCGACCGCGAGGTCGCGCTGCACGTCAGCAATTTCCTGCGCCCTTGGCTCCCTTTGTTTTTGGCGCTGACGGCCAACTCCGCCATCTATCGCGGGGACGAAACCGGTTATGCCAGTTGGCGAAACATCCTGTGGCGGCGCTGGCCCAGTGCCGGACCGCCGCCGCACTTCGGCTCGGTGGGCGAATTCGACACCGCGGTCGAGGATATGCTCGCGCTCGGGGTGATCCTGGATCGCAAGATGGTGTATTGGGATGTGCGGCCGTCGGTTACGTTCCCGACGGTGGAGGTGCGGGTCAGCGATGTGCCCGCGACCGTGGAGGAATCCGCGCTGATCGCCACCCTGGTGCGTGCCGCGGTCATCACCGCCCAGCGCGGTAACGGTGCGGCGGTGGTCGCGGAACCCACACTGCGCGCGGCATATTGGCGTGCGGCGCACGGCGGTATGGACGGTCCGGCGGTTGACCCGTCGGACGGTCGCACCCTCCCGGTTCAGGATCTGCTGGCCAAACTCATCGATCTCATCGAACCCGCCCTGATCGAGCTCGGTGACCTGGGCTTCGTCACCGATGCGCTGACCGGTCTGCTGTCCCGCGGCAATGGGGCCCGCAGGCAGTTGGACGCATTCCGCGCCCGGGGCGAATTGGCCGATGTGATAGACGAATTGGCCGAGGCGACCCTGTACAGCTGTCGCTGATCGGCCGCGGCTATGAGGCCATCGGCTGATCGTCCCGAACCATGTTGTAGTTGACCGTATCGCCCTCGACATTGGTGGTCGTCACCGTGACGCCCCAGCGCGTGCCGTCGGCCTCGGTGACCACACAGCGAACGTTCGCACCGGTGGCGCCGCGCAACAGGCCGTTGCAGGTGCTGGACTTGGGCGCGGTCCCGACCTGATCGGAGTAGAGCTTGGCGACATTGGTGGCGATATCGTCCGGGCTGACGAATTTGTCGAGGATCTCGATGTCGTAGTTGGCGGTATCGCCGTCGACCTTGGTGACCTTGGCCGTGGTCTTCCAGGTCTGACTGTCGGCGGAGGTGATCGTACAGCTCTGGGTGGCGTCCACCTCGGCCTTCAGATCCCCGTCGCACACAACCGATTTCGCGTCCTCATGGGACTTGTCGTGAAAGAGACCGCCCATCTTGGTCTCCACATCGCTCTTGCTCACCGAACCGGGTCCCGACGAACAGCTGATCATGAACAGCGGGATAGAGGCGGTGGCTATTACTGCAGCTAATCTACGCATGGCCGGAATTATCCGACCGCGTGATGGGTGTTAAGGGCGGTTTCGCCTGTAAAGAATGTGAAGCACGACCGGTTCCGGCGCGTCCGGTCCCGATCGTGCCCGTTTCGTACTGAAAGTTTGCCCTGATCTTGATCAGCCGACGCGCTGACGCCACTCCTCGAGCTGCGGGGCCTCGGCGCCGATCGTGGTGGATTCACCGTGCCCGGTGTGCACCAGCGTCTCCGGCGGCAGATTCAACAGCCGATCCGCGATGGAGGCCACGATGGTGCCGTAATCGGAGTACGACCGGCCGGTCGCGCCCGGACCACCGTGGAACAGCGTGTCACCGGTGAACACCGCGCCCAGATCGGGCGAATGGAAGCAGACCGCGCCCGGTGCGTGCCCCGGGGTGTGCAGCACGTGCAATTCGGTGCCGCCGACCGCGATGATCTGCTCATCGGCGAGTTCGCCATCGGGTTCGATATCCGGATGGGTGAGCCGCCACAGCACCAGATCCGCCGGATGCAGCAGCACCGGCGCACCGGTGGCGGCGGCCAATTCCGGGGCGACCCGAATGTGATCGTCATGCGCGTGCGTGGCCAGAATGGCGCGCACCTTGCGGGTGCCCACCACATCCAGAATGGCCGGAACACTGTGCGGCGCATCGATGATCACGCATTCCAGATCATCGCCGACGACCCAGACATTGTTCTCGACGTCGAAGGTCTCACCATCCAGGCTGAAAGTGCCCGAGGTGGTGGCGTGGTCGATATGCGCCATCAGAACACCACCACCGAGCGCAGCACTTCACCGTCGTGCATCTTGGTGAAGGCCGCCTCGATATCGGTCAGCGAAATCGTCTCGGTGACAAAGGCATCCAGATCGAAACGGCCCTGCTTGTACAGCTCGATCAGATACGGGAAATCACGCGAGGGCAGGCAATCGCCGTACCAGGAGGACTTCAAAGCGCCACCGCGGGAGAAGAAGTCGATGAGCGGCATCTCCAGCTTCATATCCGGGGTCGGCACGCCGACCAGCACCACGGTGCCCGCCAGATCGCGCGCGTAGAACGCCTGCTTCCAGGTTTCCGGGCGGCCGACCGCGTCGATCACCACATCCGCGCCGAAACTGTCGGTGAGTTCCTGAACCCGTTCCACCGCATCCTCTTTGGACGCGTTCACGGTGTGGGTGGCGCCGAAACCCTTGGCCCACTCCAATTTGCGCTCATCGATATCGACGGCGATGACGGTGGTCGCGCCCGCCAGTTTCGCACCGGCGATGGCGGCATTACCCACACCGCCGCAACCGATTACGGCCACGCTGTCACCGCGGCTGACATTGCCGGTATTGATGGCGGCGCCCAGTCCGGCCATCACGCCGCAGCCCAGCAGGCCCGCCGCGACAGGTGAGGCGGTCGGATCCACCTTGGTGCACTGCCCGGCGTGGACCAGGGTCTTCTCCGCGAACGCGCCGATACCCAGCGCGGGGGTGAGCGGGGTGCCGTCGGTCAGCGTCATCGGCTGCGCCGCATTATGAGTCGAGAAGCAGTACCACGGCTTGCCCTTACGACACGCACGGCAATTACCGCAGACCGCGCGCCAGTTCAGGATGACGAAATCGCCCGGCTGCACATCGGTGACGCCCTCGCCCACCGATTCCACGATGCCGGCGGCCTCATGGCCGAGCAGGAATGGGAATTCGTCATTGATGCCGCCCTCCCGATAGTGCAGATCGGTGTGGCACACCCCGCACGCCTGCACCTGGACCACCGCTTCGCCCGGACCGGGATCGGGGATGACGATGTCGGTGACTTCCACGGGGGCATTCTTCGAGCGTGCGATCACGCCGCGCACAACTTGGGACACGTAATGCCTTTCTCTACAATGCAAATCTCTTCCGACTATGACAGCCGAGTCCATTCGGCGCACAACGTCTTCAAAGCAGTACCGCGGCAGCGGCTTCGGCAATGGTAGCGGCGACCATACCGAGTGCGGGTGAGTCCAGCCGCCACTGCTGCCAGTACAGCGGGACATCGATGTATACCGTGCCATCCAGCGGGACGAGCTGATCATCCGGGCGGGTTTGCAGGTCCGGCATCATGCCCCAGCCCAGGCCCAGCCGCAGTGCGTCGGCGAACCCCGCCGAGGAGGGAATGTAGTGCCGGGGCGGGTCGACGGGCTTGCGGGTGTACCGGCGCATCAATCGGAATTGCAGATCGTCCTTGCGGTCGAACAGGATTACCGGGGCCTGCGTGAAGGCTTTCGCGGTCGGGCCGTCCGGAAACCAGGTGCGCACGAAATCCGGAGCGGCCAGCGGGCGATATCGCATCGCGCCCAGCCGCCGCACAATGCAGCCCTGAACCGGTGCCGCGGTCGAGGTGATGGCGGCCATCACGGTGCCGTCGCGCAGCAGCCGGGTGGTGTGCTCCTCGTCCTCGCGATGGATTTCGAAGTTCACGCCCCGCGCGGCGCGGCCGAGTGCGGGCATGACCCAGCTCTGCAGCGAATCGGCATTGACGGCGATGGGGATATTCACCGGTTTCGCCGCGGGCTGTTCCGCATCGCCGAGTTCCTGCGCGGTATCGCTGGTGAGCAACTGGATCTGTTTGGCCAGCCGCCACACCGTGAGGCCGGATTCGGTGGGCTGCACGGGTTTGGTGCGCTGCACCAGAATCCGCCCGGCCGCGTCTTCGAGGGCCTTGATGCGCTGGCTGATAGCCGACGGTGTGACCGTGAGCCGGCGCGCGGCCGCCTCGAAGGTGCCCTCGGTGAGCACGGCGTCGAGCGCGCGAAGCTGATCCAGTTGCAGATCCATATTAAGCGATTCTAATCGTCCATCAGAAACATTAGCTGGCCTGGAGCTGGACACCCGCTTAGCTTCGAAAGAGTGAACGGATCATCGGCGGCCCTGGCGGCCATTTCAGGACTCGGCTTCGGACTCTCGCTCATTGTGGCGATCGGCGCGCAAAATGCCTTCGTGTTGCGTCAGGGGATCCGTCGCGAGCATGTGCTGCCGGTGGTCGCGGTGTGCGCGGGATCCGATGTGGTGCTGATGACCGCGGGTGTCACCGGGTTCGGCGCGGTGATGAACGCCGCGCCGATGATCATGACCATCGCAAAGTTCGCAGGCGCGGCATTTCTGCTCGGGTACGCGTTCCTGGCCGCCAAGCGCGCGTTCTCCGCGACCGCGCTGACCGCGGGCGGGGGAGCGCCGATCGCGCTGGGCGCGGCCATCGCCACCTGTCTCGCGGTCACCTGGCTCAATCCGCACGCGTATCTCGACACCATGGTCTTGCTCGGGTCGTTCGCGAGCACCTACGCCACACCCGATCGCTGGTTCCTCACCGCGGGTGCGATCACCGGCAGCATTATCTGGTTCATCACCCTCGGATTCGGTGCGCGACTGCTCGCGCCGGTGTTCGCCAAGCCGCGGGCCTGGCAGATCCTGGATTCGGTGATCGCGCTCGTAATGACCGGTCTCGCAATCGGATTGGTGGTGAGCTGACCGCCCCCGCCCCGGTATGCGATGATCACCGGAAGTCTTAAGGGGGTTCGACGGTGGGCAAGGTAGAGGTTGAGATCGGCCAGCTGCGGTCCGTTGGCGGTGCGCTGGAGGCGGTGGCCACGCGGATCGAGGCGCTCAAGGCGAAGATTTCCGGTGAGGCCGCGGCATACGACGGAGCCTGGGGCGGTGACGATTTCGGCACCCAGTTCAATGGCGGCGATAACGGCTACAAGGCGTCGCGGGAGAATCTCGACGCCGTGCTGGCCTCCAAGGTGACGCTGCTGAACGCGTACGGCAAGGGGTTGACCGACGC
Organism: Nocardia sp. NPDC056100; assembly: GCF_042266325.1. NCBI lineage: Bacteria > Bacillati > Actinomycetota > Actinomycetes > Mycobacteriales > Nocardiaceae > Nocardia > Nocardia sp. NPDC056100. Next base: position 340,254 of record NZ_JBHJVY010000005.1, read on the forward strand.
CGCGGATAGTCTGCAGGCGACCGAGGACGGCAATACCGAGTCCTTCCGCTGATGTCGAACGAGATGGCGCGGGCGCGCCTGGCCGATCTGGTGGAGTCGGTCAAGACCGGGATGGAATCGATCGCCCGCGCGCAGCAGGAGCAGGCCAAGCTGACCGCCACCGGTACCGCGGCCAACCGGCGCGTCACCGCGACGGTCAATGCCCACGGGGTGCTGGTCGATCTCAAATTCGCCGATTCCATCGACGAATTGAGTCCGGCCGAGCTCGCCCGCGAAGTGGTCGTGGCGACGCAGGCCGCCGCCGTCGAGGTGCAGCGCAAGACCGCCGAGGTGCTCGCCGGGCTACAGCAGGACAACGCCCGCATCCCGCGACTATCGGAGTTCATACCCGGCATTCCGGATGTGCACGACATGCTGCCCACCCCGCCGCCGGTCTCGATGGCTCCGCCGGGCGCGCGCGTCGACGAGGACGATGAGCTACCGCCCGCCATGGTCTTCACCGACGTCGAAACCGAGGATCCCGACGCACCACCGACCCTGGCCGATCGCGGACACTGGTGATCGAGGCGGGGTCTGGGGGGTCGACGGGTGTCGGGGATTACGTCGGCTTGGGAGTGGATTCCGCACTGGATCCTCACGCTGCTCAACTTCGGGATGGCCTATCCCGACGGTGACGAAGACGAGATGTGGTCCCTCGGCGATGCCTGGAAGGATGTCGCCAAGGATCTCGAGGCGCTGATCCCGGATGCCAAGGCCGCCACCGACTCCGCGCGGAAGTATTACGTGGGGGAGGGATCGGAGCAGGCGCTCGCCGAATTCGCCAAACTCTTCGGCGGCGGCGATGAATCGCTGGACAGCCTGGTCAAGGGGCTCGACGAGCTGGGTACTCGGACTCGTGAGGCGGGTACCGAGATCGAGTACACCAAGATCATGGAGGCTGGTTTCGCGGCGATCACCGCGTACAGCATCTACGCGCTGATCGCGGCGTGGCCGTGGGGTTCGGCGGCCGTGCCCGCGGCGGCGGCAGCCGGGCGCGAGGCCATCGCGTTGGCGGCGGAACAGGGGGCGCGGCAGCTCGCGGCGCAGATGGCCAAGGCGGGGCTGCGCAATGCGGTCAAGGTGTATCTGAAGGATATCGCCATCACCGGGGTGAAGACCGGATCCATGGGTCTGGCAATGGATCTCGGCATTCAGTCGTATCAGGTGCTGGCCGATCATCGCGACCATATCGATCCGGCGCAGGCCGCGCGCACCGCGCTCGAATGGGGTGCGGGTGGGGCGGTCGCCAAGGGAGTCGCGCCTGGACTCACCAGAATGCTGGGCCATACACCGCTGTCCCCGGCCACCCGGGGCTTCCTCGGTGGCGGATTATCCGGTCTCGCAGGCGGTTTCGGCATGTACGGTACCGATATCGCGTGGCAGGTGGGGGACCAGCTCACCCACGGTGGTCTCGACTGGAACAAGGTCAACACCACTCTCAACCCTGCGATGCTCGCCGCCGGATTCGGCATGGGCGCGGCCCACGGGGTCCGCTCGGCTGCGAAACCCATTGGTGTCAAGGGTCTTCCGGAAGGTACCTCGCCCCATCCCTCCGCCAAACCGGAGGGCGTCGAACGGTCCGTGGTCCCCAGCGTGGACACGGCCAAACCGGCTGCCCTCACCAGCGAGGGTGCACCGGGCGCGCTGACGGGTGAGGGTGGGCCGGGCGCTCCGAAAGGGGATCCAACACAGTCGAACGGTGCGCGCGAGGAGCCCGGGCCAGCTCAGGTCAGCGACGGCGGACCACGTTCGCGTGCTGATGTTTCCGCGCCGCCGTCCGAATCCCGGTCCGGCTTGCCGGAAACTCGTGCGGGCGGGTCCGAAATCCACGCCAGCACCCCTGAAACCCGAGCGGCGGTACCGGATTCGGTGACCCGCGCCGACACCCCCGACGGCAACCGACAGACCCCCGCGGACCGATCCCCGGCCCCGGCACCCATCGATAACGCGGCCCGCCTCGCCCCGTCCACCGACCGAATCCCCGGCCCCGCTACCTCCACACCGCGCGACGCCCCAGCTGCCACTCAACCGGTACCCGGTGATCGCGCCTCCGCCCGAGCTAATGTGCCGACCAGCGCTCCCAGTGGCGAACACGCCTCGAATATCGCTGCTGGACAACATGAAAAGCCTGCATCCATCGACCGTGCCGCACCCATCGACCGTGCCGCGCCCGGTGACCGTGCCGCATCCATCGACCGTGCCGCGCCCGGTGACCGTGCCGCATCCATCGACCGTGCCGCGCCCGGTGACCGTGTCGCGTCCGGTGACCGTGTCGCGTCCGGTGACCGTGTCACGTCCGGCGATCGCGCCGCGACCACTGACGGAGTAGGGCGTACGGAACCTGCTGCGGCACGTGAGGTCGCTTCGGCATCGCAAGCTCCGGCCCGGGTGAACGAAACCCCGAGCGCGACTGCGGAGCCCGCGTCGCCCAAGCAGTACGAACCGAGGCCGGGGAATCCTCCCGAGTCGGTGCCCTCACCCGATACGCATTCCGCAGGCTCCGATGGCGCGGCGGATCATGGTGCGCCGCAGCGGGAGAACCCGAGTCTGCCCGAGCTGGCGAATGCCGATCGGGGGGTGCATCAGGAGACGGTGCACAAGGGGAGTGAGGTCGATCGGACTCCCGGGCAGGTGGAGGAATCACCGGATCCGGTGGACATCGCGACCGGTGAATTCCTGCTTCCGCAAACGGATCTCAGTCTGCCGGGCGTATTGGCTCTGGTGTTGCGGCGAAGACATCGCTCCAGCTATCGGTTCGGGCGCTGGTTCGGATCGTCCTGGTCGGCCACTCTCGATATGCGCATCGTCGTCGATGCGGACGGGGTCACCTTCCTGGCCGAAGACGGCCTCATGCTCGCGTATCCGCACGCGGATGCGGAGGTGCCGGTCGAGCCGATAACCGGTGGTCAGCGCTTGACCCTCACGCGCTCGGAGTCCGGTGGTTATCGCGCGCGGGACCCGCGTCGAGAGCTGCTCTGGCACTTCGACCCCGACCCGATCCTCAATGGCTTGGACGCGGCGCTGGGCAACTACGCCATCTCCGCGATCACCGACCGCCACCACAATCGGGTCAGCTTCCACTACGACTCCGATGGCGCGCCAACCGAAGTCACTCACTCCGGTGGCTACCGGGTACTCGTCGACACCGCCGCAGGCCGGGTCACCGCCTTGACCGTCGTGTCCGCAGACGAGTCCGGTACCCGAGTTCGCGAATTCGCCTACAGCGCAGGCAATCTGACCGCGATCACCACGGGCATCGGCGCGACGACCAGCTTCACCTACGATGATCGAGCCCGCATCACCTCGTGGACCGATTCCAACGGCACCACGATGCGCAACACCTACGACGCGGCGGGCCGGGTCACCCAGCAGCGCGGTACCGCCGGAATCCTCGACTGCGACTTCGAATACGAGACATCGCGATCCGGATTCCACACCACCATCACCGATTCGCTGTCCGCGATCACCCGCCACGGGTTCGACCGCGACCTGCGCCTGCGCGACCTCACCGATCCGGAGGGCGGCACAACCCATTTCGACTACAACCCGGACCGCAAGCCGATACGCGTACTCGCCCCCGACGGTGCCGAGAGCCACTACCGCTATAGCGATCTGGGTGACCTCACCGGGATCACGCGCCCCGATGGCGCGACCGTCAACATCGAATACCTGGGCGCGAATCGGCCGACGACAATTGTCGATGTCGACGGCACCGTCCGGCGTCAAGAGTGGAGTGCCGCAGGCGATCTGATCGCGACGGTCGACGCGGCGGGATCGCGGACCGAATACTCGTACCACCCCAATGGCGCGGCTGCGGGGGTAGTCTCGTCCACGGGTGCGCGGACCGCGATCGAAGTCGATCGAGCCGGACTGCCGGCTGTCGTCACCGACCCGCTCGGTTCAGTCACCCACATCGAACGCGACAGCCTCGGTCGCGTCACGCGCCTGACCGGCCCCCTCGGCGAAATCACCCAGTACGAATGGGCGGCCGATGGAAAACCGTTGCGCCGCATCGATCCTGACGGGCACTCCGAATCCTGGACATGGGACGGTGAAGGCAATCTCCGCACCCACACCAACCGCGCCAACGGCACCACCCACCACACCTACGGCCCCTTCGATCTCCCGACCTCGCGTACCGATCCGGACGGCTCCGTCACCCGCTACACCTGGGACACCGAACGCCGACTGACTACGGTAACCAACCCCCTATCCCAAACCTGGACTTACGAATACGACCGCGCGGGCCGCCTGACCGCCGAAACCGACTACACCGGTGCGACCACCCGCTACACAAACGACACCACCGGTCGCGTCGCCACGGTCACCCCGGCCACCGGGATCACCCGCACCCACGCCCGAGACATCCTCGGCCGAGTCACCGCGATTACGGCGGATACCGGCGAATGGCTCAGCTATCGCCACGATGTCGCGGGCCGAGTCCTCGCTGCCCAGTCTGGTGTCGATCGAGATCCGATCCACAGCCTCGAGTTCTCGTATTCCACACTTGGACAGCTGGTTTCGCAGCAGTTGGACGATCAAGCTCCGATGCGTTTCGAGTATGACGAGCACGGCCGTCAAATCGGCCGCACCACTCCGACCGGCGCGCGCACCGCCTGGGACTGGGACGTCACCGGACAGGCACAGAGCCTATCGACCGACAGTCACGACATCACCTTCACCCACGATGCGGTGGGCCGACCCACCGGCTGGCAAATCGGAACGATCTCGGTACGGCGCACCCTGTCCGACATGGGCCGCCTCATGGCTCGAGAGGTAACCGCCGATCCCCGTCCGCTCCTGAATCTCGGCCTGGAGCCCACTCGCCCCGATCCTCGAATGATCCGGCGCGACAACTACTCCTACCGCCCTGACGGCTACCTGTCCGCACAAACCACCGCACGTCCCGCCACCCCCGACCGGCTGCGAGAATTCTCGCTGGACGCGATCGGCCGCATCGGCGCCATCGCCGACGGCCCCGAGACCGAGTCGTACACCTACGACCCGCTCAGCAATATCACCCACGCCTCTCACGCTAATTCGACTACCGCACAAGGTGACTCGAATCCGGCCCGCGAATACCGCAACAACCTCCTGACCCGGAACGGCCGCACCCGTTACCACTACGACCCCGCCGGTCGCCTGATCCGCAAAACCCGATCCCGCCCATCCCGCAAACCAGCCATCTGGCACTACACCTACAACGCCTTCGACCAACTAACCGAAGTCACCACCCCCGACGGCCACCACTGGCACTACACCTACGACGCCGCGGGCCGCCGCCGCACCAAACAACACCGCACCCCCGACGGCACCGTCCTGTCCCGCACCGACTACACCTGGGACGACACCTACCTGGTCGAACAGACCACCGCCACCGAAACCACCCGCTGGCACTACGAACCCGGCTCCCGCACCCCCGTCACCCAGACCTCCGCCCGCCACGGATTCGACACCACCTGCCACGCGATCATCACCGATCAAGTCGGCACTCCCACCGATCTTCTCGACCCGACCACCGGAACCCCGCTCGCCACAGCGACTTCCACCCTCTGGGGCGAAACCACTTGGCAGGGCACCGCGACCACACCCCTCCGTTTCCCCGGCCAAATCCACGACCCGGAGACCGGCCTCCATTACAACCTGCACCGCGTCTACGACCCCGCCACCGGCCGCTACCTGACCTCCGACCCACTCGGCCTGGCCCCGTCACCGAACCCGAACATATACCCGCACAACCCAACCGGCTGGATAGACCCACTGGGTCTTTACCCCGCCGACAGCGAACGGCCGCGGCATGATCCGCTCCCGGGCGAAGCCGTCGTCCACCTCGATCCGAAGCATGAAGGGGGTGGACTGCACGCGTTGGTTTCCGTTCGCACGGCGGATGGTGAACTCCTGCGAACCGAACAGTGGGGAAGCCCGCAATCCCCATCGAGTGGAATCGCGGCCTTCGATTCCGGTATTCTCTCGCCATTGACCATGCACATTCATATTCCATTGCCGGAACCGGGAATCGCGCTCTCCTACGCTGAAGTCATGATGGATGTGACCGGTCGCGGTAGATATCCGATGTATGATCTCGATCGGCAGAGCTGCATCACGTATTGTGCACAAGTGCTACGTGCCGGGGGGATCAAGGACATTCCGGTGGAACCGACGTCGGAAGCAATCAAATGGCTGATCAGATATTATAATGTGCATATCTGATATCTCTTCGAAGGGTTGAGTCCATGACCTCCGAATACGACTGGAGTTGGGTGGAAGATCTCCCGAGCTGGAAGATTCCCAATGAGCTGAAGAAGTATGACGTACCAACCTCGCACAATCTCGCAATATTGCTGCTCTCCTGCAATCTCCTGCATAACGAGAACAACGCGTTGGTCGGCCGCTATATAACCGAGTACTCGAATCTCAACATCTGGCTGGCATCGGGTGGTCAACAGCGTATGGACGCCAAGGCATTCGTAACCCTGACTTCTCACGTGGAGCAAGACATCCGGAGAATATATGAGGCTTGGAAAGAATTCGAAGCCGCGCTGAAATCGGCATACGAGGTTTCCCCGGAAGAATCGCGTGCCAGAATCGGATCCACCAGCCAATCCCTCCAATTCACCCTCATCGAAGCGATCGATTTCATGAGCCAAATCCGCGAAGCATGACGAGCACAGGATGTCATCAGCCGGGCTGAAGCTCCCGTACCTCAAGTGATCGCAATGGGATTTTGAGGGCTAGTCGGGGGTGGCGGGGCGTTCTTGGATTACCCAGGAGTTGCCGTCGGGGTCGTCGAAGAAGATGAAGTTGTTCCAGGGGTCGCCTCGGCCGGGGAGGCGGGTGCCCTGGTCGAAATGCATTATCTCGGTGACGGGGACGCCGCGGTTGGATAGTTCGGTCTGGGCGGTGTCCAGGTCGGGTACCACCAGTTGGAGGCCTGATACCGAGCCGGGGGGCATGGGGCCGGTGGAGAGGTGGATGGAGCAGGTGGAGCCGGGTGGGGTTAGTTGGATTATGCGGGTGTCGGGGGAGATTTGGATGTCCAGGTCGAGGGTGAAGCCGACCTGGGTGGAGTAGAAGTCTTTGGCGCGGTCCAGGTTCGAGACGGGGACGGGGACTACTTCGAGGATCCAATCCATTTCGGCTTCACCTTTTCGGGTGTTAGTGGCGGACTTCCGTGAGGCGGATGGGGCGGCCTTCGCGGCGGGATTGTTCGCAGGCTTCTGCGATGTAGAAGGCTTCCAGGGCTTCGGCTGGGGTGCAAGGGCTGGGGCGCTGGGCGGCGGCGACCTCCAGGAAGGTGGCCAGTTCTTCTACGTAGGCGGGGTGGAAGCGGTCCATGAAACCGGGGTAGGCGGGGACGCTGGAGGCGGGGTAGCCGGGTTCCACCGAATGCAGGGGTGCGCGGTCGTCGAGGCCGACTATCGCATTGCCTTTGGAGCCTAGGACTTCGAGGCGGACGTCGTAGCCCGCGCCGTTGTAGCGGCTCAAGGAGACCGTGGCCAGTGCGCCGTCATCGAGGCGCAGGATTACCGCCGCGGTGTCGACGTCGCCCGCATCGGCGAAGAATTGTTCGCCTCGGTTCGCGCCGGTGGCGTAGACCTCTGTGACTTCGCGGCCGGTGACCCAGCGGATGATGTCGAAATCGTGGACGCCGCAATCGCGGAAGACTCCGCCGGAGCGGGGGATGTAGTCGGCGGGCGGGGGTGCGGGGTCGAGGGTGGTGGCGCGCAGGGTGTGGACCCAGCCGAGGTCGCCGGAGGTTACCGCCGCGCGGGCGGCTCGGTAACCGGCGTCGAAGCGGCGCTGGAAACCGATCTGGACCGGGACGTCGGAGGAAGCGACTCGTTCGACTACCGCGAGCGTGCCGAGAATGTCTGCGGCAATGGGCTTTTCGCAGAAGACGGGGATGCCGCGATCCACGGCGGCGGTGATGAGCTCCGGATGCGAATCGGTGGCGGTGGTGATGATCAAACCGGTGAGATCGGCGGCCAGCAGCGCGTCGATATCGGGGGCGAAGTCGATATCGAGTTTATCGGCGGTGGCGCGGGCTCGGTCCGCGTCCGCGTCCGCGACGATGACCGAATCCACGCCGGGCAGCGTGGTGAGGGTTTCGGCGTGGGAGCTGCCGATGCGGCCGGTGCCTGCGAGGCCCAGTCTGATCGTGGACATGGTTGCTCCTTCGAAATCGGTTGTGGCCCAGCTCAGTCGCGGGGCTTGGCGGTGGTCGAGCGGACCACGAGGGACGGCTCGAGATGCTGGCGCACCGGATCGGTGCGGCCGTCCTGCATGCGTTCGGTGAGTGCGCGCACCGCGAGGCGGCCGATGCTGTTGCGCGGCTGATCGATGGTGGTGAGAGCGACGTGCTGGAGCGCGGCCAGGGAGGTGTTGTCATAGCCGACCACCGAGACATCCTCGGGGACGCGCAGTCCCGCCTCGGCGAGCGCGGACATGGCACCGACCGCGTTGAAGTCGTTACCGCAGACCAGCGCGGTGGGAAAGTTGCTGGGAGAGAACAGGTTCAGAAGACTGCGCACCGCCGCAGCACCGGCCTCATCGGTGTGCTCGCTGGCAATGACCATCGGCTCCAGACCATGCCGGACCATGGCGGCGGTGTACCCCTTGCGCCGTGGCCCGGCCGCGAACGCCGCCCCGCCGTCCAGGTGCACGATGCGCCGATGACCCAGTGCGACAAGGTGATCCACCGCCAGCGCGGCACCCACCTCGCCATCGTCATTGACCGTGTCCACTTCGGCGAAGTTGGACCCGCGCGATACCAGCACCACCGGACACCGTTGCGCCGCATCGCGAATGGACGCCGCGGGCAATACCGGTGACAGCAGAATGATCCCGCCCGGCCGGAAGGCGAGCAGGCTCGCCAGTGCCGTGCTTTCCCGGGAAGCGCTGCGCCGCCCGGTATTCAGGATGAGTTCGAGGCCCTCCTCCTGCGCCGCCTCGTCCATCCCCTCCACCACATCGGCGAAGAACGCATTGCGCAGATCGGACACCATGACCCCGACGATGTTCGAGGTCCGGCTCGCCAGCGAGCGAGCCATCAGATGCGGTTCGTAGCCGAGTTCATCGGCCGCCGCCAGCACCGCGGCGCGGCGATGCTCACTCACCTTGGGGGAGTTGCGCATGACCAGTGAGACCAGTGCGCGGGAAACGCCCGCTCGGGCGGCGACGTCTTCCATGGTCGGTCGGGTCATGCTGCACGACGGTACCGGTCCGGGCGATTGTCGGCAATAGAGCGCTCTAACGACATGTTTCGGACATTTGGATTCCTGCACAACGCCCCAGGTTGGAGCCGTATTGCATGGTCATGCACCACTTTTCGGTCGCACCCGAGCTCTTGACACGCTTGTGATCGGGGTTACATTGTTGGAGCGCTCCAATAGAGGAAGCGTTTCACACGTTGGCTACCGACAGGTCTGGGAAGTGCCGATGACCGAATTGCGTATTGCCGCCGCGCCCATCTCCTGGGGCGTATGCGAAGTCCCCGCCTGGGGCTATGTCCTGGACGCGGACACCGTGCTGCCCGCCATGGCGGCCCTCGGGCTGACCGCCACCGAGTTCGGCCCGCCGGGCTATCTGCCCACCGCCCCAGCCGAATTGCGCGCGAAACTGGCCGCGCACGGACTCACCCCCGTCGGCGGATTCCTGGCCCTGGCCCTGCATCGAGAACCGAGCGCGGCCCTGGCCACCGCCCGCGAAACCGCCGCCCTCTTCGCCGCGACCGGCGCGGAAGTACTGGTACTGGCCGCCGCCACCGGCGAAGACGGCTACGACGCCCGCGTCCCCCTCACCGATCACGAATGGCGCACGCTCATCGACACCGCGGCGAGCATCGCCGATATCGCCGCCGAACACGGCCTGCGCACCACCCTGCACCCGCACGTGGGCACCCACGTCGAGACCGAAGCCGAGGTTCGGCGCTTCCTCGCCGATTCCGATCTGGACCTGTGCCTGGATACCGGCCACCTGGCCATCGGCGGCACCGATCCGGTGGCCCTGGCCCGGCAGTATCCGAACCGCATCGGGCATATCCACCTCAAGGACGTCCGGCTGGCCATCGCCGATGAAGTCCGCAGCGGCCGAATGGAATACAGCCGGGCCGTGCGCGAAGGCATGTACGTACCGCTCGGACGGGGCGATGTCGATATCGCCGCGCTGGTGCACGCCGTCCGTGCCGCGGGCTACACCGGCTGGTACGTGCTCGAACAGGACACCGCCCTCAATCCCGGCGACACCGCCGCCGGTCCCGACCGAGATACCGAAGTAAGTCTGCGACACCTGGCCGAAATCGGGGCTGAACAGGCCTCCACCCGGATTTAGTGGGTTATGTGATGACAATGAAGTCCCAAGTAGCGGCCCCTCCGGGCGCGAAACGCTCCGGTTCGAAGCGCTGGCGGCGACTATCGCCCTGGATCGCGGCCGCCGCCGTGCTCGCCGCGTGCAGCGGCCCGGGCACCGATCAGACCGCACCCGCCCAGGCGCCCGTCGCCGTCGGCAAACTGACCTCCGTCGCGGTCGTCACGCACGGTTCACCCGGTGACGCGTTCTGGAATGTGGTCAAGAACGGCGCGGAGGCCGCGGGCGATCAGCTCGGGGTGCGCGTGGAATACAACTCCTCGGGCGATCCGAGTCAGCAGGCCAAGCTCATCGACAATGCCGTCGCACAGGGCGTGGACGGGCTGGTCGTCTCCATGGCGAACCCGGACGCGCTGCGCACTTCCATCGAGAAGGCGGTGTCCTCGGGCATTCCCGTGGTGACCATCAACTCCGGTGAGGACAAGAGCGTCGCCTACGGCGCGATCGGCCATGTCGGTCAGAGTGAGCGCCAGGCCGGTGAGGCCGCCGGCAAACGCCTGCACGATGCCGGAAAACAGAAGATGCTCTGCGTGATTCACGAGGCCGGGAATATCGGCGCGAATGAACGCTGCGCGGGCGCGACCCAGGGTTTCGGCACCGCCGTCACCCTCCAGGTCGACATCAATAATCCCACCGATGCCCAGGCGCGCATTCGCGGTGCGCTGGAGGCGGATTCCTCCATCGACGCCGTGCTGACGCTGAATTCGCAGATCGCGGCCCGCGCGGTGGACGCGGTCCGCGAATCCAAATCCAAGGCCGCCATCGCCACCTTCGATCTCAATGATGATGTGGTGGGCGCGATTCGGGCCGGATCGCTGCTGTTCGCGGTCGATCAGCAGCAGTACGAACAGGGCTATCTGCCGGTGGTCATGTTGAAGCTGTACCGGTCGAATCTCAATGGCGTCGGCGGCGGCCATCCGGTGCAGACCGGTCCGGCGTTCGTGGACAAGAGCAATGTCGATGTCGTCGCCGGGCTCGTCGCCCAGGGCACACGGTAGAGGGCCGGGAGTGAATGACATGAGTGTTGCCACAACGACTTCCGAGCCGGCGACGAGCCTGCGGTCATCGCTGGTGCAGCGCCTGGTGGTGCGGCCCGAACTGGGTGCGCTGATCGGCGCGCTGGTGGTGTTCCTGTTCTTCTCGATCATCACCGACAAGTTCCTGAGCGCACTGGGCGTCTCCAACTGGCTGGACGATGCCTCCACGCTCGGCATCATGGCGGTGGCGGTCGCACTGCTCATGATCGGCGGGGAATTCGACCTCTCAGCCGGTGTGATGACGGCGTCCACCGCACTAGTGACAGCCCTGCTCGCGGTGAACGCGGGCTGGAATATCTGGCTGGCCCTTGCGGTCTCGCTGCTGTTCGCCCTCGCGGTCGGCGCGCTGAACGGCTGGGTGGTGATGCGCACCGGCCTGCCGAGCTTCATTGTCACCCTGGGCACCTTCCTGGCGTTGCAGGGCCTGAATCTCGGTGTGACCCGGTGGGTTACCGGCACCGTGCAGGTCTCGGGCATTCGCGGGGCCGACGGATATCAGTCCGCGGGCTGGGTTTTCGCCTCCACCACCGATATCGGCGATGCGCATATTCAAGCCTCGGTGGTGTGGTGGATCGTGCTCACCGCCATCGCGGCAATAGTGTTGATGCGCACCAGATTCGGCAACTGGATCTTCGCGGTCGGCGGTTCACTGCCCAGCGCCCGCGCGGTCGGCGTCCCGGCCGCCCGCACCAAGATCATTCTCTTCATGACCACGGCCTTCGCGGGCTGGGTGGTGGGCGCGTGCAATCTGCTGCGCTTCTCCAGCGTGCAGGCCAATCAGGGTGTGGGACTGGAGTTCCAGTACATCATCGCGGCGGTCGTCGGCGGCTGTCTGCTCACCGGCGGCTTCGGTTCGGTGGTCGGTGCGGCGCTGGGCGCGCTCACCTTCGGTATGGCGCGGCAGGGCATCGTCTTCGCGGGCTGGAACAGCGACTGGTTCATGCTCTTCCTCGGCGTGCTGCTGCTCTCGGCCGTACTGGTCAACAACGAGTTCAAGAAGCGAGCGGAAAGGGTACGCCGATGACTTCGCAGGCACCCCTCATCGAAACCGTCGATATCGGAAAGAGTTACGGCGGCGTGGTGGCGCTGCACGATGTGACCATGGTGGTCAATCCCGGCGAGGTCACCTGCGTGCTGGGCGACAATGGCGCGGGCAAATCCACCCTGATCAAGATTCTGGCGGGCGTGCATCAGCACGACACCGGCGAACTCCGGATCGAGGGCAAGCCGACCCGATTGTCCTCCCCGCGTGAGGCTTTGGATCTCGGCATCGCCACCGTGTACCAGGATCTGGCCGTGGTGCCGCTCATGAGCGTCTGGCGCAATTTCGTGCTGGGCTCCGAACCCACCAAGAAGCTGGGTCCGATCCAGCTGCTGGACCGGCGGCAGTCTAAGGACATCACCCGTAAAGCCTTGGAGGACATGGGAATCGAGATTCGCGATCTCGAACAGCCGGTCGGCACCCTGTCCGGCGGCCAGCGCCAATGCGTGGCCATCGCCCGCGCGGTGCACTACGGCGCGAAGGTGCTGATTCTCGATGAGCCAACGGCCGCACTGGGTGTGAAGCAGGCGGGCATCGTGCTTCGCTACGTCGTGCAGGCGCGCGACCGCGGCCTGGGCGTCGTACTCATCACCCACAATCCGCATCACGCCTACCCGGTCGGTGACCGCTTCCTGCTGTTGCAGCGTGGTGGCCAGCTCGGCTCCTATGAGAAGTCCGAGATCGACCTCTCCGAATTGACCCGCCAGATGTCCGGCGGCGCGGAACTCGAAGCGCTGCAACACGAATTGCAGCGAGTGGTGTCGGAATGACCGAACTGGAAGTGCTGACCGTCGGCCGGGTCGGGGTCGACCTGTACCCCGAACAGAGCGGGGTGCCGCTGGCCAAGGTGCAGACCTTCGCCAAATTCCTGGGCGGCACCGCCACCAATGTCGCGGTGGCGGCCGCCCGCCTGGGCCGCCGCACGGCGCTGCTCACCAAGGTCGGCCCGGACGGCTTCGGCGATTTCGTGCGAGACGCGCTAGCGGACTTCGGTGTCGAGAACCGCTATGTCGGCACCGCGCCGAGTCTCCAGACACCGGTGGTGTTCTGCGAGCTGAACCCGCCCGCCGATCCGCCGCTGCTGTTCTATCGCGCGCCCATCGCCCCGGATCTCACCCTCGTCGATGATGAGATCCCCTGGGATGTAGTCGATTCCGTACCCCTGCTGTGGGTCACCGGAACCGGCGTCAGCGCCGAACCCGGCCGCACCACCCAGCGCGCCATGCTGGAGCGCCGCGACCGGCGCGGCCACACCGTCCTGGACCTGGACTACCGCCCCATGTTCTGGCCCGATGTCGACACCGCCCGCGCCGAGATCGGCTGGATGGTCGATCACGTGAATGTGGTGGTGGGCAATAGAACCGAAGTCCAGGTCGCCGTCGGCACCGCCGATCCGGATGAGGCCGCCGACCGGCTGCTCGCCCGGGGCGTCCGCCTGGCCGTGATCAAACGCGGCGCCGAAGGCGTCCTGGTCGCCACCGAATCCGAACGCTGGACCGTCCCGCCCTGCCGTGTCGAGGTCGTCTGCGGTCTCGGCGCGGGTGACGGGTTCGGCGGCGCGCTCATCCACGGCCTGCTCGCGGGCTGGGATCCACACCGCCTGGGCACCTTCGCCAATGCCGCCGGGGCGCTGGTCGCCTCCCGCCTGGCCTGCGCCGACGCCATGCCGACCGAGGCCGAGATCGAGGAGTTACTGTGCACCTGACCGATGACCGCTGGTACCGGCTGCTGCGGGCCCGAGCCACCGAACCCGAAGCGGTGCAGCGTGCCTACGCCGACCGCATTCGCCGCCCTAATCTGCTGTCGGACAAGGGAACCCTGTTCCTGGTCGCCGCCGACCATCCGGCCCGCGGTGCTCTCGGCGTCGGTGCGGACAACACCGCCATGGCCGATCGCCGCACCCTGCTGGAGCGATTGCTCATCGCGCTCGACAATCCCGCCGTCGACGGCGTGCTCGGCTCCCCGGATATCGTCGAGGAACTGCTGCTGCTCGAGGCCGTGCACGACAAGATCGTCATCGGCTCCATGAACCGCGGCGGCCTCGCCGGAGCGGACTGGGAGATCGACGACCGCTTCACCGGATACGACGCCGAATCCCTGGTGAAATACCGCCTCGATGGCGGAAAGATGCTCTTGCGCATGGTGGATTCGGACGCGGGCACAATTCCGACACTGGAAGCCTGCGCCCGGGCGGTCTCCGAACTCGCCGAGCACGGACTCATGGCCATGGTGGAACCGCTGCCGTACGGGCGCGATCCGTCGGGGTCGCTGGTCATGCATCGCGATGCCGCCTCGCTGCAACGCGCCATCACCATCGCCTCCGGTCTAGGCGTCACCTCGGCCTACACCTGGCTCAAAGTACCAGCGCCGCAAGATATTTCGGCACTCGATGCAACCACACTGCCCGTACTGGTGCTGGGCGGCGCGCCCTCGGGTGATCCGGCGGCGGATCTGGCGTCATGGGGTTCGGCCCTCACTCACGATGTGGTGCGCGGCCTGGTCGTCGGCCGCAGCCTGCTCTATCCGCCCGATGGCGATGTGGCGGGCGCGGTGGATGCCGCCGCGAGGGTGCTCGAGGCCGCGTCATGAGCAAATTGCACCGTCGCGCCGAAACCCTCGGTGACAGAAACGATCCCGTCGCGCTGACACCGGATGATGCGGGCTGGACCTACACCGGGCTGCGCGTACTCCGACTGGAGGCGGGCGAATCGCGCACCGTGCACACGGGTGAGTTCGAAGCGTTCATCCTGCCCCTGTCCGGATCCTGCACCGTCCGGGTGGACGGCCTCACCTTCGAACTGGAAGGCCGGGAAACGGTTTTCACCCGAGTCACCGATTTCGCCTATGTCCCGCGCGATGCCGAGGTCGAGCTGACGACGACACACGGCATCGAGGTCGCGCTGCCCATGGCGCGCTGCACCCGCCGCCTCGAACCCAAATACGGTCCGGCGGACAAGGTTCCGGTGGAGGTACGCGGGGCGGGCGTCGCGACTCGTCAAGTCACCGGTTTCGGCGTTCCCGGAATATGGGACCATGCCGACAAACTCAATGCCTGCGAACTCATCACCCCCGGCGGCAATTGGTCGTCCTATCCGCCGCACAAGCATGACGAGGCGAGCGACTGCGAGGTCGTCAACGAGGAGATCTACTACTTCCGCATTGCCGACCGCGACGGAATCACGCCCTCGCCAAGGGGTTTCGGCATGCACCGCACCTATACCGCCGATGGCGCACTCGACGAGAATGTCGCGGTCCGGGACGGCGATGTCTTCCTGGTCCCGCACGGCTACCACGGCCCGTGCATCGCCGCCCCCGGCTACGCCATGTACTACCTCAATGTCCTGGCAGGTCCCGCCCCCGACCGGTCCATGGCCTTCTGTGACGACCCGGATTACTCCTGGGTCCGATCGCATTGGGCCGATGAACCATTGGACCCGCGCTGCCCGGTCACCACGCACGAAGGACGCCGCGAATGAGACTCACGACCGCACAAGCCCTGGTGGCCTGGCTGGTCGCCCAGCGCTCGGAACTGCTCGACGGCACCGAAGTGCCGCTGTTCCCACATGTTTTCGCCATCTTCGGGCACGGCAATGTACTCGGGCTGGGCACCGCGCTCCAGGAACGCCGCGACGATATCCCGGTATGGCGCGGGCATACCGAACAGGGCATGGCGCTGGCCGCCGTAGGTTTGGCCAAGGCCGCGCATCGGCGTCAGGTCGGCATCGCCACCTCGTCCATCGGACCGGGCGCGCTCAATATGGTCACCGCCGCCGGTGTAGCACATGCTAATCGGCTGCCGCTACTGCTGCTCCCGGGTGACACCTTCACCAGCCGCGCACCCGATCCGGTGCTGCAGCAGGTCGAGAATTTCGGCGATCCCACCGTCACCGTGAATGACGCGTTCCGTTCGGTGAGCAGGTATTTCGATCGCATCACCCGCCCCGAGCAGCTGATCGCGACGCTGCCGCAGGTGGCGCGGGTGCTGACCGATCCGGCAGAGGCGGGACCGGTGACGCTCGCACTACCGCAGGACGTTCAGGTGGAGACCTACGAATTTCCGGACGCGCTGTTCGAACCGGTGCTGCATCGCATCCCTCGTCCGCGCCCGGATCGGCGCAGCGTTTCGGAGGCGGCCGCCCGGCTGGTTACCGCGCAACGTCCGCTGTTGATACTCGGAGGCGGCGTCCGCTATTCGGGTGCGGCCGACAGCGCCGTGAAATTCGCTGAGCGGCACGGTATTCCGATCACCGAGACCACCGCCGGACGGACACTGGTTCCCCACGATCATCCGCTCTACGCGGGCCCGCTGGGCATTACCGGTGCGGCCTCGGCGAATACCCTCGCCGCGGAAGCCGATGTCGTCCTGGCCGTCGGCACCCGTCTCCAGGATTTCACCACCGCCTCCTGGACCGTCTTCGCCGACGATGTGCGACTCATCCATATCAATGCCGCGCGCTTCGATGCCGTCAAACACGGTGCGCTCGCCGTGGTCGGTGACGCGGATGCCGCACTGGCCGAACTCGCGCACGAAACAGGGGAGTGGCACGCGGATCCGGCCTGGACCGCCCGCGCCGCGACCGTTCGCGCGGAATGGGACGCCCATATCGACAAACTCCGCACCCCTGCGCTCGGCGCGCCCACCTATGCCCAGATCGTCGGCATGGTCAATGACCTCAGCGGGCCCGAGGATTACGTGATGACGGCGTCCGGCGGCCTTCCCGGCGAACTCATCGGCGGCTGGCGCGCCACCGGCGGTGCACCCACCATGGATGTCGAATACGGCTTCTCCTGTATGGGATACGAACTGTCGGGCGCGTGGGGCGCTGCCATCGCGCATCGCGGCCTGGTCACCACAATGCTCGGCGACGGCTCCTATCTGATGCTCAATTCCGAACTGTTCTCCGCGGCGTTCGCGGGTCATCCGCTGGTGGCGGTGGTGTGCGATAACGACGGCTACGCGGTGATCGCGCGGCTGCAGGAAGGCCAGGGCGCACAGCCGTTCAATAACTTCTATGCCGATTGCCGCAGCAATCACGATATGCCGCCGCGCGTCGATTTCGCCGCGCACGCCCGCGCGCTGGGCTGCGCGGTGTTCACCGCGGGCGAACCCGCGGAATTCCGCGATGCGTACGTCCGCGCCCGAGCCACCGCTGTCGCGGAGAAGCGTCCGGCCGTGCTCGTGGTGCACACCCAGCCGTCGTCGTGGACCGAATCCGGGGCGTGGTGGGAAGTCGGTGTGCCCCAGCACCTCTCGGGCCGTGCCGCCTATGAGCAGGAGAAACCGGGCCAACTCCGCTATACCCGCGCGGACTGATCCGGACCCCGCGCGCGGCGCACCCGAGCAATCCGGTCATACCGGGACTCGCGTGACCCGCGCGGGCAATCTATGGCAGACTCGGCGCAAACGCGCAGGGCGGTCGGCAAGGAGATCGCACGCGCACGGTTGATGCGGGAGTTTGAAGGTCGCAATGGATCTCAGCGCCATTGAGCGCCAGGTGGCTACGGATAGAGCGGCCGCCCGCGACCGTTCGCCCGAAGCCGAACTGGCCCTAGCCACCACCCTGTGCGAATTGGCCCGCGGCCTCATTGCCACCAAAAGCGATCCGGCACAGCGTGATCTGTCCGCCTCGGCACTCGAACCCGCGCAAGAGGCCGTGCTGCTGCGGTTGCGCTGGCTCACCGCCGGGCATGTGAACGCGATCTTCGCGGGACAGGTGCAGGACGCGCTGCGACTATTCGAGGAGGCCGCCCGCACCATCGGCCACCGTGAGCTGGCGACCTCCACCATTCGCAATGCGTGCAATGCGTATCGGCAGGTGGCGCACAACTATCCCAATGCCGCCGCCGTTTGCGCCGACGCGCTCGCCAAATGCGGTGTGTGGCTGCTGCGCCTGGATCCCAATGCCGCGGTCGCGGCCAGTTCGGACGCGGTCGCCATTCGCGCGCAGCTCTTCTCCGCCGATCCGGAACAGGCCGCGCGCTATCTCTCCAGTCTCAATACCCTGCTGCGCACCCTGATGGTGGGGCGTCAGCGCAAACCGGCGATCGCCATGTACCGCGAACGCTATGCCGCGGTCACCTCACCGGCCATGGCGCAGCGGCTGCGGGAGATCCGGGTCGAGGACATCGGGTTCACCAGCAAGACCGTCACCGCGCTGCGCAAGCTCGAGGTCGCCACGCTGGAGCGCGCCGGATATCTGACCCAGCAGCAGATCCTGTACCAAACCTCCGGTGACCTGGCGACGATCGAAGAGGTCAACTGGCAGCTCGCGCTGATCGGCCTCAAACCGCTCGCCGCCGGCGCCATGCCGGATCAGCCGTCCAAGCCGATGGAGATCAGCACCTCGTTCGGCGCGCTCGGCGTGCGGTGTTCCTCGCGCAATGCCGTCACCCTGGTGCGCGCCGCCATTCTCGCGGCGTATTCGGCCGACGGCGCACAGGCCGTGCCCAGCACCGCGTATCTCGGCGTTGATGAAAAGCATTGGAGCACACCGGACCCCGAGGCCAATCGCGCCGAACGCCTCGGTGAGGATGTCGTACTCATCGAAAAGGTTTCCGAGCACTGGGTTTCGGTGAAGAGCCTGAACTGGGAGATCGCCCCCGTCGGGAAACATCCACTGGCCCTGCGGCTTTCCCAGGAATGGCCGGTGGTCAGCGTTACCACCACCGAGAACATGTCCTACGAATTGTGCTGGTATGAGGGCGGTTCCGCCATCCAGTACGCCGCGCTCGGTCTCCCGGCGGGACAGATTCCACTCGAAAAGCCGCTCGCCCCCTTGGATTTCAAGGCACTCGCCGAATACGGCGCGGATTACGCCTCCGAAACCCAGGTGCGGTCCGCGTTCGGCAACACCACCATGTTCACCAAACTCACCAGCCTGCCCGGCAGCGGTATCCGCCAGGCCGCCGAAGCCGGACCGCTGGCCGAACACGGGTCCAACACCCTCTACTTCCGCTCCGGGACCGAATAAACACGTATTTCTATAACAGTGATGCCGATCACTTGTGGCCGTTACCCTGTGATCACCTCGGCAGCTCGTGGCGCATCTTGATGGGTCTTCCGGTCACACGAAATGCCGTGGTCAGAAAGGCATTTCGATCATGAGTTCGACTTCGACCGCCCCCGGTCCGATAGCACCGACGCTGTTGACCGGGCTGTGGCAGCGCAAGATTCCGCACTACCCGGACAACCGTACCCGG
The DNA here is from genome assembly GCF_042266325.1 of Nocardia sp. NPDC056100. Lineage (NCBI taxonomy): Bacteria > Bacillati > Actinomycetota > Actinomycetes > Mycobacteriales > Nocardiaceae > Nocardia > Nocardia sp. NPDC056100. The sequence continues at coordinate 359,937 of NZ_JBHJVY010000005.1, forward strand.
TCCTGGTATCTCTTCCTGGTGGTGATCGTCTCGGTCGCCCTCTACTACCAGCTCTTCGTCTCGGGCGCGGTGGGCAATGAGCTCATCGCCTATTTCCACCTGTCGTTCGCGTATTTCGTCGGCATCTTCATCGCCGGTGCGGCGTTCGGCGCGGTCGCCTCGGTCATCGCCGGACTGCTGGACAGGTGGGGGCGAGCCAATATCGTCGCCTACGGCACGGTCATCTGCTCGGTACTCACCCTGGTCGCGGTACCCGCCTGCACCACCAAAGAGGCGTACCTGATCGTCTACTGCGTGATCGGCATCGTGGAAGGCGCGGTGCTGGTGGCCACCCCGGCCCTGGTGCGCGACTTCTCACCGCAGCTGGGCCGCGCCTCGGCCATGGGCTTCTGGACGCTCGGACCCGTACTCGGCGCGCTGGTGACCACCGAGATCTCCACCCAGACGCTGTCCGCGCATCCGGATTGGCAGTTCCACTACCGGCTGTGCGGGGCCATCTGCGTGGTCATCTCCATTCTCGGCGTGGTCGGATTGCGCGAACTCAGCCCGGCGCTGCGCGATCAGATCATGGTGTCCATGCGCGATAAGGCGCTCATCGAGGCGCGCGCCCGCGGCCTGGATGTGGAGAGCCTCGAGCGCGATCAGTGGAAACAGATGATGCGCTTCAATATCGTCGGATCGGCCTTCGCCATCTCGATATTCCTGGCGTTCTTCTACACCATTGTGTCGTTCCTGCCGGTGTATATGGCGACGAACTTCGGGTTCACCGCACAGCAGGCCAATGCGATGGGTAACTGGTATTGGATCGCCAATGCGCTATCGCTGGTGCTGACGGGCATCATCTCGGACTATTTGAAGGTCCGGAAACCGTTCATGCTCTTCGGTGCCGTCATCAGCATCATCGGGGTATTCATATTCCTCGGCTATACCGATAAACCCGGTACCGATTACTACACCTTCGCCGCGGTGCTCAGTCTGATCGCGGTGGGCAGCGGTATCTGCTACGCCACCTGGATGGCCTGCTACACCGAGACGGTGGAGAACCGGAATCCGGCGGCGACGGTCGCGGGGCTCGCGGTATGGGGTGGCATTCTGCGCACGGTCGTCACCTTCGTACTGCTCGGGCTGCTGCTGGTGGTGACCGCGGCGGGCACGCTGGTGAATTACGGTCCACGGCTGCAAACGATTTCGGCCAAATACCATAATGAGCTGGCCACCATTCAGAAGGTCGGCACGGATACCATGGCTCAGTTGGGAGCCAATCCGAATGACGCTGCCGCACAGGTGAGCGCACTGGTGAAACTGACCGGCGCTTCGGCGGCCGATGTGCAGACCACGGTCGCGCTCAATGCCAAGTATCCGCAGGAGTTGGCCACCCTCCAGGCCATCGACCCGGCGGTGCTGACCAAGATGCTGATCAATCCGGCCGACCAGGCCAGTGCCGCCACCGCGGTCAGCCAGGTCGCGCAGAAGTTCAATATTCCGCCGGATCAGGCCATCGCCAGAATTCAAGCGGCACAGAAGGTTCCGGTGAACGATCTCGCCGTCGCCTCGCAGGTTGGTCCGCAATTGACCACGGCCAGTAATGAACTCAAGGCGGTCAGCGCCATTCCGGCCGACGATCTGACCTTCCTGTCCGACCATGCCAAGGATGCCCAGCAGGCGGCGATCGATTCGCCCAAGCAGTGGCGGACGTGGTGGTGGATCTGCCTGATCGCACAGATCGCGTTCCTGCCGTTCGTCTTCTTCATGTCCGGTTTCTGGAGCCCGAAGAAGGCCGCGGAAGCGGCGGCCGCGCACGATGAGGCCGTGTCCCGCGAGCTGGAAACGCTATCCGTACGGTAATCCGGTACAGTTATTGAAGTGCAAACAAACTCCGTGGCCGTCACTTTCGACCTGCTCGGCGACCGCCTGACGCTCACCATCCTGCGTCTGGCCTTCGTCGAGCACGCCCGGCGGTTCAATCACTGGAGTGACAGGACGAACGCGCCGCCCGCAGTGCTCACCGCACGGCTGGCGGCGCTCGTCGATGCCGGGGTGCTGTACCGGGATCGGGGGGAGTACCGGCTCACCGAATTGGGGCTGGGCACCTGGCAGATCCTGGTGTGCGTATGGTCCTGGCAACGGGAGTGGACAGCCGAATGGGCGCTGCTGCCGGAGTTCGTGCACACCGAATGCGGGCATCGCGGGCCGCCGGTGGTCATGTGCAAGAGCTGCGGGCGCACCGTGACGCCGCATGACACCGATGTCGAATTGGATCGGGATGCGCTGTGGCACATCACCTCCGGTCGCAGGCGCTCGGCGCGCGCGGCCGCGCCCGCCGGTGACGATGCGCGCTTCGACGAGATCATGGAGGCGATCGGCGATCGCTGGAGCGCCGCGGTCACCGGTCTCGCGCTCGCGGGGGTGCGGCGTTTCTCGGAATTCCGTGCGGCACTGCATATGTCGCCGACCACGCTGACCGAACGATTGACCCGCCTGGTCGAGGCGGGCGTCCTGCATCGGCCGGAAACCGATGCGCGCGAGTATCGGCTGACCCCGCGCGGGCGGGCGCTGTTCGGGGTGTTCGCCTTTCTGCTGGCTTGGGCCGATCAGGCGCATCCGGAGCCCGAGCCGGGTCTGCGAATTCACCATCGAGAGTGTGGCGCGGTATTGATTCCGGCGCTGCGCTGCCGTGGTTGCGAGACCGAATTGGTCCGGACCGACGTGCGATTCGAAGCGGCTGCCGGCCGGGTTTCGCAGGGCTGACGGCGGCCGTCGGGCCTTGACAGCTCTCGTTGAGACGCGTATCACTTCATTAACTGTAGTGAAATTTGCCGGGCCGTCCGAGCCCGGCTGCTGGAGGCGCCGCTCATGCCGCTCAATGAAGAACTCATCGCTCCCGCCGCCGAGGCGTTGACCAATCCGTACCTGGAAGGTCCGTACGCCGCGCAGTCCGACGAGATCACCGCCACCGACCTCACGGTGCTGGCCGGTGAACTGCCCGTCGACCTCGACGGGGTGTATGTGCGCAATGGCCCCAACCCGCAGTTCGCGCCGCTGGGCCGGTATCACTGGTTCGACGGGGACGGCATGCTGCACGCCGTGCATTTCGAGAACGGCCGGGCCACCTACCGCAACCGGTACATTCGCACCGCCGAATTCGATGCCGAGCGTTCGGCCGGAACCGCGCTGTGGCGCGGGGTGATCGAGCCCTGGGACGGGAATCCCGCCGGGGATCGCCGCGAACGCAATTCGGCCAATACCGATGTCATCTACCACCACGGGAATCTGCTCGCGCTCTGGTATCGCGCGGGCAAGCCGTACTCGATCGATCCGGTGAGCCTGGAGACGCGCGGGGTCGACGACTTCAACGGCACCCTGCCGGGCGAGGTTTCGGCGCACGCCAAGGTGGATGAGCGCACCGAGGAATTCCTGTTCTTCGACTACGGCATCAATGCCCCGTACCTGCGCTACGGCGTCGCCGATCCGACCGGCAAGGTCACCCATTTCACCGGGCTGGAACTGCCCGGGCCACGGCTGCCGCACGATATGGCGATCACCGAGAACTACTCCATTCTGATGGATCTGCCGCTCTACAACGATCCGCGCGCGGCCGCTGCCGGGCGATTCAAGATCTTCTTCGATCGCGAGCTGCCGAGCCGCTTCGCGGTGCTGCCGCGCTATGGCGTTGGGGCGGAAGCGAAATGGTTCGAGGCCGCGCCCGGGTACATCTATCACACGGTCAACTCGTGGGAGGAGGGCGATGAGATCGTGCTCATCGTCTGCCGGGTCACCGAACCCAGCCCGGTGTCCGATCGCGCGCATCCGCTGGCGCAGTTGCTCGCGTACCTGCGGCCCGAGGCGAAACTGCATCGGTACCGGTTCAACCTCCGCACCGGCGTCACCACCGAAACGCCCCTGGATGATGTGAACACCGAATTCCCGGCCATCGACCAGGGGATCACCGGACAGCGCGGGCGGTACTCGTATCAGATGCGCCTGTCGGTGGATCGCACCATGATCTTCGACGCGGTGATCAAATACGACTTGCTCACCGGCACAAAGGAAACCGCGCCCTTCGGGGACGGCATGTACGGCAGCGAACTCACCGTGGTCCCGCGTCCCGGCGCGAAATCCGAGGACGACGCCTATCTGACCATGTTCGCCCACAACAACCACACCGGACTGTCCGAAGTGTGGATCTACCACGCCGCCGATCTGAGCAAGGGGCCGATCTGCCGGTTGGGTATCCCCACCCGTGTGCCCCTCGGCTTCCACGCCACCTGGGTCAGTGGTGACCGCATGCGCGCCGCTTCCCAGCCGATCGCCTGAAAAGGTCTGCGCCTGTGCCTGATCCACGATTGAGCGTGAGCCTGCCGTATTGGCAGGACCGCGACCCCATGGACGCCCTGTTGGTGGCAGAAGCCGCCGACAAACTTGGCTACGACCGCCTCTGGCTCGGCGAAATGGCGACCTTCGACGCCTTCGCCCTCGCCACGGCGGTTGGCCAAGCGCCAGGCCGAATCCCACTGTGCATTGGACCGCTCGCGGTCGATATTCGGACTCCGGCAACCATCGCCATCGGTGTGGCCAGTGTCGCCGCCCTCACCGGGCGGGCCGTCAGCATCGCCCTCGGCACCTCGAGCACCGTCGTGGTGAAGGACTGGCATGGCCGCGAAAGACGCCGCACCGCTGTGCATTTGGAGGAGTCGGCATGCATCGTGCGGCGGTTGCTCGACGGCGAGAAGGGCGACTTTCACGGAGAGATCGAACGTATCCGCGGCTACCGGCTGCGTTTGCCCGCTCCGGGCGGGCCGGAATTGATCGTGGCGGCCTTCGGTGATCGTGCGCTGGCGGCTGCGGCGCGCACTGCCGATCGTGTAGTCCTCAATCTGGTGACACCCGCGCAGGTTGCCCGATGTGTCACGCGCATAAGGGAATTCGCGGCTGAGGCCGGGCGCGCCACCCCGAACGTATCGGTGTGGGTGACTGCGGCCGCGGACCCGACGTCCGACATGCTCCACACGCTTCGGCGCGGGGTGGTCGGCTATCTGCGCGCGCCCGGGTATGACGCCATGTTCGAGGAGGCGGGCTTCGGGGACGTGGTGCGGCTGGCACACAGCGGTGCTCACCCGCGCGAGGTGCTGGCAGCCGTTCCGGACGAATTGCCCGCCACCGTAGGGATGTTCGGTGATTCCGGCACACTCGCGAACCGGCTCACCGCGTATCGGGACGCCGGGGCCGACGAGGTGGTCATTGTTCCGGTGTCCACCGCGGAGGATCCGGCCGCGCACCACACCCTCGAGACCCTCGCGAGGATCGAGCATGGCTGACGCGCGGATCCGTGCCGCCTCGGGCGGGCCTGAGCATTGGAATTCGAATGAGATCGGGGAGAGCTGCGGTGGGTGAAGCATTCATTTATGACGCGGTGCGGTTGCCTCGGGGCAGGGTGCGACGCAGCGGTGGGGCGCTGGCGGAGTTGCCGCCGTATGAGATGCTCGGGCAGCTGCTTTCGGCGTTGGGTGAGCGAGGGTGTCCGGCGGAGACGGTGGGCGACATCGTGATCGGGGTCAGTACCGCGATGGGGGAGCAGGGCGGGGATATCGCTCGGGCCGCCGCGCTGTGGGCGGGGTGGCCGGATTCGGTTCCGGGCGGGGTGGTTTCGCGGCTCTGTTGTTCGGGGCTCGACGCGGTGGAGGCCGGGGCGGCTCGGGTGGCTGCCGGGTACGCGGACCTTGTTGTCGCCGGTGGGGTGGAGTCCATGTCGCGGGTGCCGATGCTTTCGGATCGGCCCGCCATTGCGCTGGACAATGACCTCGGGGAGCGGACCGGGTTCGTCACCATCGGGGTGTCGGCGGATCTGACTGCGGCCGCGTACGGGATCACTCGACCGGAGCTGGATTCCTATGCGGTGCAATCGCATCGGAGGGCCCTCGGCGCAGAGGTCTCATCGGCGGTGATACCGGCTCGCAAGGGTGGAACGGTGGTGCTGGACGCCGATGAGGGGGCTCGCGCGGATGCGTCGGTCGAATCGTTTGCCGAGCTGCCCGCGTTGTTCGGGGATGACCCGTCGTGGGAGCGGGTGGCGCGCCGACTGCCGGATGCTCCGCGCCCTGTCGCCGGATTGCACACCATCGCCACCGCACCGCAGCTCGCCGATGGCGCGTCCGCGGTACTGATCGGCAATGCGGTGGCAGAGCGGACTCTTGGGCGAAAACCGTTGGCCGCCATAGTCGGTACCGCTCAGACGGCGGTGCGCTCGCCACTGCTCACCGCTCCCGTGACCGCCGCGCGGGTGGCGTTGGAACGTGCGGGTATTGCCGCCGGAGACCTCGATGTTGTCGAGGTGAACGAATCCTTCGCTGTCACACCGCTGGTGCTGACAAGTGAGCTGGATCTTGATCCGGCTCGGGTCAATCCATCGGGCGGCGCTGTCGCCGTAGGGCATCCGCTCGGCGCGACCGGCGGCATCCTCATCGCCCAGGCCCTCGACGCCCTGAATCGGTGCGACGGCGAATACGCGCTGGTGACCATCCCCGCCGCGCTCGGGCTGGGGTCCGCGGTCGTACTGCGGCGACTGTCATGAGCAAGAACTACGAGTACTAGGGAACTTCATGGCTGAATCACCCGCTCCCGCACCGCTGACCGGTGCGCGTCGGACAACCGGGACCAGACATCCGGTGCGACAGTGTCATCCGGACGACACGGTGCGCGACTATCTCGAACACAGCTGGTGGGAGAACGAGACGATTCCGGCGGTCTTCCGCCGTCGCGTCGCCGAAGCGCCGGATGCGCCCGCGCTGACCGATCCGGCCAATCTCGCGGAGCTGACCGGCGCTGTGCCGCGCAGTCTGACCTGGCAGGGGCTGGATGATCACGTAATCGACATCGCGGCAGTGCTTTTCGCGCAGGGCATCCGCCAGGGCGACACCATTGCCGTACTGCTGCCCAATTCCATCGCGCTCACCGCCACCTATCTGGCGCTGTGGCGATTGGGTGCGGTCGCCACACCCATGCCCGCGTCCTATCGACGGCATGAGATATCCGGCATCGTCGCGGCGACGGCGGCCGATGCGATCATCACCGCCGGAATGCTATCCGGCCGCGAGCTCGCGGAGGAGGCGCTGTCCGTCGCGGACGGCAATGCGACGGTGTTCGCGTTCGGCCCGGCGGTTCCGGATAAGGCTGTAGCGCTCGGTGATTCGGCTGATTCCCAGTCGCGCGATCGGTTCCGGGACTATGAAACCGCATTGCAGGTCACCGTCAACGACCGCATCACCGTGTGCTGGACCAGCGGCACCGAAGCTGCGCCGAAGGGCATCCCGCGCTGTCACGGGGATTGGCTGGCGGTGGCGCAGGGTGTTCAGGACGGTCTGGGAATCACCCCGGAGTCGGTGGTGCTCAACCCATTTCCGATGGTGAATATGGCGGGCTTCGCCGGTGCGTTCCTGCCGTGGCTGCTGGCCGGCGGGCATCTGGTGCAGCATCATCCGCTGGATCTGCCGGTATTCCTCGGTCAGATCGCCGAACATCGTGTGACGCATACAAGTATGCCGCCCGCGCTGTTGACCATGCTGTTGCAGAACGAGAGTCTGCGCGCGCACGCCGATCTGTCGTCATTGCGCACCGTGGGGTCCGGTGGTGCGCCACTGCCGCCGCCCGTGGTGCGGCGCTGGCAGGAGGAGTTGGGCATTCACGTGCTCAATTTCTTCGGATCCAATGAGGGTGTGAGCCTGCTCGGCGCACCGGCCGATATCCCGGATCCGACTGTGCGCGCGCAGCATTTACCGCACTACGGTGCGCCCGGTGTGGAATGGTCCACCCGGCTTGCGGCGCGCACCGCCGTCAAGCTTGTCGACGTCGTCACCGGCGAGACCGTGACCGAGCTGGGTGGGCGCGGCGAACTTCGCCTGCGTGGCCCTGCGGTATTCGGCGGATATCTGCCCGGTACGGCCAGTACCGAGCCCTTCGATGACGAGGGATATCTGTGCAGCGGAGACGTTTTCGAGCTCTGCGGGCCGGACGGACGCTACCTGCGCTTCGTCGATCGGGTGAAGGAGATCATCATTCGCGGCGGGATGAATATCGCGCCCGCGGAGATCGAGGGGTTGCTGTCGGATCATCCCGGCATCACCGATGTGGCGATCGTCGGCTATCCGGATGAGGTTCTCGGCGAGAAGTGTTGCGCCTTCGTGGTTCCCGCGCCTGGAGCCACCGTCACGCTCGACGATCTGGTCGCGCACCTGCGCTCCCGCGAGGTCGCCTCGTTCAAACTGCCCGAACGCCTGGAGGTCGTGGCATCGCTGCCGCGCAATCCCGTCGGCAAGCTGCTCCGCCGCGAGCTTCGCGACCAACTCTGAACCGGTACAACACAATCCAGGAGTCACAGTGTCCGTCCATATACTCGGCGGCAGCCAAACCGATTTCGCTGTCAATTGGCATCGCGCCGGACTCGGGTTCGACGCGCTTGTTCGTTCGGTGACCGAAGCGACGTTGACCGAGACGGGGGTCGATCCCGCCGATCTCGAAGTCATCCATGTCGGCAACGCATTCGGGCAGCTCTTCACGGGGCAGGGGCAGTTGGGCGGTATGCCCGCCACCGTGCTTCCGGAGCTCTGGGGGATTCCGGCGAGCCGTCACGAAGCCGCTTGCGCCTCCGGAAGTATGGCGGTGCTGGCCGCGATGTCGGACCTGGAATCCGGGCGCTACGACTGTGCCCTGGTGATCGGTGCCGAGTTGGAGAAGACCGTTCCGGGTAATCAGGCTGCCGCGTATATGGGTGCGGCCGCCTGGAAGGGGCATGAAGCCCAGGATACGGATCTGGTGTGGCCGACCATGTTCGCCGCTGTCGCCGAAGAATACGATCGGCGATACGGATTGGACCCGGCGCATCTGCACGCCATCAGCGAGTTGAATATCGCCAATGCGCGGTTGAATCCGCTGGCGCAGACTCGTGAATGGTCGTACACCCCGGATAGTTTCACCGCCGATGACACCGCGAATCCGCCGGTGGCGGGGCCGTTGCGGCGTCAGGATTGCAGTCAGATGACCGACGGGGCGGCGGCGTTGATTCTCGTCTCCGATCGATTCCTGGAGCAGCACAGGGATTTGCGGGCTACGAAGCATGCGGTGATCACCGGGTGGGGGCATCGGACGGCTGGGTTGTCGCTTGCGCAGAAGTTCGAGGTCGCGGTGGCCGAACCGTATGTGTTCCCGCATGTGCGGCAGACGATGCTGGATGCGCTCGGGCGGGCTGGGCTGGCCGATATCACCGATGTGGATGCGGTGGAGGTGCATGACTGTTTCTCGATGTCCGAGTACATGGCGATTGATCATCTCGGGATCACGTCGCCGGGGGAGAGTTGGAAGGCGATCGAGTCGGGGGAGATCGGGAGGGGTGGAAGTCTTCCGGTTAATCCGGGAGGTGGGCTTATCGGGATCGGGCATCCGGTGGGGGCTACCGGGGCTCGGATGTTGTTTGATGCCTATAAGCAGGTGACTGATCAGGCGGGGGATTATCAGGTTGATGGGGCTCGGAGGATCGCTACGTTGAATATTGGGGGGAGTGCCACTACCGTGGCTGGATTTGTTGTTGAGGCTTGGGGTGTTTAAGAACAAAAGATAAAAAGACAAAAGACGCCTGGACAAGAAGAAAGAAGGCCCGAAGGGCCTCGAGATACCGGCGTGGAGCCGTACGGACTTGGCAGAGGCCGTGCGGGACATGCCTGTAGGACCGGCAGGAGGGCTCCTGACGGTTGGATACAGGTGGGGTGGAGCTATTGCTGGGCTGGGCAAGCCGGGCGAGGCAACACCCACGGTCGCTGACGCATCCGACTCGGCACACAGGCCCGAGAGGAGCGAGCAGGCAGTGGTGGCGCGTCCGGGGCGGTGGCCATCAACTCGTCCGGGTGATGAAGGTGGTTCACCTTCGGTGTCCGGGTCGGGTCGATGTGCGCGGGCGCAATCCACGCGGTACGGCCCGCGAAGGCCGAATCCTTACCGAGCTTGATCGTGGTCCACCCGGTCGGAGTGTCGTTCACCAGAGCGTGGCAGTGATCGCAAGCCAGCGTGAGGTTTTCGATGTCCGTGGGGCCACCCTTGATGTACTCGGTGACATGGTGCACGGCGGCCATGCTCGCGGGTGCGGTGCAGCCCGGGCGGGTGCAACCCCGTTCGGTGGCGATCAACGCCATCCGCTGTGCCGGGTTCGCAAGGCGGGCTTCCCCGATGTGCAAGGGCATCGCGTTGGCGTCGGTCACGACCGAAAAGGTCTTGCTCTTCCGTGCAGCCATTTCCAACGCGACCGCGACCGGCACCGTCCCACCGGTAGCCGTGGTGGCAACACCGGCAGCGCGCTCCACATCGGTGATGCTCATGGTCAGGATCGTGGTGACGGGCAGCCCGCGGTGCGAGCCCAGGTGTGCGGGGTTGAAGTCCGGGTGCAGGAGCGCGAACAATGCATCGTGCTGACGCTGCACGGTCGTGCGGGTATCGCGTGCGGCGGCGGCCTTCACGACCTCGGGGTCGAGGTTCTCATCGACCACGAACGGGCTTTCGGGATCAGCGGGGTTGCACAGGCCGGGCCGGGCGAGCTTGGCCAGCACTGCGTCCATCGCGGCGCGTGCTTCGGGGGTCAACACCACGGTCATGGTGGACATCAGATCGAAACCCTGTGGGCTCAACCGCATGCTGCGCAAACGTGCACGGTCTGCATCATTGGTCAGCGTGCCATCGGGGTCGAGGTGTCCCAGGATCCGGTCACCAATCTTGGGCAGTTGGTTCGGGTTCAAGGCGCGCGCGTGGCGGGCCAGGTGCTCTTCGGCGAGTGCGCGGTCTTCCGCACTTACCTTGCTCGGCAGCCGGTCCATGACCTGTCGGATAACCCGCACATGGTCGAGGCCGATCGCGCCTTCCTCTTGCGCGAGTGCGGTATTGGGCAGTGCCGGTGCGGCGGGAATCTCGGCGGCATCGCCCACGCGCGGCCAGATCGCGGCCTGCTCGGCGCAGTGCCACCGGTTCAGCGCGTCCCCGTGCGAAATCCGCAGTGTGTCTTGCAGGAACAGCGCCACGGAACCTGCTCCGGCGCGCTTGGGCAGTGACCGAGAGCAGGTCTGCACCACCAGGTCGAGTTTGAGTGCGTCGAGTTTGCGGGTAGCGGTTTCGATCTGCTGCATCAATTCGACGATGTCGTTGTCCGATACCGGAATAAGTGGCAGCGAGGCGAGGGAGTCCACCGCCGCGGACAGTGTGTTCACACTGTCCGCGATTGCGATTTTCTCCCCCGAGTTCATGCCTCTATTCTACTCGGGAAGGGTTGATACTGAAAGCGTAATTGTATTGTGATACAAAGCTATTCAGAATATCTCCCTTTCATCTTTAGCGCATTCCTTCCAATGCTTCGAGGCGGGCCGAATCCCGCACGGCCCCACGATCGGCCGACGTCGCCATCAACGCGTAGGTGCGCAAAGCCACCGACACCTCGCGCGTCCGCGCGACTGGTCGATACCCACCACGGTTTTCCAGCTCCTGTCGCCGCACATCGAGCTCGTCATCGCCGACATGCAGTGACATTGTCCGCGAGGGGATATCGATGGTGACTTCATCCCCGTCCCGAACCAGCGCGATCACGCCACCCGATGCCGCCTCGGGTGAGATGTGACCGATGGAGAGCCCCGAGGATCCGCCGGAGAATCGCCCGTCGGTGATCACGGCGCATTTGCCCGCCAGCCCGCGACCCTTGAGATACGAAGTGGGATAGAGCATTTCCTGCATTCCCGGTCCGCCGCGCGGTCCCTCGTATCGGATGACGAGCACGTCTCCGGGCTGCAAGCGTCCGGACAGAATGGCGTCGACCGCGTCTTCCTGGGACTCCGCCACGACAGCGGGGCCGGTGAAGGTGTGCATATGCTCGGCCACCCCGGCGGATTTCACCACGGCCCCATCGGGGGAGAGGTTTCCGCGCAGCACCGCGAGCCCGCCATCGCTTGAATAGGCGTGGGCGCGATCGCGAATGCAGCCTTCGGCGGCGTCGGTGTCGAGGGAGTCCCACCGCTCCGACTGTGAGAATGCGGTCGCGGAACGCTTTCCGCCCGGAGCGGCGTAGAACATTTCCATCGCCTCGGGGGAAGCTTTGCCGCCGCGCACATCCCATGCGCCGAGCCAGTCGTCCAGCGAATTCGAGTGCACCGCAATCACATCCCGGTGCAGCAGTCCGGCGCGATCCAGCTCGCCGAGGATCGCGGGGATGCCGCCCGCCCGATGCACGTCCTCCATCAGGTAGTCCCCATTGGGTGCGACCTTGCACAGGCAGGGCACCTGCAACGACATCTTCTCGATATCGGTGAGGCCGTAGTCCAGCCCGGCCTCCTGTGCGGCGGCCAGCAGATGCAGCACGGTATTGGTGGATCCGCCCATGGCCAAGTCCAATGCCACCGCATTGTCGAATGCCCGGTGCGAAGCCAGGTTTCGGGGCAGCACGCGGTCATCGTCTTCGTCGTAGTACCGCCGGGTGATGTCCATGACGGTGTGTCCGGCGGCTTCGTACAGCGCGCGCCGTGCGGTGTGGGTCGCGAGGACGGTGCCGTTTCCGGGCAGTGCCAGTCCCAGGGCCTCGGTGAGGCAGTTCATCGAGTTCGCGGTGAACATGCCCGCGCAGGAACCGCAAGTGGGACAGGCGTTTTCCTCGATCAGCGCCATATCCTCGTCCGAGACGAGGGGAGACACCGCCTCGGACATGGTGACGATCAGGTCCAGGCGGCTGCGGACCGTGCCGTCGACCAGGACGGCTTTGCCGCCCTCCATCGGGCCGCCGGAGACGAAGACGGTCGGGATGTTCAGGCGCATGGCGGCCATGAGCATGCCGGGGGTGATCTTGTCGCAGTTCGAGATGCACACGAGCGCGTCGGCGCAGTGCGCGTTCACCATGTATTCGATCGAATCCGCGATCAGGTCGCGGGACGGCAGCGAGTACAGCATGCCGCCGTGGCCCATGGCGATGCCGTCGTCGACGGCGATGGTGTTGAACTCGCGCGGGATGCCTCCGGCAGCGCGGACCGCCTCGGAGACGATGCGCCCTACCGGCTGGAGATGGGTGTGGCCGGGGACGAACTCGGTGAAGCTATTGGCGATCGCGATGACCGGCTTGCGGCCGATATCCGCGGAGGGGACTCCGCTGGCTCGCATGAGCGCGCGGGCTCCCGCCATATTCCGGCCGTGCGTGACCGTGCGTGAACGCAGATTCGGCACGATGCCACCTCCTTCAGAAACTGCAACCGTATGGTTGGAGTCTTGCACATCGGAGGGTCTAACTGCAACCGTGCGGTTGGAGATCGCGGAAATGGTTGGATATCAGGCATGGCGTGGGATACCGAGGGAACCAAGCGGCGGCTGCTGGAGGCCGCCGTGTACGAATTCGCCGAGCGCGGGCCGGACGGCGCTCGGGTGGCGGCCATCGCGGCCCGCGCCTGCATCAACAAAGAGCGCATCTACCAGTACTTCGGCGATAAGCAGGGGCTGTTCGAGGCCGTGCTGACCGATCAATTGGCCCAGCTCGCGGCCGCCAGCCCGCTGGCCGCCGATAAGGCCGGGGACCTCGCCGAATACGCGGGGCACGTCTTCGACTACCACCGCACCCACCCGCAATTCCTGCGCCTGCTGCACTGGGAAGGACTCCAGACCCAGGGCGGTGAGCTACCCGCCGAATCCGCGCGCGCCTCGCACTACGCGGAGAAGGTGGCCTCCGTTGCCGCCGCCCAGCGCGAGGGCAAGCTCACCGATGATGTGCCGGCCGGATATCTCATGTACGCCGTGGCCGCGCTCGCCGCGTGGTGGTTCGCGGTGCCGCAGGTGGTGCGGATGGTGCTGGGGGCGGATGCAGAGGACCCCGAGGCGCTGCGCGCGGGCCTGGTGAACCTGGTGCGCCGACTGGAGATTCGCGACTAGGGCCGCACGGGAACGGCCGTGAGCCGGTCCGCCAGTGCGCCGAGCACCGTCGAGCAGCTCTCCTCGATTTTCAGCTTGGCCAGGTCGTCGGCGCGGGTTTCGCCGCGGTTCACGATCACCACATCGCGGCCGGATTTGGCGGCGCGGCGGGCGAATCGGAGACCGGACATGACGGTCAGTGATGATCCCGCCACCAGCAGGACGTCGGCGTCCTCGACGATCGAGAAGGCTTGGGCCACCCGGGGTGCGGGGACGGATTCACCGAAATAGACGATGTCCGGTTTCAGCATGCCGCCGCATACCGCACAGTCGACCATGCGGAACCCGCTGGTGTCGGCGACCACTGCGTCGGCGTCGGGCGCGACCTCCAGACCGGTGAGCGGGAGGGTTTGGGCGAAGCCGGGATTGGCTTCCTCGAGCAGTTCGGCCAGGCGCATGCGGGACAGCAGTGCCGAGCAGTTCAGGCAGCGCACCCGCGCGTACACCCCGTGCAGGTCGATGACCGCGCGCTGTCCGGCCTTGGTGTGCAACAGGTCCACGTTCTGGGTGATCACCCCGCGCACGATTCCGGCGCGCTCCAATCGGGCCAGCGCGCGATGTCCGGCATTGGGGCGGGCCGCATCCATGAACCGCCAGCCGACGTGATTGCGCGCCCAATACCGTTGCCGGAAAACAGGATCCCCGGTGAATTGCTGATAGGTCATGGGATTGCGCGGCGGGGAATCGGGGCCGCGATAGTCCGGAATACCGCTGTCGGTGGAGACGCCCGCACCGGTCAGCACCGCGACCCGGCGGCCGGTGAGCAGATCGCACAGCTGCTCGATCGAGGTATCCGACATGCCGACCAGCCTACGAGGCGAGGGCCACCGTGCGCCCGGTCACACCGTGTCACACCGTCCCGGGCTGCTTCGTCGTATCGGTATGGGCGTCACCACGGGCGGCGCGGAACGACTACGAAGGAGTTGTCATGACGAAGACGGTTCTGGTCACCGGTGGTACGGGCACCCTGGGCAAGCTGGTCACCCCGCTGCTGCTGATGCGCGCTGGCGTCCGGGTGCGGGTGCTGAGCCGCACCGCCCGCACCGGCACGGACGGTATCGAATACGTGGCGGGCGATCTCCAGACCGGTGAGGGCGTCGCGGCGGCGGTCGCGGGCGTCGACACCATCCTGCATCTGGCGGGCACCCAGAAGGGTGACGGCGATAAGGCGCGCGCCCTGGTGACGGCCGCCGAGGCCGCGGGCGTCACCCCGCATCTGGTCTACATCTCGGTGGTCGGCGCGGAGCGGGTGGTCTGCGAAAGCGCGCTGGATCGCGCGATGCTCGGCTACATGGCCTCCAAGCGGGAGGCCGAGATCGTGGTGCAGGAGTCGGGTCTGCCCTGGACCACCTTGCGCGCCACCCAGTTCCACGAACTGCTGTTCACCATGGTGCAGGCACTGGGCAAGCTGCCGATCGCACCGGCCTTCGATTTCAGGTTCCAGCCGATCGCGGCGGCCGAGGTGGCCGCGGAACTGGTGCGCCTGACCCTGGGCGAGCCCGCCGGACTGGTGCCGGAGCTGGCCGGGCCCAAGGTGTACACGATGAAGGAGGTGCTGCGCGGCTATCAGGACGCCATCGGCAAGCGCCGTCCCATCCTGAGCCTGAAGGCTCCGGGCAAGGCCGCCAAGATCTACAAGGCGGGCGGCAACCTCAACCTCGATCGCGCCGTCGGTGAGCAGACCTGGGAGGAATTCCTGGCCGAGCGTCTCGGTGCTCCGGTCCGGGCGTGAAATCGCCTGTCAGCGTGGGCCGTTGGTATTGAGGAAGACGACGGTGCCGGTGCCGAACCGGCCCTGCCCGTTCATCTCCAGCAGCGCCGCCATGGCCTTGGCGGTGTAGACCGGCTCCAGGGTGAGATGTTCCAGATCGGCCGAAAGCGTCTGCGCGGTGGTGGCTTCCATGGTGGTGCGGCCGTAGCCCGGGCCCAGATAGTCGGTCACGATATCGAGATTGGTCAGGGCGGAGATGTTTTCGGGCAGTCGCGCCCCGCGCTCGCGCAGCACCTGCGCGGATCGATCGGCCAGTCGGTACAGGGTGGCCGCGTCCAAGCGCAAAGTGTCATTGACGACCACGCCGACCACCCGGGTGGACAGGCCAGCGAGTCGCAGGCCGAGGGAGAGCCCGGCGACCGTGCCGCCGGATCCGACCGGGGCGACCAGATGGGTGGGCTCGGGCAGTTCCCCCGCCCGCACCTGCGCGGCGAGTTCGAGTGCGGCCTCGACATAGCCGAGCGCGCCCACCGGTGACGATCCGCCCGCGGGCAGGAAATACGGTGGCCGTCGGCCGGAGAAATTGCGGGCCAGAATGTAGGGAGCGCTCAGGATCGTGCGGGTCTTGTTCCGGGTGAAGTACAGTTTCGCGCCCGAATGCCGCAGTCGCTCCAGCTGGCTGCGCACATGGTCGTCCACCGGCTGATCGATAAGTGCCAGTACGGTTTTGAGTCCCAGCTCGCGGCCGTACAGCGCGGTCGCCAGTCCCCAATTGGTGCCGAGCCCGCCGACGGTGACGATCGTGTGCCGTCCCAGCCGCAGCGCGTCCGGCAGCAGCCATTCCAGTTTGCGGACCTTGTTGCCGCCCCAGCCGCCGTCGCCGAATTCGCTGTCGTCCTTGATCCACAGCTCCGCCGCGACCGAATCCAACGCGGACAACCGCCGCACCGAGGTCGGACTCTTACCGAGTTCGATATGCGGCAGCGTGCTCTCGAGTTCGGGGTACTGCTGATGCAGATGCGGCGTCACACACACCAACGTATCGACTGCCCAGTCCAGATACGAGCGTGGCGAGGCGCACATGAGTCATGCTGGAGCATGACCACCAATTCGGAGCCGCCCGGTCGACGCACCGGACCGCTGCTCGCGCTGGTGGTGGTCGGGGTGGCGCTCGTACTCGCCATTGCCGCCACCACATATTTCATTGCTCATCGCGACAGCGGCGGGGGCACGCCCGAATCCGTCACCCTGCCGCCGGGGACGACGGTCGTCCAGAACTCCGCGGGAGTGCCCCCTCCGTCCGGCGGCGTCACCGCCGGACAGCCCGTGCCCTCGACGATCGCCCCGCAGCCGGGCACCACCGCGCCCTCGACCGCGCCCGCCCCGGGCTTCGCCCATCAGGCGCTGTGGCCGTTCGCCGATGAGGCGGCGGCAGCCCTCTGGCAGCAGTCCTATCGCGACGGCGGGCATCAGCCCTGGCATCTGGATCCCGCCGCCACCGCACTGAACTTCACCCAGGGCTACCTCGGCTACGACAACTTGAACAAGGCCGTATTGACCACCACCAAGGGCGAAGAATCCTGGGTGACAGTCGGTTTCGACAATCCCAACGGTGTCGCCATCGTCGCCGCCATGCTGCATCTGGCCCGGATCGGTACCGGAGCGGACGCGCCCTGGGAGGTCATCGGCACCGATGACCGCACCCTGTCCCTGGACAATCCGGTGTATGGCGCGAAGGTGAATTCGCCGCTGGCGGTGGGCGGTCACGTCACCGGCGTCGACGAGAGTCTGCGGGTACAGGTCCGGCAACTCGACAAAGCGCAAGCCGTCGGTGAGATTCCCGGAATCCCCGCGGGCGGGCAGAACAGTCCGTGGTCCGGCAGTGTGCCGTTCACCGCGACCTGCCCGGGCACGCTGACCGTCGCGGTCGCGACCGGCGGCCACATCGAGGCGGTGGAGCGTTTCGCGATCACCGGGGTGCACTGCTGATCCGCTCACCTGGGACGATGACGACACCGGAATGATTCGCGGCGCCGACGGCGGTTCGGCGCAGCGTATTCGGCCGCGCGCCGAAAAACCGGTGTTGTTCCCGGATGTCCCGCTTATCCGCGAAGTGCGGGACAATTGGGTCGTATCACCGATATGGCCGACGCTCAACCGGGGGAATCCCGTCGGCTGAGCTTTCCTAAGGAGCCTCGCCATGAGCGAGAACCATTGGGACGCACTGGTTGTCGGAGCGGGGGCGGGCGGGCTCTGCGCCGCCGCCCGGCTTTCACACCACGGCTACCGCACCCTCGTCGTCGAATGTCTGGATCGGGTCGGGGGGCGCGCCTCCACCGAGGACGTCTACGGCTTCAAGATAAACACCGGGGCCATCGGCGTCGAGTTGGGCGGTATCACCGAGCAGACCTTCACCGAGGTTGGCGCGAAATTCGAAGTGCGACCGGCGAATCCGCCGATCCTGTACCGGATCGGCGGGCGCACGGTCGATATCGCCACCGGCGGCTGGCAATTGCTTATCTCCCAGCTGATTCGCCAGGGCGCGCCACTGATCCAGGACACGGCCGAGCGTGGCGGCGGTATGCCCGACCGCGAGCTCTGCACAGCGGATTGGGTGCGCGGCCACACCAAAAACGCTGCGGTACACGGGATCTTCCGCGCCATGTGCGGGACGGTGTTCGCGGCCGCGCCCGAGGAGCTGCCCGCGCGGGTCTTCCTGACGCATTTCTCCAGCACGGCGGCGTTCGACAATTTCGGGTTCTGCCCCGAGGGCACGATCGGATTGTGGAAGGCGCTCGCCGAGGTCGTGGAACGCAATGGGGGACAGGTATTGCTGAGCACGCAGGCGCTGCGCCTGCACGTCGAGGACGGCCGGATCACCGGGGCGACCCTGCGGCAGGGCGGTGAAAGCCGGGAAATCACCTGCGATTTCGCGGTCAGCGATATCGGGCCGTCGGCAACGCTAGATCTCGTCGGCCCGGAACACTTCCCGTCGGAGTACATCGGCACCGTCCTGCAGGGTGATCTGCCCAGCGCCATGATCTCGGTCAACTTCACCAGTCGCGACAAGCTGCTGGACGCGCCCGGTCTGCTCAGCTTCGTCAATACCCGAAGACTCTGCTATGCAGCCGATTTCACCGCCACCTGCCCGGAGATGGCCCCCGAGGGCTGGCATCTGTACGTCGGCACCGGCGTGCCCAAACCCTCGGTCGGCGATTTCGATGTGGAGGCCGAGGCGGCACTGGTGCTGCAGGATCTGCGCCATGAGATCGACGGCTTCGACGAGGCCCGGTTGCTCTCCATCGCCGTCACCCGGGACGACTGGCCCACCCAGCGCACCGTCGCGGGCTACGACATGCCGCACGACACACCGATCCCGAATCTCTGGAATGTCGGTGACGCGGTGAAGGAATACGCGCACGGCGGCACCACCGCCTGTGCCGAAACCGCCAAGATCGTGGTGGACAAGATCCTGCTCAGCGCAGCTTCGCGGCCGTCCCCGGTAGTCGATCCACCATAGCCACCACATAGTCGGCCACGATCTCGATGAGCACGGGCCGCTCCACCTTCAGCCCGCCGTCCAGCCAGACCAGGATGAGTTCGGCGGCCCCGCCGGTGATGAGCTGCGCCAGCGCGGTGAGCGCGGTGTCATCGCCCGCTGGGATATCGAGCAGCGTGCGGGTCTGCTCGATGATGGTGGCGGCCACCTTGCGCATACCGTCGAACCGCATGCGCATCAGCGCCTCGCTGCCGTACGCCTGCGCGAAGGCGATATTGGCGCGCCGCGGATCATCGGTCATCGCGATGATGAGGGCGGCGACTCCCGCGCGGATCTTGGTCTCGGGATCGCCTGGGGTCTCGGCCATGGTGCTGCGGGCCTGATCGAGCGCGGCCGACTGCACCTCGTCCAGCAGCGCGGCCGCCAAAGCGTCCAGATCGCTGAAGGATTCGTAGAAGAAGCGCGGACCCACCTTGGCCTGTTCGCACACCCCGCGCACGGTCAGCGCGGCCAGGCCCTGGGTGCCGACGATCTCCAGGGCGGTGTCCAGGAGCCTGCGCCGCCGCTGTTCCCTGCGCTCATCGGTGGAGGTTCCGCGATAGGTCCCGTTGAAAGCTCGCGTCACCCACACAGCTTCGCACAGATATCGGGAAACAACCGTTTACGGAAACAATCGTTTCCGCTACCGTTGGAACATGGTGCCTCGAAAAGCCGTGCTGAACCACAGGATTCAAGCTCATGCGGCCGGGGTGCTGGAGCGATACCCCTCCGCACCGCGCGCCCTGGCCACCCCGCCGCCCGGGAGCGGCCTCAAACCCGTCATGGGTGATTTCGGGCCGCCGGGGGTCGGTCATATCGTCAGCCAGCTCGCGGATCCGATCGGCTTCTCGCGCCGGCGCATGCAACGCTTCGGCCCGGTGCAGTGGTCCGGGGCGTTCGGCCGCCCGATCG
This sequence comes from Nocardia sp. NPDC056100, assembly GCF_042266325.1. NCBI lineage: Bacteria > Bacillati > Actinomycetota > Actinomycetes > Mycobacteriales > Nocardiaceae > Nocardia > Nocardia sp. NPDC056100. The sequence goes on from NZ_JBHJVY010000005.1 coordinate 380,060, forward strand.
TCGGATTGCTCAGTCCGCAGGCGCTCGAGGAACTGGTGCTGGATCGGCAGCACGCGTGGTCGGCCCAGCGCGGCTACGACTTCCTGATCGGGCCGTTCTTCCGGGGCGGAATCCTGTTGCGGGACTTCGAGGAACACGCCTATCACCGCCGTATTCTGCAACAGGCGTTCACGCGCTCGCGGCTGATCGGATATCTCGATCTCACCACACCGCGCATCACCCGGGGCGTGGACGGCTGGCAGCCCGGGCCCCGATTCCCGCTCTACGATCACGTCAAGGCGCTGCTGCTGGAACAGGCCACCGCGGTCTTCGCCGGAGCCGAACTCGGCCCGGAGGCAACGCGTTTGGGGCATGCCTTCGAGGACGCCGTCAAGGGCGGACAGGCCATGCTGCGATTCCCCATGCCGGGCGGCATCTGGAATCGGGGTCTGCACGGGCGGCAGCTGCTGGAGGAGTACTTCCGCCGCGAACTCCCCGCCAAACGCGCGGGGGAGGGCGACGACCTGTTCAGCGTGCTGTGTCAGGCCAGTACCGAGGAGGGGGAATCCTTCACCGACGCGGACATCGTCGATCACATGATCTTCGTGATGATGGCGGCGCACGACACCAGTACCAACGCCATCTCCATGCTGAGCTATGAGCTCGCGCGGAATCCGAAGTGGCAGGACCGATTACGCGAGGAGTCCCGGGCGCTGGGCAAACCGACCCTCGACTACGCGGATCTGGATCAGCTCACCGGTTTGGATCTGGCGTTCAAGGAGACGCTGCGGATGTACTCCCCGGTCGGGCAGGTGGTGCGCGAATCCGTTGCCGATACCGAGATCTCGGGCTACTACATTCCGCGCGGCACGGTGGCGATCTGCGGCGCGTACGTCATGATGCGCTCCGCCGAGTACTGGCATGATCCGGATGTCTTCGATCCCGAGCGGTTCGAACCCCAACGCGCGGAAGACAAATCGCACCGCTTCGCGTGGCCACCGTTCGGCGGCGGCGCGCACAAGTGCATCGGGCGCTACTTCGGCGGGATGACCGTCAAGGCCGTCATGCATCGCATGCTGCTGAACTACCGCTGGAGCGTGCCGCAGGGGTACGAGGTGCCGCTGGTGGCGGGCACCGGTCCGCAACCGGCGGACGGGTTGCCCATCACCCTGGAACGGCTCTAGCGCACATCGCGCGGTACCCCGAGTTCCACATCGAGATAGCGTAATTCGGGGTCCCGGCGCTTGCCGTTGCGGAACGCCCGGAACACCAGGTCCTGCGGATGCCGCACCGCGAACACCTCGCGGAAGGTGGTCACCGTGCGCCGGGGTGTGCCGAGCAGCCGTGGGTTGTACCCGGTCTGCGCGACCGGTCCCTCCCAGATGAGCGCCGCCCCGCCCGGCACGCTGTGCGGGGCGAAGCTCCAGCCCAGATCCCGCATGCGCCGGTCGAATTCGCCCGCGCCGAGTCCGGCCACATCCCAGCCGCTGGCCTCGTTGAACAGCTGCCGCCCGTGCAGGAATTGCACGAAGCACGGATCCGGTCCGGGATGTGGCGTGCTGAGATTGATCACGCCATCCCACGGCAGCGTGGTGAGCGACCACGCCAGCCGGGTCTCGAAATCGTCCCAGTCCGAACAGAGTACGGGCGCGTCGCGCTCACTCGGGCGCTCGGCCGCCAGGCCGTAATCGCCGACGGTATCGGGTGCGTCCAGACTCCAGGCGCTGAAGCGCAGCCGTTCCGGACGCATGGTGAGGCCGCGCGAGAGCACCGCGACCACCGATTCGGCGACCTGTTTGCGCTGTGCCACGGTGGCGGTGCGCCGCCAGCCGGTGCTCCACTCCCGGGCCGTCTCGGGGCGCTCGCGCACCCGTTGCACGGCGCGCCACTGCGCATCCGGTGCGGCGCTATCGGATTCGAGCGGCAGCGGGCACGGATCCCAGACGCCCTCGGGCTGGGTGCGCAAGACCGCGAGCAGTCGTTCGGCCTCGGCCGGGTTCGGCGGCACCGCGACGACGACCTCGATATCGCTGCCCTGCTGCGCGAAATGCGCGTGCCGCCCGATACTTTCGTCGCGCACCTGGATGAAGCGCGGATTCCATTCCAGGCCGAATCGATCGGCCTCCTCGTCTTCCTCCTCCAGGAAGAACGGCATCCACTTCAGCAGTACATCCCAACCCTGTGTACCCATCCTCGCCTCCCTCCAGGCTGTCCGCCAACCTACCGGGCAGTAGAGATCGATGCCCCGTACGGGTATCGAACGGACCACCCCGCGTGGTAGAACCTGTTCTAGTTTTACTACGAAGGACCCTGAATGAACTGGTATACCGGTAACACCGTCTATGACACCGTCTTGACGATCGCGTTCGGATTCGCGGCATTCGTGCTGGTGGGCGGACTGTTCGGGCAGAGCCCGTACGGCCGCTTCGCCACCGCAAAGCTGGGGCTGAACCTCAATCCGAAGCTCGGCTGGTGGCTCATGGAGATTCCAGCCACCATCGTCTTCGCGGTCGCCTACCTCAGCGGTCCGAATCGATTCGAGCCGACTTCGCTGGTGCTGGCGGCCATCTGGATTCTGCACTACGCCAATCGCGGCTGGTTCTTCCCCCTTTCGATTCGTCAGGTGCCGGGCAAGACCAGCAGTTTCAATGTCTCGGTGCTCGGTATGGGCATGTTCGTCACGGCGCTGCACGGCTATCTCAATGGTGCGCTGTTCAGCCATGATTATCTGGGGCAGTACGGAACCGACTGGCTCACCGATCCGCGCTTCCTGATCGGTCTGGTCATCTACCTGAGCGGTTTCGCCCTGCTGACCAGCTCGGAGTGGATCGTGCGGAACCTGCGCGACAAGAACAATCCGGGCGCGACCGAATACAAGATCCCGTTCGGGCTGGGCTTCCGATTCGTCACCAGCCCAACATATCTCGGTGAGTTGATCGCCTGGGCGGGCTTCGCCATCCTCACCTGGGCGCTGCCGGGCGTGGTCATCTTCCTGATCACCTTCGGGAATCTGGTGCCGCGCGCCTTCGCCACGCACAAGTGGTACCGGGAGAAGTTCGCGGACTATCCGGCCGAGCGAAAAGCCCTGGTGCCCTTCGCCATCTAGCGTCCCTGGCGCGCCGCCTTATCGCGATACATGGCGGTGTCCACGGCATGCATGAGCTCGTCGATGGCGGTGGAGTGGGTATCCACCAGTGCGGTACCGATACTCGCGCCCACCGTCACCGAAAGCCCCGCCACATCGAAGGGTTCGCGCAGCGCCGCCAGAATGCGATCCGAGACGGCGGTCAATTCCGTTCTGCCCGTGCAATCCTCGACCAGCACGATGAATTCGTCCCCGCCCAGCCGGGCCGCCACGGCATTGTCCGGCAGCGCGGCGCGTAACCGCAGCGCCACATCGCACAGCACCCGATCCCCGGCGGTATGCCCGCGCCGATCGTTGATCTCCTTGAACCCGTCCAGATCCAGATAGCACACGCCCACTTGACCATTGGCCGCGGCGAGCCGGTCGAAGAAGAGCAGGCGATTGGGCAGTCCGGTCAGCGAATCATGGTGCGCGTCGTACCAGAGCTGATCGGCCAACTGCTTGCGCTCGGTGACATCGACGGTGACCCCGATGAGGAAGCGCGGATTACCGTCGCTGTCGCGCACCACCGACATGGACAGGTCGATGATGGTGACGGAGCCATTGGGCCGGGTGTGCACGGTCTCGGTGCGGAAGCTGTCCACCGCGCCGCTGAGCAGCTGCTGGAACTGTTCGAAGGCATTGCCGATATTGACGGGCCCGAGGATATCGGCGACCGATCGGCCCGGCATGGATTCGGCTGGGACGCCGAGGACTTCGGCCATGGCGTTATTGACATCGACCACGCGGCCGGTGGTGATATCGATGGTGCCGATGCCCACCGACGCGCCCGCGAAAATGGCTTGGAAGCGCGCCTCGGACAATTGCCGCCGGGCCTCGGCCTCGCGGGCCGCGATGAACGCCGCGGCCATGGTGGCTTCCTGTTCGGCCAGTGCGGCCCCGCGTAATCCGGCGGTGAACTCGGCGGCGAATTCGGCGGCCACATCGATGGCGCGTTCGCGCACCGGGCCGAAATCCGGGCAGTCCGGATCCGGGCAGACGGCGGCCACCAGATCCTTGCAGAGCACCAGTACCGACCGGTGCACGGCAAGGGGGTCACGGTAATTGGCGGCCACCAGCGCGGCGGCGGCCGCGCGCGCCACATCCGAGTCGGCGGTGCCCCGCACGGCGGCGATGAGCCCCTCGGCGTACGGGGTCAGCAGTGCTTCGACCTGGTCGCGGTTCAGGGTCGGCGCGACCGCGCCGTCGAGCATGCTCGCCCAGCGCACCGCCAGTTCGTGTGCCGCTCCCATCGCTGACCCCCTGCCGCCCCGAAAGCCCTACTCGGACTCAGGCTTTCCGGGCTACGCCGGCCAAACCGAGTGAGCGCCCCGGGGTTTCATGCTGATCGCGCTCGGATTCCGGGCGCCACAGCGGTAGCTCCACCACGCCCGGCTCGAGTAGCTCCCAGCCGTCGAAGAAACCGGTGATGGCCTCGCGGGACCGGAAATGAATGCCGACCTTGCTCTCATTGGCGGCGTTCGCGCCGAGCTTGGCGGCGTCCTCGGGCCGGGTGGCGGTGGTGAGATGGGAGATGGCGACATAGCTGCCCGATGGAACGGCGGCATGCAGGGCGGTGACCGTCTCGCCCGGGCGGTCCTCATCACCGAGCAGATGCAGCACCGCGAACAGCAGCACGCCCACCGGCTGATCGAAATCGAGCAGGCCGACCTCGCGGGCGGCGGTGAGCAGATCCGCGGGTTTGCGCAGATCCGCCTCGATGGCGGCGGCATGGTCATTGCCGCCCAGGATGGCGCGCGCGTGCGCCACGGCCACCGGATCGATATCGGCGTACAGCACCCGGCAGGTCGGATCGATCTCCTGCGCGACCTCGTGCACATTGCCCGCGGTCGGAATGCCCGAGCCGATATCGAGGAACTGGGTGACGCCGGAATCCACCAGGAATCGCACGGCGCGGCGCAGGAAGGCGCGATTGCTCAGGGCAACCCGGGGCAGGTCCGGTACGAGCGATTTGCCCAGTTCTGCGGCCCGGCGGTCGATCTCGAAATTATGCGAGCCGCCGAGCAGTGCGTCATACATGCGAGCGGGGCTCGCCTGCGACATATCCACGCCCTCCGGGGCCCATGCCGGTCTGTCCATCCTGCACCCTCCTGCAATCAAAGAACCCGGCCGTGGATCCCCGTGTTCGGCGATCACCCGGCCGGTGCACACCCGCGATGTTAGCCCGCGTTCTCCAGAAATCTTGTAGCGGTACCGATCTCAGGACAGCGGTACGCCCGCCAGCAGCAAACGCACGCCGACCACGAGCGCGCCCACCGCCACCGCACCGAACACCAGCACCCACACTAGTCCGGGCACATGCGTCAGGCGCGCCAGCTGATCGGCATCGGAATTCGGCTCGTGACGGCGATTACGCTGCAACTCGATCACCGGGCGCACCGCCGCCAGCAACAGGAACCACGCCGCCAGATAGGCCAATCCGGCCTGGGTGTCATCGGTGCCGAACCAGGACACCACCACGATGATGCCGCCGATCACCAGCACCGTCAGCAGGCCGTACCCGTTGCGCACCTTCACCAGCAGAATCAACAGCAGTACGACGGTGAGCCAGAGCATGAGCGTGATCCGATGCGCGCCGAGCAGGCCCGCGTACGCCAGGCCCAGCAGCGCGGGCGCGGGATATCCGGCCGCGGTGGTCAGAATCATGCCGAGGCCGTACGGCTTTCCGCTGGACACCGTGAGCCCGGAGGTGTCCGAATGCAGGCGGATGCTGTTCAGCCGCCGTCCGGTCAGCAGGGCGGTGAAGGCGTGGCCGCCCTCGTGCGCGATGGTCACCACATTGCGCATCAGCCGCCAGCTCGGGCGGAACGCCACCAATAGCAGCGCGACCACTCCGGTTCCGATCACCAATTGCCAGGGCGGCGCGGACTGGGTGGTGGTCAGTCGATCCACGATCGAGCTGCCGTGTTCGACGAACTCTGCGCTGTACATCGCCGAACCATAGCGAGTGTGGCTGTGCCGGACCACCGAACAAGAGTGCCGGACCACTGAACGAGGGTGCCGGACCGATGAACGCGCGCCCCGGACCAATGCGCGCCGTTTCTCGCATACGACGGCGGGGTCGACGTGATAATCGGTGGGGGCTCGCAGGGGGTGCGCCCGCCGAGAGGAGACGGCCGTGCCGGACTCGCAGCAAGGCAAATCATTCGCGGTGGGCACGCTCGCCGGTGTCAATCCGCCCCTGGCGACCGCGCGCTTCATGGTGAAGGCGGCGCGCCTGGGACGGCTGGATTCGATTCTCGCGCCGGATCATCTGATCAGCGTCTTCCCGAAATCGGTGTGGGACACCGATTTCACCCCGCAGGCCAAGACGGTGCGCAGTCCCGATGAGCAATTCGACTACGCCCCGCTGCTGGCGCATCTCGCCGCGGGCGCTGGCAAGGTGCAGTTGGGGGTCGGCGTGACCGATCCGCACCGGCGGCATCCGGTGCTGCTGGCGCAGACCTTTCTCACCCTGGCGCATATGACCAAGACGCCGCCCATTCTCGGGATCGGCTCCGGTGAGACGGAGAATCTCGATCCGTACGGATTCACCTGGAACCGCCCGGTGGATCGGCTCGAAGAGGCATTGCAGGTGCTGCGCCTGGCGCTGACGTCGACCGAGCCCATCGAATTCACCGGGAAGTACTACCGGATCGACCACGCGCCAATGGATCTGGTCGCTCCGCCGGATCGCATGCCGCAGATCTGGATCGGCGCGCACGGTCCCCGCATGCTGGAACTGACCGGCCGCTACGCCGACGGCTGGTACCCGTGGGAGTCGATGCCGCCGGACGAATACGAACGCCGCTGGAAACTGGTGCGCAAATCCGCGAGCGCGGCCGGCCGGGATCCCGATGCGATCGTTCCCGCGGCCATGGTCCAAATCCTGCCCGCCCGCACCAGATCCGATATCAAGCGGCTGCTGCGTGCACCGGGCGTGCGCTACCTCGGTCTGTTCGCCTCCGCCGAACTCTGGGCGCGGCACGGTGCGAAACATCCACTGGGAGAGAACTTCCGCGGGCTCATCGATCTGCTGCCGCATCGCCTCAGTCGCGCCGAGGTGCAGGCGGCCATCGCCGAAGTGCCCGATGCGGTGCTGTACGAATGGCTGATCATCGGCACCCCGGCCGAAATCCTTTCCCGGGTACGCGAACTCGCCGACGCGGGTCTGCGGCACGCCATTATCTTCCCGTCGTCGGCGCTGGTCTCGAACGCGGACGCGGCTTTCGGCTACGGCGTCGTACTGTGGCTGGCCGCCCGCCTGCGCCGGTCCGTGCGGGAGAGCGCCACCGTTTGATCGTTCGGGGTCCGGGTACCGCCGGGGCATGGTTCATGTGGATGCGCGAGTGGGTCTGCCCGAGACGATCTCGGCGGTGCTGTTCGATCTGGACGGGGTGCTGACCAGTACCGCGGCGGTGCACGAGCGGGCCTGGAAACAGGTCTTCGACGAATTCCTGGTGCAGTGGTGCGGAGCGGGGACGCCGCTGTTCTCGGGTGCGGACTATCGCGATCACGTGGACGGGCTGCCGCGCTTGGACGGCGTGCGCGCGTTCCTGAAGTCCCGGAATATCACCGTGCCGGAGGGGGAAAGCGGTGATCCCGCCGACGGGTGGACGGTGCGCTCGATCGGGGACCGCAAGGATCGGGTGCTGCGCGGGCTGATCGACCGGGAAGGCGTACACGTCTACCCCGGATCGGCGGACTATCTGACCGCGGTGCGGGCGGCGGGACTGCGCATCGGGGTGGTGTCCTCCTCGGCGAACGCCGCCTCGGTGCTGACCGCTGCCGATCTGGCCGGTTTCGTCGAAATCCGCATCGACGGGAAGACTTTCGCGGAACGCGGTCTTGCGGGAAAGCCCGCACCGGATGGATTCCTCGCCGGTGCGGCCGAATTGGGTGTGCGACCGCAGGAGTGTGCCGTCTTCGAGGACGCCATTTCCGGAGTGGCGGCCGGGCATGCAGGTAAGTTCGGATTCGTGGTGGGGGTGGAGCGCACCGGCGAAGCCGAGCACGCCGAGGCGTTGCGCGCCGCCGGGGCGGATGTGGTCGTCGCCGATCTGTCCGAGTTGGTGAAGCGCTGATGGGGGAGAACGGGTTTCAAATAGCGCCGTGGGAATTGCGCTGGTGCGGACTCGATCTCGACGCGCTGCGCCGCACCGAGTCGATTTTCGCACTCGCCAATGGGCATCTGGGTCTGCGCGGGAGTTTCGACGAAGGCGAACCGGTGGGCTTGCCGGGGACCTACCTGAACGGTTTCTACGAATCCCGCCCGCTGCCGTACGCCGAGGCCGGATTCGGCTATCCGGAGCTGGGTCAGAGCGTGGTGAACGTGACCGACGGCAAGATCATTCGCCTGCTGGTGGGCGATGAGCCGATGGATCTGCGCTACGGGCGCACCGGGCCGCACGAGCGGGTGCTGGACTTCCGCTCCGGCACGCTGCGGCGCAGCACCGAATGGACCTCGCCGACCGGGCGGCGGGTGCGCATCCACTCCGAACGCCTGGTGTCCTTCACCGATCGCGCGGTGGCCGCCATCCGCTATGAGGTGGAACCCCTCGACGGCGGGATCGAATTGGTCGTGCAATCGGATCTGCTTGCCAATGAACCGATTTCGGCGGCGCACGGCGATCCACGGCTGGGCGCGGCGCTGGACCGGCCGCTGGTCGCCGAGGATGCGGTGGCGCACGATCTCGCCGCGGTGCTGGTGCATCGGACCCGCGATTCGGGATTGCGGGTGGCGGCCGCCATGAATCATGAGCTCGAGGTGAGCGAGTCCGCGCGCTGCGATGTGCACGCCGAGGAAGATCTGGCGCGGGTGACCATCGCGGTGGACGTCGCGGCGGGAAATCGCCTGCGCCTGACCAAATATCTCGCGTACGGCTGGTCCGCGCGGCGCTCCTCGCCCGCACTGCGCGCACAGGTCGATGCCGCACTGGCGTCCGCCATGGAGACCGGCTGGGACGAACTGTGCGCGCGCCAGCGCGAGTACCTCGACGAGTTCTGGGCGCAGGCCGATATCGAGGTGGACGGTGATCCCGAGCTACAGCAGGCCGTCCGCTTCGCGATGTTCCATGTCTTGCAGGCGGGTGCGCGCGGTGAGGCCCGCGCCATCCCCGCCAAGGGCCTGACCGGGCCCGGTTATGACGGGCACGCGTTCTGGGACACCGAAACCTATGTGCTGCCGATGCTCACGTACACCGTGCCGCAGGCCGCGCGGGACGCATTGCGCTGGCGGCATTCCACGCTCGATCAGGCGCGCAAGCGCGCGGAGGAACTCGGCCAGTCCGGCGCCATGTTCCCCTGGCGCTCGATCAATGGTGAGGAGGCGTCCGGCTACTGGCCGACCGCCACCGCCGCCGTGCACGTCAATGCCGATATCGCCGACGCGACCGTGCGCTATCTGGCCGCCACCGGCGACGAGGAATTCGATATCGAGTGCGGCGTAGAGCTTCTGGTGGAAACCGCCCGGCTGTGGGCCAGCCTGGGACATCTGGAATCGGACGGGTTCCGCATCGACGGCGTCAGCGGTCCCGATGAATACTCCGCGCTCGCGGACAACAACCTCTACACCAACCTGATGGCCCGGCGGAACTTGCGCGCCGCCGCCGACGCCTGCGAGCGCCGCCCGGAGGTCGCCGACAAGTTGGCCGTCGACGCCGAGGAGTACGGCCGCTGGCGGAAATACGCGGACGCCATGGTGCTGCCCTACAACCACGAACTCGGCGTGCACGAGCAGTCCGAGGGCTTCACCCGTTATGCCCGTTGGGATTTCGACGGCACACCGGAGAAGAAGTATCCGCTGCTGCTGCACTACCCCTATTTCGACCTGTACCGGCTACAGGTGGTCAAACAGGCCGACCTGGTGCTTGCGATGTACCTGTGCCCCGGCATCTTCGACCTGGAGCAGAAGACCCGGAACTTCGGCTACTACGAACAACTGACCGTGCGGGACTCCTCACTGTCCGCGTGCATGCAGGCTGTCATGGCCGCCGAGGTCGGACATCTGGACCTGGCCTTCGACCACTTCGCCGAGGCGGCCCTCACCGATCTGCACGATCTGCACCACAATGTCGGTGAGGGACTGCATATCGCGGCGCTCGCGGGCACCTGGATCAGCTGCGTCGGCGGTTTCGGCGGCCTGCGCGATCACGAGGGCGAACCCGCCTTCGCGCCGCGCCTGCCCGAACAGCTCGACCGGCTGGCCTTCCGAATTCGCTGGCGCGCCAGTCGAATAGCGGTCGAGATCCTGCCGCAGCACACCACCTATCGCCTGCTGTCGGGTGATCCGGTCGGCCTGCGTCACCACGGCATCGCCCACACCCTCACCGATTCCGCACTGACCCTGTCGAATCCGCCCGCACCGACCCCGCCCCCGGTCTCCGCACCCGCCGGGCGCGCACCGCGCCGCCGCGAGTGAGGCTCAGCCCGCCGACCGCAGCCGTTCCAGGCCGTCGAGGATGAGATCCAGGCCGAATTCGAATTCGGTCTGGTCATCGCACCAACCCAGCAGCGCACCGGTGTCGTCGTGCGTGTCGGCGGCCATCATGCCGACGATATTGGGGAAGCGGTCGGCCATGGCGGTGAGGGCGGCGACCGCGTCCGGTTCGCTCTGATCGGCAGGGGGGCCGAAGAGTTCCTGGGTGAAGCCGAGGGCGCGGCTGCCCAGGCTGTGCATGGCGTGGTGGGCGAGTTCGTAGGAGAAGCCGCCGCCGCGGAGCAGGCCGATGACGCCGTCGAAGTAGGCGACGATCGAGAGCGTCATGGGGGAGCGGGTGCCGATCAGCGCGGGGGCCCACGGATGGCCGAGCAGAATGTCGCGGGCGATGAGAATGCGCTTGCGCAGCAACGGTTTCCAGTCGGCCGGGTCGTTCACGACCGGTGATCCGACGGCCGCGGTGATGCTGTCGAGCACGACTTCGGCCATGCCGTCGAGCAATTCGGCCTTATTGGCCACGTGGTGGTAGAGCGACATCGCCTCGACGCCGAGGTCGGTCGCGATATTGCGCATGGTGACCGCTTCGACGCCGTCCCGGTCGGCCCGCGCGACCGCGGTGCGGAAAATCTGCTCCCGGCTCAGGCGGGGACGTTGATCGGTGACCATGACAGACAAATTTACCGTACGTCGTAAGTCTCCCAGGTCTTGACAGCCTTACAACGTAATGTTTCCCTGGTTCCATCAGACTTACGTCGTAAGGGAGAGTGATGAGAACCATGTGGATCGTGATCGCGATAGGGGTGGGCACGCCGGTGGGCCTGGCCCTGGGAGCGCTGTTCTTCCTGTTGGCGGTGATGCAGACGGGATATGAACCCGGGCTCGCGCTGGTGCGCCGCTTCAACCGGCGGGTCACCAATCGGCGGGTCATGAAGACCGCCGGTCAGCGCGGGTCGGACGCCTCGGTGGTCCGGCACACCGGCCGCTCCAGCGGGAAGGAGTACGCGACGCCGGTCGGCATCACCGAGGCGGGCGAGGATTTCCTGATCTCACTGCCCTACGGCACCACGCCGGACTGGCTCAAGAATGTGCTGGCGGCCGGTACCGCCGAGGTCGTGCACGAGGGCGCGACCTACCGGATCACCGAGCCCGAACTGGTGCCGGTCGCCTCGGTGGCCCGGTACCAATCGCGCTCGGAGCGCTTGGGGCTGCGACTGTTCGGGGTGGACCAGGTCCTGCGCCTGCGCAGGGCGGCGGCGCAGTGACCCGGTATTCGCAAGGGGTACGGGCTATTTCAGGTATCTGAGCAGTCCGAGGTTCGGCTCCAGCACGCCGTCCTGGCCCAGGGCCAGGAAATCGGACTCCACCGCCGCGCGCTCCAGCCTGCCCGCCCGCACCGCCTGATACCGCACATAGGACCAGACGAAGACATCGAGGTTGTCGAAGCGCGTCCCGGCTTCGACAACCTCTTCCTCGTGAAACCACACGGCCACTTGACCATTGGTGAGTACGACGTAGAGGTTGCCGCCGCCGTCCGCGCCGATGGAGTAGAGATCGTCATCGGTGAGTTCGGTGGTGTAGTCCGAATCCAGGATGCCGCAGTCGTTCCCGGTGAAATCGAAGCCGTAGGACCAGTCGTAGATATCCAGGAACTGCGGCATGGCATCCGAGCGCACCCGCCGATCCAGGGCGGCGAGCGCCGCCGCGTCCGCGGGCTGCAAACGAGCGAGAAACGGTGCTACCGAACGGGTTTCCACGGGAACGTGAACCGGGTCGTCAGCGGGGAACCAGCGCGCCAGATCGGCGTCGAGATCGCGATCGATATAGCCGGTGAGATCGGTGAGAGTGAGCGTCACGCGGCGATTGTAGAAGGACCGGGTGACAGTGACCTCAGCTCGCGAGCGCAGCCCGGAAATGCGCGGCGAGATCCAGGGCCGCGGCCTGCTCCGGGGTGACCCAGGCGTGGTCGTCATGTTCCTCGGGGTTGAGAGTGACCGGGCCGGAACCGCTTTCGATCACCTCGTAGACGCGGGCGTGAATGCGCAGCGGGCGACCGGCCACATCCATCCAGGAATGTTCGGCGCGCTCACGGGTGACCGTCACTGTCAGCCCGGTCTCCTCGGATACCTCGCGGACCGCGGCCTGTTCGGGGCGCTCACCGGGTTCGATACCGCCACCGGGCAATTCCCAGCGGCCCGCCAGGAAGACGCCCGGGGCGCGACGGATCAGCAGGACCGCGCCGTCGCGCTCGATACGGCAGTACACCAGGTGCTTATCGCTCACCCCGATGATCATGCCACCGGCTCAGGCGATTTCGGGGTCAGGATACTTCCGCCGGTGCGGCCAGGGCGGCCTGCATGGCCACGCCGTCCACGTACGAATGCTTCTCCCGGACCAGGCCGTTCTCGACGAAGACCACATCCGCCAGATCCACCGCGACCGGCGATCCGGTGACGGAGGTGCCGCGCAGCACCCACTGCACCACCCAGAAATCCTCTCCGACACGGAGACTGACCTGTTCGAAGGTGAGATCCGGGACCAGGGCGAAGGTTCCGGCGGCGGAGGCGCGGATCTCATCGCGGCCGCGTGCGGGCGCACTGCCCGAATGCAGGTGGAATATCGAATCGGGAGTGTGCAATTCGACGATGCGGTCCGGATCGTGGTCGGCCCAGCAGGCGTGATAGCGCTCGAAAAGGTCTCTGGTGGCATCGGACATGATGCGAAATCCTTCTAAGATACAAACAGGATGACTGTATGTAACGGTAGCACCGGCGAGAGCGCGATATGCCTCGAATCGAAGACGCGGCGGTGCTGCCCTAGACTTCGACGTCGCCATGAACGCTGATCGCCGAACCCAAGCCGAACGCTCGGCCTCCACTCGCGGCGCGGTCATCCGCGCGGCGCGAGAGCTGTTCGGACAGTACGGATATGGGGCGGTCAGCACGGTCGCGGTGGCGGCTGCCGCCGGGGTCAGCCGGGGTGCGCTCTACCACCAGTTCGGTGAGAAGCGCGAACTGTTCGAGGCGGCGTTCGAAGACCTGGAACGCGATCTGGTCCGGGTGATCGGCGCGGCCGTCGCGGGAGCCCGGGCCACCGATCCGCTGGCCAGCCTGACCATCGGGTGCCTGGCCTGGCTGGACGCCTCCACCGCACCGGATGTGCGGCGCATCGCGCTGTTGGACGCGCCCGCGGTGCTGGGGTGGAGCCGCTGGCGCGAGATCGAACTGCGGCACACCATCGGCCTGGTGGAGAACGCGCTGGCCGGTGCCATCGCGGCGGGACGGGTACGCGCGCAACCGGTTCGGCCGCTGGCGCTGATCATCGTCGGGGCACTGGACGAAGCGGCCCAATGCCTGGCCAACACCACCGATGCCGACGCCGAGACCCCGGCCATCCGAGCGGTGATCGAACAGCTGATCGCGGGCCTCGCCGTCGAATAGCCGTAGTCGAGCGGGTGATCGCCGACGCCGCGGCGAAATCGGTGTCAGGACAGTCGGTTCCGGGCGGCTTTCGCTCGGCGTTCGGCGGCCTCGAGTTGCTGCTCGGCGTGGCGCAGGGATTCCTTGGCCGAACGTTCGGCGGCGGCGGTGAAACGGCGTTGTTCCTGGGCCTGGGCCAATTCGTCGCGGAGTTCGGTGATGCGCGAATCGAGGTCTGTCAGTTCGGCGGTGGCGGTGTCGTGTTCGGAACGCGTGGAAAGTACCGCGGCGCGGGCGGATTCGATCTCGGCGAGCGATTCCTTCAGTTCGCGGCGCGCCTCGGCCTGCGCTTTGGCCTGCGCTTCGGACGCTTTATCGCTGTGGCCTGAACCGGTCCGGGGCGCGGACTCGGTGGATTGTCTGCGGGGTGTACGACCGGTCCGCGTGTCGTGCGATGTGCTGTCAGGCGTCCCGGCCGCTCCGGAATCCTTTGCGGCACCGCTCGTATCGGGGACGGCGACGAGCCCGGCGGGACCGAATCCTTCGTAACTGGCTGCGGCGGTGAGTGTTCCGGCGCTGACTTGATCGCCGATCTCCGGATCGGCCAGCGCGGCCTGGAGGGTGCCGCCGATATCCCGCAGCACCGATTCGGTGAGCCGCTGTCCGTGCGAGGCGGCGAGGTCACCGGCCTTGCGGGTGAGTGCGCTGATCACCTGCTGCCGCTGAGTGCTGAGCGCACGCAATTGCTCGGCCGAGAGTCGGCGCTGCGCCTCGCGCAGGGCCGCGCCCAGGTCCATTAGTGCGGCCACGTCCTCGGCGGCTTCGCGGGCCAGCAGATTCACCGCCCACGCCGCCACGGTGGGCCGCCGCAACTTCCCGATCTCCGCGGCCAGCGCCCTGTCCCCGTCGGCCCGCGCCTGACCGGCCCGTTCGGTGCGCAACGCCACGAAGTCCGCGGGCGCCGCCCCGTAGAGTTCGGCCGCAACCTCGTCCAGCGTCATGAGAGTCAAGCCTACGAGCCCGCCGGACCGCCCGGGCGCATGGTTCGCCCGGGTGTTGCCGGGGACCGAAAATCAGTTGCCGGTCGCCGCCGATGGTGGAAACGTGCTGGTGTCCGGTCCATTCACAGCGGGAGATGCCATGCGCCGATTCCTCGATACACCCCAAATCCCTTACCGGACGGTGACTTTCGAGGACTTCGACTCCCATGCATATTCGGCACACCCTCAATATCGGCATCCTGGCGCATGTTGACGCCGGTAAAACCAGCCTGACCGAACGCCTGCTGTTCGATACCGGCGTCATCGACGTGCTCGGTGCAGTCGACGCGGGCAATACCCGCACCGACACCGGCGCGATCGAACGTCAGCGCGGTATCACCGTGCGCTCCTCGGTGGTGTCCTTCACCGCCGACGACGTCCAGGTGAATCTGGTCGACACTCCCGGGCACTCCGATTTCATCGCGGAGGTGGATCGCGCGCTCGCGGTGCTCGACGGCGCGATCCTGGTGCTGTCCGCGGTGGAGGGCGTCCAGGCGCAGACCCGCCGCCTGATGCGCACGCTGCGCGAAATGCGCGTGCCGGTAGTACTTTTCGTCAACAAGATCGATCGGCGTGGTGCGCGCCGGGACGAACTGCTCGACGATATTCGGCGGTGGCTGACACCGCATCTGATCCCCATGACGGAGGTGTGCGACCTCGGCACCCGATCGGCCCGCGCACTCGCGGTCTCACCTGCGGCCCCGGAGTTCACCGCTCGCCTGTCGGAGCTGCTCGCCGACACCGATGACGCCTGGCTGGATCGCCTGGTCGACGGGCCGGACCCCACCCCCGCCGAACTGTGGACCGCGTTCGCGGACAGCGTCGACGCGGGCCGCACCCATCCGGTGTACTTCGGTTCGGCCATCAGCGGTCAGGGCATCGGCGCGCTCATCGACGGTATGACCGCGCTGCTGCGCCCGCACCCCGGCGATGAGACCGCCGATCCCGAGGGCATCGTGTTCGCGCTCGAACGCGGACCATCCGGTGCCAAAACCGCCTATCTGAGGCTGTTCGCGGGAACGGTGATCCCGCGTCAGCAGGTGATCATGCGTCGCCGCGACCCGGATGGCACCGAGAGTTCGTACACCGGCCGGATCACCGCCGTCGAGGTCATCGGCGAGCCTGCCGCCGACCGGTTGCGCGCGGGCGGCATCGCCAGAATCAGCGGCCCGGCCGAACTGCGGGTGGGGGATTGGATCGGTGCCGAGGGTTCGGAAAACAGTGCCGCACAACACTTTCCCGCACCGACATTCCGCACGGTGGTCAGGTCCGCCGATCCGAGCGCGGCGGCCCGCCTGCACCTGGCCCTGCGACAACTGTCCGAACAGGACCCCTTCATCCACGCGACCGCGGCACCCGGCGGCGGCACCGCACTACTGCTGTACGGCGAGATCCAGCAGGAGATCATCGCCGCGACCCTGGCACAGGAATTCGGCATAGCCGCGATCTTCGAACCCTTCCGCCCCGCCTATTTCGAACGACCGCGCGACAGCGGCGAATCCTGCGAGGAAATGGGCAGGCGCGCACCCAGCCCCGGCGGCTGGTGGGCCACCATCGGATTGCGCGTCGACCCAGCGCCCATCGGATCCGGTACCGCCTTTCGCTACGAGACCGAGCTGGGCGCGCTACCGCACGCCTTCCACTGCGCCATCGAGGAGACGGTGCAGGCCACGCTGCGCACCGGACCACACGGCAGGCCCGTCACCGATTGCGTTGTCACCCTGACCCGTTCGGGTTTCGTCGGCCCGCTCAGCACCGCCGGTGACTTCCGCGCGCTGACACCGGTGGTGCTCGCCCGTGCCCTCGACGCCGCGGGAACCGAAATCTACGAGCCCTGCCACGCCTTCGAGGCCGAGTTCCCCGCCGACACGATCGCACCGGTCCTGTCCTGTCTCACCGAACTCGGCGCGGATATCGAGGACACCGTGCCCGGCGCGACCGGCTGGCAGCTCACCGGAACCCTTCCCGCGCGCCGGGTCCGCTCTGCCGAACAGCGATTGCCGGGTCTGACCCGGGGCGAGGGCATGTGGTGGTCGCGTCCGTCCGGGGATCGGCCGCTTGGTGCAGGGCCCGAATCGCGAACACGGTGGTGATCCGCGCGCCGATCGTCCGCCTCACCCGCCGAATCCGAGTTCCCGCTGGACAATCCGCTTTTCGAGGGGTATCAGAGTGGGTATGGCTACCGATATCAAGGTAGTGCGACGCCGTGGAGGAGGTGGTCCTGGTGTCGGAGAGTCCTCCCACGTCGGTGCGGGCCTGGCGGGTCCGGCCGTGGAATCCCAATCCGCTCATGCGGTTTTCGGATCGATTCGAGGTGGTGGTCCGGGCGCTGGCGGTGGCGGCCGTCGTGGTGGCGATACCGGTATCGGGTGCGATCGGGACCGTGAGCTACACCGGGGCGGCGGCTCGGATCGCGGCACAGGACGCGGGTAAGGAGCATGTGGACGCCACGCTCACCGGGGAGACGCTGCGGCTGCCGGCGGCCGATCGGTACGGGGTGCACCAGGACCGGTATCAGGCGCCCGCGACCTGGAATCACGACGGGCACACCGTGATCGCGACCATCGACGTGCCCGCACCGCAGACCGTGGGCAGTACGGTGCCGCTGTGGATCGGCAATGACGGCAACCCCACCATCGCACCCGCACGGCCGGGTGCGGCCGCGGCCGAGGGCGTCGGCACCGGGCTCGCCATTCTGGTCGAAAGCTGGTGTGCCGCAGCGGCGACGGTGTGGATCACCGGGACCGTGCTGGAAACCCGGCGCAATTCGCGCTGGGACCGGGAATGGCGGTCGATGAACCGGCCGATCGGCAAGGACAGCCTCTGACCCTGATCCGGCGGGGACGGTAGCTGATCCGGCGGGGACGGTCGCTGAGCTGCCAGGGGCAGCCGCTGATCGCGAGATGTACGGGCGCGGAGCGGTATTCGCCGCGCCTCCCGGTTCAGTATTCGCCGTGCACCAGGTGCTGAGGCGCCTCACCCGCGAGATATCTGCCGATCTGCTCGACCGCGATGGCCCAGCCGCGCTGCTGACTGCCCCGGCTGCTGCCGCCCACATGCGGGGTGATGAGCACACCCGGCGCATCCCAGAGCGGATGCCCCGCGGGCAGCGGCTCCGGATCGGTGACATCGAGAATCGCGCGCAGACGGCCTTTTTCGAGCTCGGCGAGCAGCGCGTCGGTGCGCACCACCGGACCGCGTGCCGCATTGACCAGGATCGCGCCGTCGGCCATGCGGGACAGGAATCGCGCGTCCACCATGCCGGTGGTCGCGGCGGTCACCGGCACCATCAGCACCACGACGTCGAAATCGCCCAGCAGCCCGGGCAATTCGTCCACCCCGTGCACGCCCGTCCGTGCCCGGGTGCCGACCTTGGCGACCGTGGCGTCGAACGCGAGCAGCTTGCGTTCCAGCTCATTGGCGAGATCGCCCGCGCCCACGATCAGAATTCGCTTCCCGGACAGGGTGTCGGTCTGGTGCTGGGTCCACCGGTGCTCGCGCTGCGCCGCCGCGAACTCCACGAATTCCCGGTACACCGTGAGCAATCCGGTCATCGCCCATTCGGCGGTGCTCGCCCCGTGCGCACCGCGCGCGATCGAGAGCATGACCCCTTCGGGCACCTTCCCGACCCACGCCTCCGCACCGGCGGTGAGCAATTGCACCAGTCGCAGTTTCGGCAGCTCCCAGGTCATATGCACCGCTTCGGGGCCGACCAGGAACCCGGGCACCAGCACCTCGGCCTCCTCGGCCCCGGCGGGCAAGGGCTCCCCGAGCCGGAAACGCAACGCCCGCACGCCCTCCAGACGCGCGACCGCCGCGAGGCCGTAATCATCCGGAACGAGCACAGTCACACTCATGGTGGTGACGTTATCGGATGGGCCTCGCGGCGGTCGCGAGCTGTCAATGCTGTCAATGAGGGTTAGTAATACCAGCGCCTGCCGCCGACCGGACGGCCGACCGAGCCGAGCGCCCAGAGCACCAGACCGGCCACCAGCACGATGATGCCGAGCGTGGTCAGCAGCGGAATGCCGACGAGCCAGCCGATGACGAGCAGGACGAGTCCGAGAACAATCATGACGAATTCCTATTTGGAGGTTGTTGCGGGGTTGGCCGGAGTGTCGGCCGACGGCCGGCGCAGGAAGCGGTTCATCGACCACTGTGGCTGCTGTGCGGGGGCGGCGGCGGGCGCCGGCTTCGCCATCACGGGCTTCGCCGCGACCGGCCTGGCGGGCGCGGTATCCGGGATGGGTGTACCGAATTCCTTTCGCGCGGCGGCCATTTCGCGCCGCGACTGTCTCAGGTCCCGGCGTGCGGCGATACCGCGGCGGGAGGTGGTCCAGGTGCCCGCCAGCAGCATGATGAGCCCGCAGGTACCGACGGCGCCGATGAGGATGCCGTACGCGAAAAGTAGGCCCGAGGAGCCCGTGTAGTTATGACCGAAGACGGTGAAACCGCCGGAGAGCAGATGGCTTCCGCCGCTGTTGGCGACTATCCCCGCGACCCCTACGGCCACGGCCGCGACCAGCGCGATGAGCCCGATGATGGTGAACATACTGTCGCTATTCCCGCGGTACGGCACAACAAACCCGCAGGACGCGGGGTTGTCCGGGTTTGGCTGGGCGACGCGCCGGGGTTTGCCGGGCGGCTCGCCGGTCATTGCGGAAGTGTTCGCGAAATCCACCCGGAAGGCAGACAGTATGAGCGCCTACACATTCCAACTCCCGCATTTCTCCGCCGATGCCGATCAGGCCGAACGCGCACTGCGCGGGATGGACTCGACCAGTGCGGTGAACGCCGACAAGTCCTCGGAGACCCTCACCGTGAACTCCTCGCTGAGCTACGGCGAGGTGCTGGATGTGCTGCGTCAGCAGGGCATCTCGGCTCAGTAGCGCGGTGACGCGGTAACGAAGGGATCGCTCCCGGCGGGTCGCCCGCCCGGAATGGCAATCGAGCGGCAAACTCCGGGGCATGTCCCCATTGCCCGATTGTCTGCGCGGGTAGCGGCCCGCCGTGGTCTGGCCGCTGTCCGGTGTCCCGGCCCCCATGCTGGCGGTCGGCGGTACGCCGCCGAACGAGCCCGGGTGGGCGGTGGAGATGAAATGGGACGGGGTGCGGATCATCGCGGTGTGCGCGGCGGGGGAGTGCGCGCTCTACAGTCGCAACGGCAACTCCGTCGGCTCGTCCTATCCGGAGTTGGTGGCCGCGCTGAAGACCTTGGCGGGTAAGGGATCTCTGATCCTGGACGGCGAGATCGTGGCGCAGCGGCCGGACGGCGCGCCCTCCTTCGGGCTGCTGCAGCGGCGCATGCATGTGGCGCGGCCGGGTGAACAGCTCGTCGCGGAGGTTCCGGTACGGTTCTTCGCCTTCGACATCCTCACGCTGGGGGATCGCGACACCATGCCCGAGCCGTATCTGACGCGCCGGGACATACTGGCCGGACTGGAGTTCACCGACCCGCTCTCCGCCCCGCCGCACTGGCTCGATATGGATGCGGACAGTTTGCTGAATGCGGCTCGCGACCATCACCTCGAGGGCATCGTGTCGAAGCGCGTCGATTCGGTGTATCTGCCCGGCCGTCGATCGCCCGCCTGGATCAAGACACCGCTGCGGCGCACTACCGAAGTGGTGGTTGCCGGTTGGACGCCGGGGACCGGTGCGATGGCTCCCACGTTCGGTTCGCTGGTCCTCGGCGCATACGACGAGACCGGTCGATTCGCCTACATCGGCAATGTCGGCACCGGCTTCACCCAGACCGCCCGGCGCATTATTCGCCGCACCCTCGATGAAATCGAGGTCGTCACAAGCCCTTTCGACCCGGCGCCGCCGGAAGCCGCGGCGGGCCGCTGGCACTGGGTGGATCCGATCCTGGTGGGCGATGTGCAGTATCGCGAATTCGCGGGCGCCCGGCTCCGTATGCCGAGTTGGAAAGGTTTGCGCACGGACAAGGCTCCGGCGCAGGTGGAAGTACCTCCGGTGCACTGAGCCCGGCCTATGAACATTGCGTTGCGGCAACACAATTGGCCAAATTCCGAAGAAGCGACCACAATCGGAGGAATGGGCGGCGAAGGGTCACGAAAGCTGCGCGAACTCTCGGCTGCCGATTCACTCGAGCGGTTGGCAAGCGCACAATACGGCCGAATCGTTTTCTCGCGTCGCGGACTTCCGATCATCAGGCCCGTGAACCATATTGTCGAACCGGACGCTGTCGTAGTGCGGGCGAATCTGGGCGCAAGTCTGCTGCGAGGTGACGGGCAGATCGTCGCGTACGAGGCCGACGACTTCGATGAGCACACCCGGCGCGGCTGGAGCGTCATCGTCACCGGCGTGGCCCGGGTGGTGATGGATCCCGAACAGACCCAGCGCTACGAGACGCTGCTGGACCCGTGGATCAATATGCCGATGGACCATGTCATTCGGATCGAGACCGAGATCGTCACCGGACTGGAACTGGTCGATGATCTCGACGCCTGAGGTTACCGATCGGTAGATCCCGCACCTTCCTCACCAGCGCTGGCGGCCCGCCGCCTGTGACGCGCGATACCTCTGCGGTAGCGTGACACGCCGTTGGACCGAGTGCGGCAACCCGCCGGTTAGCTCGGCGCGGCCCACGTGACGCGGTGTGAACCACGCCGCTCAGCGGTGCGGCCGCTCGCTCGTGGAAGGAACGTATGACTGCATCGGACAGGCAGGCGCGGGTCACCGAGACCGGCGCGGCCACCACCGACGAGGGCTATTCGCGCGGACTATCCCCGCGCACCATCCAGATGATCGCGATCGGCGGGGCCATCGGGACCGGATTGTTCTACGGCGCGGGCGGCGCCATCGAACAGGCCGGTCCCGCACTCATTCTGGCCTACCTCGCGGCGGGCCTGGCCATCTTCGTCATCATGCGGGCACTGGGCGAACTGCTCACCTATCGCCCGGTCACCGGCAGCTTCGCCGAATACGCGAATGAATTCCTGGGCCGCTTCGCGGGCTTCGCCACCGGCTGGACCTACTGGGCGGTCTGGGTCGCCACCTGCATGGCCGAGATCACCGTGGCGGGCAAGTACGTGCAGTACTGGTTCGACATCCCGCAGTGGGTGACCGCGCTGGTGGTGCTCGGGGTCATGTTCGTGGCGAACCTGGTGTCGGTGAAGCTCTTCGGCGAGGGCGAGTTCTGGTTCTCCACCATCAAGGTCACCGCCATCATCGCGATGATCCTGATCGGCATCGGGGTACTGCTGTTCGGGTTCGGCCACGCCGCCAACCCGACCGTGAGCAACCTGTGGAACGACGGCGGCGTCTTCCCGAACGGGTTCAGCCAGGCCCTGCTGGCGCTGCAGATCGTGCTGTTCGCCTACGTCGGTGTGGAACTGGTGGGCGTGACCGCCGGTGAGGCCCGCGATCCGAAGAAGACGCTGCGCAAGGCGATCAATACGCTGCCGTTCCGCATCGGCCTGTTCTACATCGGCGCGCTCATCGTCATCATGTCGGTGTCCAGCTGGCGCACCTTCCATTCGGGTCGCAGTCCGTTCGTGGAGGTGTTCGAGCAGATCGGCATTCCGGGCGCGGCGGCCATCATCAATTTCGTGCTGTTGACGGCGGCGCTGTCCTCCTGCAATTCGGGCATCTACTCGACCGGGCGCATGCTGCGCAGTCTGGCCCAGCGCGATGAGGCCCCGAAGGGGCTGGGCGAGTTGAGCTCTCGTTCGGTGCCTGCGGCCGGAATCGCGGTATCGGCGGCGGTCATGGTGATCGGTGTCGGCGTGAACTACTTCTCGCCGGAGAAGGCGTTCGGGTATGTCACCTCGGTGTCCACCATCGGCATCATCTTCGTCTGGGGCGTGATCCTGGTGTGCCACATGATCTATCGCGCTCGCGTGCGCGCCGGAGCGCTCCCGGCCAGTGACTACCGGCTGCCCGGTGCGCCGTTCACCTCCGCGGTGGCGCTGGCCTTCCTGGCGCTGGTCGTGGTGCTGCTGTTCTTCACCGAATCGGGTCGCACCGCGGTGGTGGTCGGAGTGGTCTGGGGCGTGCTGGTGTGCGCCGCGTATCCGCTGCTGACCCGGCGTAACGCCCAGCCTGAAAGCGTTTAACAGCAACACGTTTCAGCCGAACACGGCATGTCGGCGCTCCCGGAGGACTACCTTGCCAGTGAAGGCAATGGCTCCGGGAGCACGCATGAACGATCCGCGACAGTATGTGGTGATCGGAGGCGGGCTCGCGGGCCTGGCCTCCGCGGTGTGGCTGGCCGAGGCCGGTAAACAGGTCACACTGCTGGAGCGGCGCGGCCGGCTCGGCGGGCGCACCCATGCGCTCGAAGTGCCCGCGCTGCACGATATTCCGGATAACGGGCAGCATGTCATCGCCAGCGGCTATGACCACCTGTTCCGGTACCTGACCAGCGTCGGCACCCGCGATTACGTGGAATTCCCGCATCGGGGCGTGCTGCGGTGGCCGGGTGGGCGCACCACGACCATGGGCACCAAGGGTTTTCAGGCCCTGCGTTCGCTACTCGGCGCGCACCCCGATGCGAGCGCGGGCGATCGGGCCCGGGCCGCGATGGCCACCATGCGCATGGGCTGGCAGAGTCTGCGTCAGCCCGCCGATCTGGCCGATCTCACCACCGATCAATGGTTCCGGCGGCTCGGCATGCCCGCCACCGCGCGTGAGGCGCTGTGGGATTGGCTGGCGCTCGGCATCGCCGCGGAACCGGTGCGGCAGGAATCGGCCAAGGTCTTCGCCGATGTGCTCGCCACCGGAATTCGACTGGGCGTCAAGCATCGCCGGGCGGTCAGCATCGGCTATCCGACCACCGATCTCGATACGCTCTTCGTCACCGGGGCGCACCGGGTCTTCGACCGGTACGGCGTGCAGGTGCGCTATCGCGCTGTGGCGCGGCGGATTCGGATCTCGAAGGGTGCTGTCACCGGCGTGACGCTCGCCGATGGCGATGTCATCGCGGCCGATGCGGTGGTGTGCGCGGTACCCAACTCCTATCTCGGCGGACTGCTGGACGAACTGCCCGAACACGATGAGATCTATTCGGCCGCCGATAAATTGGGGTACACCCCGATCGTCAGCACCAACCTGTACCTGGATCGCCCACTGGGCACCGAAGCCGCGATGGAGGCGCTGATCGGCGGCGCGGATGTCATCGACCAGGTCTTCGATCGGCAGCGCATGCACGGGCGCCGCACCGAACACGGGTGGCTGTACTGCCTCACCACCAGCGGGGCCTACGGGCAGGTGCACAAACCCAGCCACGAAGTGGTGGACGAGCAGATGGCACTGCTGCGCCGCTACTATCCGGCCGCCGCCGACGCCGAAGTGCTGTACGCGCAGGTGGTTCCGATGCCGCGCGCCACCTTCTCGCAGGTGGTCGGCACCGACGGATTGCGCCCGGGCCAGCGCACCTCGATACCGACGCTCGTGCTCGCGGGCGACTGGACCAGCACCGACTGGTCCGCCACCATGGAGAGCGCGGCACAGAGCGCAGCCCGCGCGGTGGACCTGCTGCTCGCGCTGTAGTGCCGCCGGATTACTCGCGTTCGGCTCGCGGTCGCGGCTCGCGAAAGTAATTGAGTACCAGGCGGGTGATATCGGCCAGGAAGCGTTCGCGCGGGATCGGCGGATCATCGAGCAGATATCGAATGGTGAGATGTTCCACCGCGCGCACCAGCATCCAGGCGGCCGCGTCGAAATCGACATCGGGCGGAACCGCGCGTGAGCGCATGGACAATCCCAGCCGCGCCAATTCGCCGATCTGCTGTTCGAACGCCAGCACCGTCGCGCCGGAGGACAGTCGCGGGGTCTGCTCCACCACCGCGCGCAGCAGTTCGCGATGGGTGCCCAGGGCGTCCAGGAGTTCGGAAATGGTTTCGGGCACCGCGATTTCCGGATCGCGGGTCATATTCGCCACCACCCGGGCGCGCACCCGCTCGGCGACCACACCGGTGTACCGCTCGATGACCGCCGCCACCACCGCGTCCTTGTTCGGGAAGTACTGATACAGCGATCCGGGACTGATACCCGCCGCCTCGGCGACCCGATTGGTGGAACAGCCGTCGTAACCGTGCGCGATGAGCACCAGCTCACCGGCGTCCACGATCCGCCCGACCATGGCGCGCGAGCGGTCCTGCCGCGGCGTTTTCCGGGGTGCGGCAGGCGATTTCGGGACTTGTCGCTTCGGTGGCATGTCATTTCCACTGCGGTTCGGAACGCGAATTGAATGCGAGTAAATATTCGTGTCAGCCTGTGGCCATGGTGACACACGCCGAGGTCGGAAGCGACCCGCGCCCCGAACCGGAACCGCTGGGACCGGATTCGCTGACATGGCGAATCTTCGGGTCGCTGTATTACGCGCCGACCGGATTCTTCATGGGCATGGTGCAGAACATGCACCCCGGACTCGGTGCGGGCGTGGAATTCCATTCCGATATCGCGAGCGAGCCGTATCAGCGCGTATTGCGTTCGGCCTATCCGATTCTCGGGGTGGTCTTCGACGGACCGCACGCCCGGCGCACCGCACGGGAGATCGTCGGATACCACCGCGAGATCAAAGGCGTCGACGCACAGGGCCGCCGCTATCACGCGCTGGATCCGGAGACCTTCTACTGGGCGCACGCGGTGTTCTTCGTGCAGACCCTGCGCACGGCCGAACTCTTCATGGGCGGGCTGAGCGCGCCCGAGCGCGAACAACTCTGGCGAGAGCATTACCGCTGGTACGAGCTGTACGGCATGAGCATGCGGGTGGTGCCGGAATCCTGGCCCGCCTTCCAGCGGTACTGGCGCGATATGTGCCGGGACACCCTCGAACCCACCAGGGCCGCCTGGGATGTGTTCAACCTGATCGATCACGCACCCGTTCCGCCGTTCCCGGTGCTGCGGCGGCTTCCGGAACCACTGTGGGAGAAGCTGATTCGCCCCGGCGGCGGGCGACTGGTCAAATTCGTCACCGTCGGACTGTGCGATCCCGCCATCCGCCGCACCATGGGCTTCACCTGGACCGCACGCGATCAATGGCTCTTCGATCGGCTGTGCCGGGCCCTGTCGGCGGCCAATCGCATCACCCCGGCCGAGGTGAACTACGCGTTCCCGCGCATTCGCGCCGCACGCCGCCGCGCCGCCGGGAAACGGCCGGGCGGGTTACCGCCGCCGGAAGCGCCTCGGGCGCTCTGGCCCGCACCCGAACATCGCGCCGATCCCAAGCACTACTGCCCGGTCCACGCCGATTCCGGCACGGACGCGGTCACCACATTCCGTCAGCTGACAGGGTTTTGAGCAATGCGGCCACAGACCGATCCCCAGCCCGCGACCACGCACCCCTACGACTACTACTACCGCGCGGGCATGCCGCTGCGGCCGCCGCCGCGACGCGCGGTGGCCTCGGACCTCTGGTACGAACCGCGTAAGGCCATGCTCTCACCGTGGATGCCGGTATTCCGCGAGCCCCGCGAGACACCCCGCACCCGGCTCATGGCCGATCACCTCTGGCAGGGCGATGAACCCATGGACGAGGTGGTGGCGGCCTTCCGCCGGCTGGGTACCGCGGGCGGGCGGCGCATGCTGAATCGGGCGCTGGCGCACGGCATCGACAGCGTCGACGATCCGCCTGCCGAACTCGTGAATCTCTTCGCGGGCGTGGACAATCCGCCGGACTGGTACGACCCGGACCTGTGGGAATACGGGCGGCGGCTCTGGGTCAACGTCTCCACCGCCGGGAAAATGGCCATGGGCGTTCAGGACTTCATGGGCACCTTCGTCGGCGCGGAAGTCGCCTCGGCGGTGGGGGAGACGGGGCGCTTCGTACGAGATCCCTACCGCCGCAATCTCGAAACCTCGGTGTGGTTCGGCAGCGTCACCGAACCCGGTGCCCTGGAACGCCGCTCACCGATCCTGCACGACACCGTGCGGGTGCGGCTCATGCACGCCCAGGTGCGGGCCATGCTGCGCCGCCGCTGGGGCGCGGAGCATTTCGCGCTGCACGGCAATCCGATCTCCAATGCCACCACGATGGGCGCGGCCGTCACCTTCGGCCTGACCCCGATCTGCTTCGACCACGTGCACGGGAGGCGCTGCAGCACAGCGCAACTCGATGCCGTCATGCACTACTGGGCCTATATCGCGCACTGTTTCGGCGTTGCCGACGAACTCATCCCGCGCTCGGCCGCCGAAGGTATGGAAATGGTCGACTATATGGTCGCCACCGCCGGTGTCGCCCCTGAGCGCACCGCCGCCATGGCCGGTGCGGCGACCCGCGTCTTCGCCGATCGCTCGCTGCCGGGCCGGGCGCGCATCGCGGCCACCGCGCCGATGGTGGGGGCGCTGGCGTTCTACAGCAGCGAACCGCTGGTGCGAACCCTGTTGGCGGACACCCCGCTTCGTGATGTTCCGGTCCGGCCGTGGATGGACGCGACCGCGGTCGCCACCACCGTTGCCGTACGCCTGCGCGCAGTCGATGATCGGCTACCCGGTGCCCGCCGCCGCATGACGCGCCGCACGGCGGGTTCGGATCCGTTCTGGGAGCGCAATATCAAGGTCGCGAAGTTCCTGGCCGCTCGCGTCGGTATTCACGGCACCCCGTTCGACCATCACGATGTCTCCGCGGACAGCACGGCGCGCTGTCCCCTCTGAGCGGTCAGGCGGACCCACCCGCGATGGCCAGATACGCGACCATCAGCGTGAAAAGGAACCATCCGGCTCCCTGCCAGATCGGCCAGGCCCCACCGGCCCGCCACTCCCGCAGGGTCAGCACGAACGCCCCGATGCCACCGAACAGCAACACCAGCCCCGGACCCAGCCCGACGGCCAATTTCGACGCGCTGTCACAGAGCATCGTGTCCGCGTCCAGACACCGCTCCCGTGCGGCGGCCCAGACCGTGGCCCCCGCACCCACCACCGCCGCCAGCGCCAGCACGATCAGTACATAGCGTGCCGCCCGCCGAAAGGTTCGCGGATGCCGCCATCGCTTCTCCACGTCATCCACCACCGCGCACCTCCTCCGCTCCACCTATCCCAACCCGAACGTACTCCCGCCCGGCCGTCGAAACGGGTGGCGGCGTGCGGGCGCACCTGTCAGCATCGGCTGATGCCGCACTGGGTCCAGGTCCTTCCCGCGTTCATGCTCGCCTGTCTGATTCTGGCCGCCCTGCCGGGTCCGGCCACCGCGTTGTTCCTGCAGCGCTCGGTGCGCGACGGCCGTAAGGCCGGGCTGGCGGCGGTGGCGGGAAACGAGATCGGCGTATTCGGCTGGACGCTGGCCGGCGGGGCCGGATTGTCTGCGCTGCTGGTGGCGAACCGGGTGCTCAGCGTGGGAATTCATATTCTCGGCGCGGCCATGCTGATCTGGTTGGGGATTCAAGCCTGGCGCAGTGCCCGCAGCGCGCGGAGTTCGAAGGCCGAGCAGGCGTTCGGCACCGCGCTCACCTCGGTATTGCCGGGCGGGCACACCCCGGCGGCGGCTTTCCGCGCGTCACTGGTCTCGATTGCCGCCAACCCGAAAGCCGCGGTATTCGGGCTGACGATCCTGCCGCAATTCCTGCCCGGCACCGGCCCCGTCCTGCCGACCGTCATCATTCTGGCCGCCATCCAGCTGGTGATCGACACACTGTGGTGCGTCGGCATCGTCCTGGCCGCCGATCGGGCGGGAACCTGGTTGCGGCGCACCGAGATCCGGCAGCGGGTCGAACGAGCGCTGGCCGCCGTGCTGATCGGCCTCGGGATCGGACTGGCGGCCGACGCCCGCTGACGCCTCCGCCACGCCCGCAACCCGAGGTCAGGGTGCCGGGGTCAGCAGTGGGAAGTCCTGGCCGCCGACGTAGACGGTGTGGTTGTCCGGCGCGGGAGCGATGGTCGCGTCGGCTATCGCGGTCGCGAAATCCTCGATGGTGGGGAGCGCGCCCTGATCGCGGCGGGCGGTGACGGCGTCGGGATCACGGCGTTCCAGCAGCCGGACGATAATGGTGTCGTCGATCATGTCACCGGACACCACGGTGAAAGTGATTCCGCGACTGTCGAATTCGGGGACCATGGCGCGCAGGGCGTCTTCACCCGCGCGCTTGCTGGCGGCGATGGGTTCATAACCGGTGGGGACCGGGCGGGTGGGGGAGAAGTGGGCCTGGTGGCTGGTGACGAAGACCAGGCGACCGCCTCGCGGTAGATGGGGTAGTGCCGTGCGGGTCAGGTGGGCTTGGGCGTCCCGGTTGAGTGCCATGGCGTAATCGGGTGCGGCATCGCGTTCCAAACCGCCCGAGGCGTTCAGGATCAGCACATCCAGCCGCCCGAATTCGGATACGACGCTGTCGATGAGCGCGGTCGCGCTGCCGGGGTCCGCGATATCCGCGCCCGCGGTGGACGCGCTGCCACCGGCGGCCCGGATCTCCGCCGCGATGGTTTCGGCCCGCTTGCGCTTCTCCCGGTAGTTGACCACGACGTGGTCGCCGCGCGCCGCCAGCACCCGGGCCGTCTCCGCGCCGATGCCGCGAGATGAACCGGTGATCAACACGATTCGCTTCATATCCGTTCCTCCAACCCCGACGAGTGCTTCTGATTTAGAATCAATATGGTGGTTCTGAATGAGAAGCGCAAGCGAACCGCCCGCCCCCGCACTGGCCGCCATGGAACTGTTCGGCCAGCGCTGGATGCTGCGCGTGGTCTGGGAACTCGAACCCGGACCGCTCGGATTCCTGGAGCTGCGCCGCCGCATGGGCAATTGCTCGTCGAGCATGCTCTCGGTGCGCATGCAGCGCCTGACCGAAGCCGGCGTGGTGGTCAAGAAGGCGGATAAGTCATACGAATTGACCACCGCCGGTAAGGAACTCGGGACGGCGCTGAAACCGTTGTGGCAGTGGGCCGGACACTGGGGCGCGAACCTGGAGCGGACCGTCACCGATCACGACGCGTAAGGATTTCGCATGCGCCGCAAGCTGTTCCTCGGTTCCGCCCTGGGCGCGGTCGTCCTATTGCTGACCGCGGCCGGGCTCTACGTGCTGATGAATTCGCGCACCTATCAGGTGGCGGGGCGAATCGTCCCCCGGGTGGACACCGATCAACCCGTGGTGGCCCTGACCCTGGACGACGGGCCGACCGAACGCACGCCGCAGCTGCTGAAAGCCCTGGCGGACGCCGGAATTCCGGCCACGTTCTATCTCATCGGCTCCGAACTCGCCGCGCATCCGGACCAGGGTGCGGCAATCGCGCGGGCGGGCAATGAGATCGGTAATCACACCTATACGCATCGGCGGATGATTCTGGTCGGGCCGGGCACCGTGCGCGATGAAATCGAGCGCACCGACGCCGAAATCGCGAAGACCGGTTACCGCGGGACCGTCACGGTGCGTCCGCCCAATGGCAAGAAGCTCTTCGGGCTGCCCATGTACCTGTCCGACCACGACCGCACCACGGTCATGTGGGATGTGGAGCCCGACTCCGGGAAGCGGCCGACCACCGAGCAGATCGTGACCGAGACGCTGGCGAACGTGCGGCCGGGGTCGATCATCCTGCTGCATGCCATGTACGAATCCGGGGCCGCGTCCCTGGCCGCCATCCCGCTGATCGCCGCCGGATTGAAGGCGCGCGGCTACACCTTTGTCACTATTTCGGACCTATTGGCGAAATCCGGCAGTACCTAGACCGACAAGATTGTGTCACTGGCTGATATGGGCAGTGCGAACACTTGTGCAGTTGTCCGACTGAACACATACACTGTCTGGGACGTGAATCAGAATGTGGAGAGGTGACACGATGGGAGACCGGACGGTCGTCGCCGACGTCGCCGACGAATTGGCACGGCGGGTGGCATCCGGGCAGTACACGCCCGGTGGACTCATGCCGTCCGTTCGACAGGTGGCCGACGAGTTCGATCTGAATCGTGCGACGGCGCAACTGATTCTGGGACGGCTCGAGTCGTACGGCTTCGTGGACGCGCATCGCGGTAAGGGATTCGTGATCCGCGATGTGCGCGCCGAGGGCGGTGTGGATGTGTACCGGCGACTGTTCCGGCTCTCCATGCCCGAGCCCGAGGTGGCCGCGGAGATGTTCGGCAATATCGTCGAGGAGGAGCGCGGTATCGCCCTGGAGGCGCTGCTCGCCTACACCGGCAGTGAACGCGCGGTCGATCCGAGCGAACTCAAGGCCGATATCGACGAATTGGAAACCCTTGCGCGCGGCGCGGATCCGGATCCGCACCGCATGCTGCGCATCGAGTTGAACCTGCTGCGGCGACTGCTCACCGCGCTCGGGCACGGTATGCAGCGCGCGGTGCTCAACTCCATCGGCGAGATGATTCTCGAGGTGCCCGAGGCGGTGGACGCCTACTTCGCGGTATCGCCGGATCTGCATGTGCTGGTCTGGCGCGCGCTGGTCGCGGTCTGGGAATCGGACAGTGGGCCGAGCGAAGCGCAGCTGGCGCTGTTCGAGGATCTGTTCGGCCTCTACCACCAGAAGGTGATCGCCCGGTTCGAGGAACTGTCCGGCGCGATTCCGGAGGTGGAGGAGACCGTGCACGCCGCGACGGCGTAGGTTCGGGCGGATATAGACGAACGCCGGGCCGGTCTTGTCTGAGACGACAGGACCGGCCCGGCGTTGTTTTGTGCGGAGGTTCCGGGAGCCGCGCTACTGTCCGATGACGGCGTTCATGATGGTGCCCGCGCTGGTCGCGATGACGCCGCCGACCAGTGCCCCGGCAATCTGCTTCGGTGCGGTGAGCGCACCGCCGCTCCACTTCTCCCAGGCGAATCGGCCGCCCGCGTAGATGATGGCGAGCACCCCGGCCAATAGGACGAACCAGGTGAAATACCGAACCAGGCGCAGCAATTTGTCTGCGACAGGCGGGGTTTCGGGCGTGGGGTTGAAGACTTGGGCCAGATAGTCCTGGGTCAACAGGTCGTGCGCGGTAGTAAGAATCATCTCGGCGCTCTCCACGTGACGGCGGTTTCCTATCCGGAGTACCCGCCGGAGCCCGTATTGCGCAAGAGAATTCAGTTATTCCGCGTCACCCGGGCAAGCATTCAGTCCACGTCATTGTCCGCGGAGAGATAGGCGATGGCCGCTAGATACTGCCGGCACGCGAAGTGTTGATCATGTGCGCGCAGAATGGTCCGGGCCCGGCGGTAATTCAGACCGCGCGGTTCGTAATCGCAGTCGTCACCGGAGAGATCGGTGCTGTGGGCGAGCATCTGTGTCATTGGATGCCTCTGGCCGAGGGTGAATGGTTGTCCCGAAGTCTATGAGGGTGCAAGGAGCAGATGCAAGTACATCTGTACGTTCGAGCACGCGTGTCGGTGGGATTGGTCCGGTTCGGTGTTGTTGTGGCGTATGGGATTACGCGTTATCCGCCACTGTGACGAAATGTCCGGAATGGTGGCGGGGACCTTGCGGCCACCCTGCCATACCGCGCGGGGGCGGCCGCGGGCGACCGGCAACTGTTCGCTATTCCGCCCGTCAGTGGATGGGTGCTGTCGATTCGAGCATCCGCTTTGCCTGACTCGGGGGATGTCCGGGGTGTTCGCCAGAGATTGCCCTGCACGAGTTCCATGACGTCACAAGCGTTTACGGCGCAGACCGTACGGTATGAAATGTCTGAATTTCTTCACAACTTCGCATCGCCACGCCGTTGACCAAGATCAAAGGTGTTGTGTTGCAAAGGATTCACGGAAATCAAGGGATCGATGGCGGGCTACCCGCGTGCTATCGTTCTACTTGCGGTTGCAACTGTAAGAACATTTGACCGAACATTTGCAAGTACTGGGACACCACTCACGGGTGGTACTGGCAAGGAGTCTGAAATGATGGACAATCCGGCAACCCGTATCGACATGGACGTCGCTCAACTCGCTTGGCGCAAGAGCACTTTCAGCAACCCGAGCGGTAACTGCGTGGAACTCGCGAAACTGGCGAACGGCGAGGTGGCCATGCGAAACTCTCGTGATCCGGAAGGATCGGTACTGGTCTACACCCGCCCCGAGATCGAATGCTTCCTGTTGGGCGCCAAGAGCGGAGAGTTCGACGATCTCGCTCTCTGAGCGGTAGCATTGGCAATCGGCGCGGTGGAACGCGACGTTGCGGTTGCGGTTGTGGCCCACTGCCGGAAAACCCGAGCATCGGAGTGGACCCCATGATCGCAGAACCCGTTCCTCACGGTCGGGCGAATTCCGCTGTCGTAGACCGTGGCCCGACCGCTTTGCGTATCGCAGTGGGCGGGCAGCTACGAAAGTTGAGGGAAGAGAACGGCATCACCAGGGAGGCCGCCGGTGAACACATCCGCGGCTCCCATGCCAAGATCAGTCGCCTCGAGCTCGGGCGGACTGGATTCAAGGAGCGCGATATCCGAGACCTGTTGACCCTTTACAAGGTCGACGATCTCGGAGAGCGTGAACAGTTCCTGGATCTGGTGCGCAAGGCGAATGAGCCTGGGTGGTGGCACCGCTACAGCGACCTGCTGCCGCAGTGGTTCGAGACCTACCTCGGCCTGGAGTATGCGGCCAAGTCCATCAGAACCTATGAGGGACAGCTGATTCCGGGCCTCTTGCAGACCCCCGATTACGCCCGCTCCATCGTCGCACTCGGCCATGACGAAGACGGTGAGCGGCGCGTATCGCTGCGCCGGCACCGTCAGGAACTGCTGACCCGCCCGAGCGCGCCCAGCTTCTGGGCCGTGCTCGACGAGGCGGTGCTGCATCGTCCGGTGGGTGGCGCGGCTGTGCTGCGCGATCAGATCCATCAGTTGATCGAACTGTCGAAGCTGCCGAATGTGACCATTCAAATCCTGCCGTACACGGCCGGAGGTCATGCGGCAGCGGGCAGTTCGTTCACAATGCTCCGCTTCGCGGAGATGGAGTTGCCCGATATCGTCTACCTGGAGCAGCTGACCAGCGCGCTCTATCTGGACCGCCGGGCGGATCTGGAGCTCTACCGCCAGGTCATGGATCAACTGAGTGTGCAGGCCGAAGCGCCGGAGCGTTCCCGCAAACTGCTGGCGGAGATCGCCGACGCGCTCTGATCGGAGAATAGGAACTTACGGATACAGGCTGCGGGGCCCCTTTTGGGGGCCCCTGCCTGCGTATGCCGAATGTTCTCTTGTTCGTCCCGGAACTACTGCCTGATAAAGCTGGAAGCGATACGCCAGAACGCTTCCGGCTGCATCATGTGCAGATCCCAGTCGTTCACCATCGCGTGCGCGGTGGTGACTATTCGCTCGATATCGAAATCATACCGAGTGGCCGCTCCAGTGGATTCGACCTGATGAATGACGAAAGCGGTTGCCGTCTCATGTGAGCATGATTGCTCCGGCCGGGTTCTATCGGCAAACCCGAGTCGGCTGAGGTTGATTGGCTGATTCATTAGAACGCCCCTGATGCCAAGCCGAGGGTTAAACCGATGGCGCGGAATCGCCGGTGATCCACCGCTCGGCTCCCTGGTTGTCCCCTACGGTGCCTTGCCACTCGAGTCTATGACCGTGCTGCGCGCAGATGCAAGTACATCTGCAACCTCGAATATGTATGGCCACCAGGGATTTCGGGATGCTAAAAGTTTGCGAGCTAACTTTTCCGGGCGATCGTCAGGAACGATTGTGATCGTCGCGCGAGTGCGCCCGATGCCGTTGTTCAGCGATAATCATCGCTATTCCGGTCCATAGGCAGAGCCCGCCCGCCAGCCCGCTGAGAATCGCCCAGCCGGTGAAACCGTATCCGGCGACCATCATGGTCAGCGCGACCGCCACGATTCCGGCGGTGGCCAGGGCGAGTCCGGGGCCGTCGTGAATCTCGTCCCCCGAATTCCCCCGGTCTCCCGTCATGGTCGCAACCCTTTCCGTGGCGACGCGGCCGCCGATTACAGCGGGATACCCGCGGCGGCACGGGCCAATCACGGCCCGTGCGGTGACAATCGACACGAGTCACCTTGCGGCGCCCGGTGTTTCGGCCTCCGGGGCCCGGGTACCGCCGCATTGTCAGGTAATACCGACACTGTGGAGGTGTTTCTCTTGTCCGAGCACGAAAAGGGCGGTTTCCAGGAAGGCGTCGAAGGAGTCGTAGAGGGGGCCAAGGGCAAAGTCAAAGAGGCCGCCGGCACCGTCTTCGGCAATGACGCACTGCGCGGCGAAGGCCAGGCCCAGCAGGACAAGGCCGAATCCCAGCGGGAGGCGGCCGCCCACGAAGCCGAGGCCGAGAAGGCCCGCGCCCAGGCCGAAGTCGACAAGCAGCGCGAGCGCGCGCATCAGCGCGACTAGTGCGCCCGCGTACACAATGACGTGATCGATAACCGAAATCGCCCGGCGGATACCACCGCCGGGCGATTTTCATGATCGCGTGCGTAGCGTGCGTCCTTGCGGCACACTGGAATTCATGACCGATCCGCGCAGTCTGGAGAGCCGCCGCGCACAATTGCTGCGCGAGTTGACCACGCTGCGCGAACGCGTCGCGGAACTGCGCGCCGACTACGCCGCCCTCGGCGAGTCCGGCATGCTCGTCGACACCGACGGCATCGCCGCGCTGCTCACCCCCGGCCGCTGTATCGCCGGTGCGCGCGAGGTCTTCGAGGAGGCGGAAATCGACCTCACCGCCGCGACCGACGCCCTCGACCGCGCGGGCGTCTACACCACCCGGCTGCGCCCGGTCCTGCTCGATTGAGCCCGGCCGATTCGGGCCGGTTGTGGGAAATGCCACCGGCCGCCGGTGGGCCGTCGTATTGAAACCGGTTCCATCCCTGTGTTAGGTCTGGGAACAGTGGTTTGATCAACGGAACTGGACAGGTGGACCCGTGGTGGATGTGCCGGCGTATTTCGACGAGGTGGACGGCGGGTTCGTACCTACACCGATCGCGGCCAGTCAATGGTCCGCGGCCCAGGTGGTCGGCCCGGCACTGTGCGGTCTGATGGCCCGGGAGCTGGAGCGCGAGCACGCCACCGACGGTTTCGTACCGGTGCGCCTGACCGTGGATATGTTCAGTGCCGCGCGCTTCGAGCACACCACCACCCCGATGGTCCGGGTGCGCGACGGTAAACGCATTCGCGTCGCGGACGTCGCGGTCATGCAGGGCGGCAAGATGGCCGCGCGCGCCTCGGTGGTGCTGCTGCAACCCTCCGAACAGCCCGCGGGATCTCTCTGGCATCGCGAATTCGAGCCGCTGCCACCGGCATTGGATATCGCGCCCACCACCGACCTGCCGCAGATCCCACTGTTCAGCAGTGATGCCGAACCGGGCTACTGGTCCTCGGTGCCCACCGAGCACGAGAACACCGCGCGCAAGCGCACCTGGCAGAGCCCCATGCGCGTGATCACCGGCGAGGAACTCTCCCCGTTCACCCGCGCCGCCCTGGTCGGCGAGGCCACCAGCATGATGACCAATTGGGGCGATGCCGGCATCGGCTTCATCAATACCGATATGACCCTGGCGCTGTCCCGCATGCCGGACGGCGCGCAGATCGGCGTCGAGGCCGACAGTCACTTCAGCGAACGCGGTATGGCGGTCGGGGTGGCCACGCTGTTCGATCGGCGCGGTGCGTTCGGCAGTTGCATGGTCACCTCGGTATCGAACGCGGCGCGGCAGATCAGCAGTGCGCAACTCGACGCGGTGATGACCTCGCGCAGCTGAATCGGCAAGCGGCGCAGCGATTCCGGTTCCGCTGTCGCCGATCCGCTCCGCGCGCACACCCGGCGGCCGATAATCATCTGGTGATCCCGGGTGGTGAACACCGCAGCGCGGCGCCGGCGCTGGAACAGGTGGTGGGCGGCCACCGGCAGCATGTCGGCAGCTTTCGCTTCTGGTCCGCGGATCAGCGCTGGGAATGGTCCGATGAGGTGGCCGCCATGCACGGCTATCCGCCCGGAACCGTCGTGCCGACCACCGAATTGCTGCTCACGCATAAACACCCCGAGGATCGTGAGCAGGTCGCCACCTCGCTGGACCGCGCGGTGCGGAATCAGGAGCCGTTCTGCAGCCGCCACCGCATTCTCGATACCGGCGGCGCGGAACATCATGTGATCGTGGTGGGCGACCATATGGTCGACGAGCGCGGCCGGGTGATCGGCACCGCGGGCTACTACATCGATGTCACCGGCACACTGGCCGAACACCGGCAGGAAACCCTCGATGACGCGCTGCCCGAACTCTATCGCGCCCGGGCGGTCATCGAACAGGCCAAGGGTGCGCTCATGCTGGTGTACGGCATCAATGCCGAACAGGCTTTCCGGGTGCTCACCTGGCGATCCCAGGAGACCAACACCAAACTCCGCACGCTCTCCGAGCGGCTGATCGCCGAGGCGACGGAAATGGGCGGCGCGGCGGTGGAGTTGCGTACCCGCTTCGATCATCTGCTGCTGACCGTGCATGAACGGCTGCCATCGGATTGATCTGCCACGCAGACGTTTCGGCAGATCTCGACCGGGTATCGCACCGGATGACGATGACGGACGCGGTTATCCGGTGGAAATTCATGCGATCGACGTTTCGCCGATGAAGTGCTTGTTCGGAGCGGACGGAGACAGGTATGGGCGATCCGATCACCCGGTCATCGGCGGATACCGGCACGGTGGGCGTTCGGGTGCCCGCCGAACTCGACCAGCTGATCATGCTGCGCGCCCTCGCCGAAACGGTCGCTCTCATCGGTGATTTCGCCCTCGACGAACTGACCGATATTCGTGTGGCCGTGGACGAGGTGGCGACCGCGCTGATTATCGGCGCGATACCGGACAGCTGTGTCGATTGCGAATTCGAATTCGATGCCGAGCGCATGCGAGTTCGAATGGCCGCGGTGGCCCTCGGGAGCGATGCGTTCGACGAAAACGGATTCAGCTGGCAGGTATTGCACACCATCACCGAGAATCTCGCCGCGCAATCGAGTCCGTTCGACGCCGCGAGCGGGGGATACCCGGTTTCGGTCGAATTCTGCCGTCCGCGCGGCCCGGGCGCCTGACAGCGGATTCCACGCTCAGAGCCACATTTTGTAGTCGTTTCGGCGACACGCACGAGTCGATCGACACAGTGTGGTATCGATGCGGCTTCGAACAGACCACCCCGGAGTGTCGCCACCCGGACCGGGTTTACGCTCGCCAGGTCCGCCGAGCCCACGAATTCCGCTGGGGGTGTCTTGCTCTCCGTTCTGCGAATTGTCGCTGCCGTCTTGATATTCGGCGGATTCGCGGGAGTCGCGCACGCCCAACCGGCCGATGCACCCCCATCCGCTTCCCCGGTTTCCGGGTTGCTCCCCGCATTTCAACAATGGGTCGATTCGGTGGTGCCGCCGCCCGCACTGCCCATCGCGCCCGCCACACCGCTGGTGGACTCGGGCGGGCTCGCCCCCGAACTGGCGGCCCTGCGCGCCGCCACCATGCCCTCACCCATCGGCGACGGTTTCGTGGACGAATGGCCCGCTCGGCTGGAGGATTTCGGCTCCGGGCAATTGATCGCCTGGCGGGATGTCACCAACACCGGCGGCCCCGCGCTGTTCATGCCGGTGCGCCAGGTGGTGCAGCTCAAATACCGGACCACCGACGCGCACGGCGCGGCCTCGTACGCCATCGCCTCACTGGTGCTCCCGCTCGGACAGTGGGGCGGCGACGGTGAGCGACCGGTGGTGGTGAACAATCTGCCGATCAATTCGCTGGGCCGCGACTGCAATCCGAGTTACACACTGGCGCACGGCTATTCGAATCTGACCAATCTGGCCGAATATCTGCCGCCGACCACCCAGCTGGCGTTGCTGCGCGGCTACGCGGTGCTGATCACCGACCACGAGGGTCCGCGCATGGCCTATGCCGAACCGTATGTGGCCGGGCACGCGATATTGGACGCGATTCGCGCGGTGCGCGGTTCCATGCCGAATGAGTTCGGCGCCAGTCGATTCGGAATGATCGGCTATTCCGGCGGTGCGATCGCCACCAAGGGCGCGGTCAAATTGATGGCCGACTACGCGCCCGAACTGGCCGATGTGGTGGTGGGTGCGGCCATGGGCGGCGTGCCCGCCGATTACGAGATCCTGGCGCGCAGCATGAACGCGAATCTGGCGTCGGGGGTGTTCATGGCCGCCACCTTCGCCATCGGCCGGGAGCGTCCGGAGATTCTGGCGCATATGAACAAACTGGCGCAGTGGGTGGCGCTGGTCATGAAGGACTCCTGTATGGATTCCTTCGGCGTGCCCGGACTATTGCAGCTGCCCATGGACGCCGCCGCCGATTTCCCGGATCCGCTGCACAGTCCGCTGGCACAGCAGATCTATTCGATCACCCGTATGGACGGTATGAAATCGGCTGTGCCGCTGTACATCTACAACGGTGAGCAGGAATTCTGGGTGCCCGCGGAAGGGGCGAAGAACCTCTACGCCGAACAGTGCGCGCTGGGGGCGACCGCGATCTATCGCAGTGTGATCGGCGAGCACATCATCGCCGCCTTCACCGGGTATCCGGAATCCCTGGCCTGGCTCGGCGCGAGACTCGGCGGCGAACCCGCGCCCAACGAATGCTGAAACGAGAACCGCCCCGGTCGTGATGACCGGGGCGGTTCGGCTCGTCACTCCCGGATCACATCGGGAACAGGTTGTGCTTGCGTGGGTTGGGCTTGCGCACCGCATCCTTATCGCGCAGCAGCTGCAATGCCTTGCGGATCTCCAGCCGCGTGGCCGAGGGTTCGATGACCGCGTCGATATAGCCGCGCTCGGCCGCCGTCCACGGGGTCGCCACGGTGGCGTTGTAGAAGTCGATCATGCCCTGCCGCACGGCTTCCCGATCCTGCTCCGGGGTCGCCTCGAGCTGACGCTTGCCCACGATCGGGATCATGGACTCCGCGCCCATGACCGCCAGGCGCGCGGTCGGCCAGGCCAGGCTGATATCGGCGCCGAGCTGCTTGCAGCCCATGACCGCGTACCCGCCGCCGTACGCCTTACGGGTCACGATGGTCACGATCGGCACGGTGGCCTCGATGAGCGCGCGGAACATGCGCCCGCCGCGCTTGATGACGTGATTGCGCTCCTCGTCCACGCCCGGCAACACGCCCGGGGTGTCGACGACATAAACCAGCGGAATATGGAACGCGTCGCAGAGCCGGATGAAATGCGCGGCCTTATCCGAGCACGCGGCATCGAGCGCGCCGCCGAGCACCAGCGGCTGATTGGCGATCACGCCGACGGGACGGCCGTCGACACGCGCGAACCCGGTAATGAGATTCGCCGAGGTTTTCGCGCTGATCTCGTGGAATTCGCCGTCGTCGAAAATGCGCAGCAGCACCTCGTGCATGTCATAGCCGGTCTTGTCCAGATCCGGCATGAGCTTGTCGAGCTGGCGATCGGTATCGGTGAGTTCGGGCTCCAGACCCGGGTTGACCACCGGCGGCTGCTCCAGGCAGCTGGTGGGCAGATAGCTCAGGTAGTCGCGGACCCACTGGAAGGCCTCGGATTCGGTCTTGGCGACGTGGTGCACGGTGCCGTTCTGCTCCAGCGCACGCGCTCCGCCCAGCTCCTCGGCGGTGACGACCGAACCGGTGACGGCCTTGATGACCTCCGGGCCGGTGACGAACATGTACGAATCCTCGGTCGCGACAAGCACATCCATATTGATGGGCCCGTACACCGAACCGGCCGCGCATTTGCCGAGCATGACCGCGACCATCGGCACATAGCCGGACAGGTCCTCCTGCAGGCGGCACATGATGGCGTACCAGGCCAGCGAGGCCACGCCGTCCTGAATGCGCGCGCCGCCGGAGTCGTTGATGCAGACCACCGGGCAGGCGTTGTTATAGGCGAAATCCATGACCGCGCGCACGCGGCGGCCGAACATCTCGCTGACCGATCCGCCGTACACGGTCTGATCGTGCGAGATCACCACGACCGGGCGGCCGTCGATATAACCGCGCCCGGTGACCACGCCGTCGCCGTAATAGGCGTTGGGGTTGCCGGGCTGGCGGATGAGCGCGCCCATTTCGACGAAGGTGCCCGGGTCCAGCAGCATCTGCGCACGTTCTCGGGCACTGGGGATACCTTTGGCGCGGCGCTTCTGGATGCCCTTCTCACCCGAAGGTTCTTCGGCGATTTCCAGGAGCTTGCGCAGTTCCGCCAGCTTCTCCGCTGTACCCGTCATTACTTCGGTCTTGCCTTTCGCCTTCATCAGTGTCGGGCCGGATCGCGGCCCAGCCAGCCACGGTACCCGGCATAGCGGGGTCCTAACCACCGAACGGGTGTGTCGACTGTGCCGGGCACCACAGCGGACCGACCGGGTGGCACAGAGATACACTGCGCCCCGTGAGCTCACCGATGACTGTGCGGGCGGGGGCGCCCGAGGTGATCCGGCCGGATCTGGACACCTTCGGGTTCTCCGAAGTGCGCCGAACCGCGATCGTGGGTGCGGTACTGGGCGGATCGGTTACCCGCAGCGTGCTACGCGGCGGCCTGCGCAAGGCCAAGCGCAGACAGGCCGTGGCCGAGGGCGTGGTGAACGGTTTCGAATCGCTGGGCCCGATGTTCGTCAAACTCGGTCAGCTGATCGCCTCGTCACCGGGCGCGTTCCCGCGCGAACTCGCCGATGCCTGCCTGCGCTGCCTGGACGATATGAGCCCGTTCCCGTCCGCGGACGCGCGCGCCATCGTGGAAGCCGATCTGGGCAAACCGATTTCGGAGCTGTTCCGGTCCTTCGACGATGAACCGCTCTCGGCGGCGTCCATCGCCCAGGTGCACGCGTGCGTGCTGACCGACGGCCGCCCCGCGGTGGTGAAGGTGCAGCGGCCCGAGATCGCCAAGCGCATGATCGTGGATCTGCGCGCGGCCATGAAACTGGCTCGCGCACTGGAGAAGCGGTCCGAGAACGCGCGAGTGGCCAACGCGCAGGCCGTGGTTCGCGATCTGTACGAGGCGACCGTCGCCGAACTCAACTTCCTGATCGAGGCCGATAACCAGACCCGGGCGCGGCAGAATCTGGCCGCGTTCGGCGACAACACCAGTGTCGCCATCCCCGAGGTCTATTGGGAGCACTGCGGGCCGCGCGTGCTGTGCATGGAACGCATGCGCGGTATGCCGCTCGATCGCTTCGACGATATCCGCGCCGTGCATCCGGATTCGGAACTACTGATCCGCCGCCTGGTCAAAGCCTGGATGGAATCGGTCGCGGTGCACGGGCTCTTCCACGGCGATGTGCACGCGGGCAATCTCTGGCTGCTCGACGACGGCCGGGTCGCCATGCTGGACTTCGGCATTGTCGGGCGCATGGAAACCGAATGGCGCGAATTCGTGCGGGCGCTGTTCTACGCCAGCGCCATCGACAACGATTTCCGCCCGGTGGCCCGGGCACTGCGCAAATTGGATCTGGTCGCCGATGACAGCGGTGACGACGCCACCATCGGGCGACAGCTCGCTGTGGCGCTGGGTCCGGTGCTCTCGGGCAGCCTGGACAAGCTGGATTTGGGTGTGGTCGCCGCCCGTCTTCTCGAATTCGGGAAGCGGCGTGGCGCATCCGGCCCGGAACAGCTAATTCTTATGGGGAAACAACTCGGCTATTTCGAACGATATGCGGTAGCGCTGGCTCCCGGATGGAAGCTCGGCCGAGACCTGTACCTGTTCCGCAACGTTTTTCCAACTGAAGTAGCCGCCAAGATCGCCGAAGAAGGCACCGAACTCCCCGTCGACTGACGGGCGACGGTGTCCACTGGATTGGATTTGACTGTTCGATGAAGCTCTCCGCACTACGCAGCGCGACCGCCCTCCGGGTTTCCGCCGTGGCCCTCGCCGCTGCGCTGTCCACGACCATGCTCGGGGCGACCGCCTCGG
Source organism: Nocardia sp. NPDC056100 (assembly GCF_042266325.1). NCBI lineage: Bacteria > Bacillati > Actinomycetota > Actinomycetes > Mycobacteriales > Nocardiaceae > Nocardia > Nocardia sp. NPDC056100. The sequence continues at coordinate 422,784 of NZ_JBHJVY010000005.1, forward strand.
CGGAACCGGCGGCCAAGCCCTCCGCGATCAGCTCGATCGTCAAGGAGGGCCGTACCTGGCATTTCAAGGTGTATTCGCAGGCCATGGGCCGCGATATCACCGTCGATGTGCAGCGTCCGGCCGATGAGTCCACGCCCGCGCCGAACCTGTACATGCTCAATGGCCTGGACGGCGGCGAGGGCACCGCGAACTGGAAGGCGCAGACCAAGGCGCTGGACTGGCTGGCCGATAAGCCGGTCAATGTCATCCAGCCCATCGGCGGCCTGGGCAGCTACTACACCGACTGGATCAAGGAAGATCCGCGGCTGGGCCTGAACAAGTGGAAGACCTTCTTCACCGAGGAACTGCCGCCGCTGCTGGACGACGCGCTGCACTCCACCGGTCTGAACGCGCTCGCGGGTCTGTCCACCTCCGGCACCTCGGTGCTGCAGCTGGCCGAGGCCAAGCCGGGCCTGTGGAAGTCCGTGGCGGCGTACAGCGGTTGCGCCCAGATCGCGGATCCGGCCGGTAAGCAGTTCGTCAAGCTGGCCACCGAAACCTGGGCCGGCGGCGACGTCACCAATATGTACGGTCCGGACGACAGCCCGCTGTGGGCCGCCAACGATCCGGTCATCAATGCCGAGAAGCTGCGCGGCACACTGCTTTACGTCTCCAGCGGCAGCGGTATCCCGGTCGCGGCGGACGTGCAGTACTACCTGAGCAACGCCCCCGGCGTCATGGGCGGGGTCAACCTCGGTCTCGGCATGATCATCGAGGGCGCGGTCAACGCCTGCACCGTGAACCTCAAGGGCCGCCTCGAGGGTCTGAACATCCCGGCCACCTACCAGTTCACCCCGGTCGGCACCCACTACTGGCCGTACTGGGATGACGCCCTGCACAACTCCTGGCCGATCCTGGCCCAGGGCATGGGCATCCCGGCCTGATTCTCCCCACGTGCGTGTAGTCCGCGCGGGCACCCCGCCCGCGGGATTGCACGCACGTTTCGTTTCCCGGCTGCGAGGATGGCGGCATGTACGTCGTCGTGGCCAATCGTGGTGAGATCGCTGTCCGGATCGTTCGCAGTGCGCGGGAACAGGGGTATTCCGCGCTCGCCCTGCATACCGGGGACGAGGCCGATGCGATGGCGGCGCGGCTCGCCGATGAGGCGGTCCGGCTGCCCGGACATGGGGTGGCGGCCTACCTCGATGTGGACGAGGTGGTGCGGGCGGCGCATAAGGCGGGGGACGGGGCGCTGGTGCACCCCGGCTACGGGTTCCTCAGCGAGAGCGCGGAATTCGCCGCCGCGTGTGCCGCGGCAGGACTGACCTTCGTGGGGCCCTCGCCCGAAGTGCTGAGGTTGTTCGGGGATAAGGTCGCGGCGCGGGCGGCGGCCGAACGTGCCGGGCTGCCGGTGATTCCGGCGACCGCGGGTGACGCGACGGTGGAACAGATCGCGGAATTGCTTGCCGCGCGGCCCGGCGGAGTCATGGTCAAGGCCGCCGCCGGTGGGGGTGGCCGGGGTATGCGGGTGGTGCGCGAAGTCGGTGAACTCGCCGACGCGTATGAGCGCTGTCGTGCGGAAGCGTCGGCGGGGTTCGGGAATGACGCCGTGTACGCCGAGGCACTGATCACCGAGGCCCGGCATATCGAGGTGCAGATCATCGCCGACGGCGAGCGGGCGATCGCGGTGGGGGATCGCGATTGCAGTGTGCAGCGGCGGCAGCAGAAGCTGATCGAGATCGCACCCGCGCCGAATCTGGATGCGGGACTGCGGGAATCATTGCACGGGTATGCGGTTCGGCTGGCCGAGTCGGTGGGCTGCCGGGGTGTGATCACGGTGGAGTTCCTGGTCAGCGGGGCGGAATGCTGGTTCCTCGAGGTGAATCCGAGGTTGCAGGTGGAGCACACCGTCACCGAGGAGGTGACCGGCCTGGATGTGGTCGCGATTCAATTCGAGTTGGCGCGCGGCCGGAGTCTGGCCGATCTGGAGCTGACCGCGAGCGCGCCGCGCGGATACGCCGTGCAGGTGCGGGTGAACGCCGAAATCGTCACGGCCGGTGGGGAAGTGCTGCCGAGCACCGGAACGCTCACACAGTTCGCCGCGCCGACCGGGGTGGGGGTGCGGGTGGATACGGCCGCCGGGATCGGTATGCGGCAGGACCCGCGTTTCGATTCGCTGCTGGCCAAGATCATCGCGCGCGGACCGTCGTATCCCGCTACCCTGCGCCGGGCCGCGGACGCGCTCGCGGAGACGATGATCGCGGGTGTCGAGACGAATCTGGCCGTACAGCGCGCGGTATTGGACGAACTCGTCGGCGCGGGTGCGGTCTCGACATCCTGGTACGAGCGCCTGGTGGGCGAATTCGTCTCCAGAGCAGCGGATTTCGCCCCGCCGCCGCACGCCGGACCCGAGATCGCCGCCGTAACCGATGCGGTCGACCTGGCCGGGGACGAACAGGCGCTGCGCTCCCCGATGGGCGGCACCGTGGTCTCGCTGGTCGAGCCCGGCACGGTGGTGCCCGCCGGTGCGGAAGTCGTTGTGCTGGAGGCGATGAAGATGCAGCATGTGCTGCGCGCCGAACAGCCGTTGCGGGTGGTCCGGCTACTGACCGCACCCGGCGCGGTGATCGATCCGCACGCACCCCTGCTGGTGTGGGTCGAAGCCGATCACGACGGCGAGCACGCCGATACCGTTGCGGTGGACCTGGATTCGATCCGTCCCGATCTGGCCGAGGTGCTCGCCCGGCATCTGGTGGGGCAGGATGAATCCCGCCCCGAGGCGGTCGCCAAACGACATCGCCTGGGCCGCAGGACCGCTCGTGAGAACATCGCCGATCTGGTGGACGCGGACAGCTTCCTCGAATACGGAGCATTGGCTGTCGCGGCGCAGCGCCTGCGCCGTACCCCGGAGGATTTGATCGCCAATACCCCTGCCGACGGTCTCATCGGCGGCGTGGCGACCATCAACGCCGACCGCTTCGGTGCCGACCGCACCCGCACGATGGTGATGTCCTACGACTACACCGTGCTCGCGGGCACCCAGGGCATGCGCAATCACGCCAAGACCGATCGCATGCTGGAACTCGCTCGCGCCCAGCGTCTTCCGGTGGTCTTCTTCACCGAGGGCGGTGGCGGCCGCCCCGGCGACACCGATTACCCGGGCATCTCCGGCCTCGATGTCACCACCTTCCGCGCCATGGGCGCGCTGTCCGGACAGGTCCCGCTCATCGGGGTGGTGTCGGGTCGCTGCTTCGCCGGAAACGCCGCGCTGCTGGGCATGTGCGATGTGGTGATCGCGACCCCGGACGCGAATATCGGCATGGGCGGCCCCGCCATGATCGAGGGCGGCGGCCTGGGCGTCTACGCTCCCGAGGACATCGGCCCGATCGAGGTGCAGCGCCGAAACGGTGTGGTGCACTTGGTCGCCGCCGATGAGGCCGAAACCGTCGACCTGGCCCGTCGCTATCTGTCGTACTTCCAGGGTGCCGAATCGGAGTGGACCGCACCGGATCCCCGGCTCGCCCGCCATGTGATCCCGGAGGACCGCCTGCGCGCCTTCGATATCCGGGCCGCCATCGAATCCGTCGCCGATCTGGATTCGGTGCTGGAACTGCGCCGGGACTGGGGTACGGGCATCATCACCGTCCTGGTCCGGGTCGAAGGCCGCCCCTACGGCCTGATCGCCAACGATTGCCACCATCTCGGCGGTGCGATCGACGCCCCCGCCGCCGATAAGCTCAGCGCCTTCCTGCGACTTTGTGACGCCCATCGACTGCCGGTCGTATCCCTGTGCGATACACCGGGATTCATGGTCGGCCCGGAAGCCGAGACGCACGCCACCGTCACCAAGTTCAGTCGCCTGTTCATCGACGCCGCCGCCCTGTCCGTGCCCTGGGGCACCATCATCCTGCGCAAGGGCTACGGTCTCGGCGCACAGGCCATGGCGGCGGGCTCATTCCGCGCCCCCAATTTCGTGATCGCCTGGCCCACCGGCGAAATCGGCGGTATGGGCCTGGAAGGCGCTGTCCGCCTGGGCTTCGCGAAGGAACTGGCCGCTATCGAGGACCCGGCCGCCCGCCAGACCGCCTTCGACAATCTGGTCCAGATGGCTTACGCCAGTGGCAAAGCCCTCACCGCCGCGACCGTGCTGGAACTCGACGATGTCATCGATCCGGCCGATACCCGCCGCTGGATCGCCTCGCTGCGGTAGCGGTCAGCCCGCCAGCACCGGACCCAGCACGCTCGCGATCACCACGATGATCTGATCGACGGCCTTGTCGATGGGTCCGGTCGGCTGGAACAAATGGCTCAGGGCCAGCCGGACAAGGGTTTCGGTCAGCGAGGCCAGTTCGGTGTCCGAGAGTGCGGTCAGCCCGTACTGGCTCCGCACCAGTGCGGTGACCGCCTCGATGGCGCGCCCCAGCACGGGTTCGGGCTCGGTCATCAGGACCGGCAGCAGTGCGGTGTCCGGTGCCGTGCGCCCCGCGAGCACGGCCTTGAGCAGGGTGTTGTCCGCACCGGTGCGCAGCGTGTAGTCGACCGCTTCGCGTAAACCCGCCAGGACGTCCTCGGGGTGTGCGGCCACGGCCTCGGCGATGCCGACCAGGAACCCGTCGACCTCGCGCCGGATCACCACTTCGGCCAGTTCGTGCTTGTTGCCGAACTCCTTGTACATGACCGGTCGGCTGACCCCGACCTCCTTGGCCAGCCGGGACATGTTCACCGCGCCCCAGCCTTCGGCGCAGACGATGCCGCGGGTGCTGTCGATGATGCGTTCACGCAGCAGCTGGCGCATCTCGGTCTGGAAGTTCGGCGTTTCTGCCACCTCGTGATGATACATGAGCACGTCTTTCGTCTCGCTCGTTGACATTCTCACGAAGAGTGTATCTACTGAATACACTTCTTCAAGAAGTGTAAATGCAAGGAGATCGACAATGACGACGTCTCGAATCGACGAGTCGACGCCCGTGGCCCCGTCCCCGCAATGGCGGGACCGCAAGCGCTACCTGTGGCTGTTCGGCCTGATCGCGCCCACCGCGCTCTTCCTCACCACCGGTCTGGTGGCGGCCTTCAACCAATTCGGCTGGGATGCGGTCGCGCCCGTCTGGTGGTGGATCGGCCCGCTGCTGGTCTACGTGCTGCTCCCCATCCTGGACCGGTTCTTCGGCCCGGACGGCCAGAATCCGCCCGATGAGGTGATGGAGTATCTGGAGAACGATCGCTACTACCGCTACTGCGTCTACGCCTACATCCCGTTCCAGCTGCTGAGCCTGGCGTACGCCTGCTACCTGTGGACCGCGAGCGATCTGTCCTGGCTCGGCATCGACGGCGGTCTGAGCCTGATCTCCAAGATCGGCCTGGCGCTGAGCATCGGTGTGGTGGGCGGCGTCGGCATCAATACCGCGCATGAACTCGGCCATAAGAAGGCCGAATTGGAGCGCTGGCTCTCCAAGATCACCCTGGCGCAGACGTTCTACGGGCACTTCTACATCGAGCACAATCGCGGCCATCACGTGCGGGTGGCGACCCCGGAGGATCCCGCGAGTTCGCGCTTCGGCGAATCGTTCTGGACCTTCCTGCCCCGCAGCGTCTGGGGGAGCCTGCGCTCGTCCTGGGAGTTGGAGGCGGCGCGACTGCACCGTCTGGGCAAGCGCCCGTGGACGATTCACAATGACGTGCTCAATGCCTGGCTCATGTCGGTGGTGCTGTGGGGCGTGCTGGCCGCGGTCTTCGGCCCGATCGTGCTCCCGTTCCTGGTCCTGCAGGCCGTCTACGGTTTCGCGCTGCTGGAGACGGTGAACTACCTCGAGCATTACGGTCTGCTGCGCCAGCGCACCGCGAGCGGCCGCTATGAGCGCTGCACCCCCGAGCACAGCTGGAATTCGGACCATATCGTCACCAATATCTTCCTGTACCACCTGCAGCGGCACAGCGATCATCACGCGAACCCGACCCGTCGGTATCAGACGCTGCGCAGTATGGACGGTGCGCCGAATCTGCCCAGCGGTTACGCGAGCATGATCACGCTGGCTTACTTCCCGCCACTGTGGCGGCGGGTGATGGATCGCCGGGTGCTGAACCACTACGACGGCGATATCACCCTGGTGAACATCCAGCCCGGCAAGCGTGATCGCGTGCTCGCCCGCTACGGGACCCGGTGATGGCCGCCTACCGTTGCCCCGTCTGCGATTACGTGTACGACGAGGCCAAAGGCGCACCCCGCGAGGGTTTTCCGGCGGGCACACCCTGGTCGTCGGTGCCCGATGACTGGTGCTGTCCGGACTGCGGCGTGCGGGAAAAGCTCGACTTCGAATCCGTCACCGCGACAACAGGAGCTGATCATGAGCACTGATTACAAACTCTTCCGCTGCCTGGTCTGCGGTTTCGAATACGACGAAGCCCTGGGCTGGCCCGAGGACGGCATCGGTCCCGGCACCCGCTGGGCCGATATCCCCGAGGACTGGTCCTGCCCCGATTGCGGTGCGGCCAAGGCGGATTTCGAGATGGTCGAGGTCAGCCGGTCGTGACCGAGCGCATGGTGATCATCGGCGGCGGCGTCGCGGGCGCCACCGCCGCCAAGACCCTGCGGAGCTCGGGCTTCGACGGTGAGATCGTGCTGCTCGGCACCGAACGCGGGCTGCCGTACCGGCGGCCCATGGTGTCCAAGGAACTGCTGGCCGGGACGGCGCTGGAACGGCGCACCCTGCTGGAGACCGCCGAGTTCTGGCCGGAACAGCGGATCGATGTGCGCATCGGCGTCACCGCCGCGAGCATCGACACCGAGCACAGGCTGGTGCGCCTGACCGACGGCGGCGAAATCGGTTATGACGCACTGCTGCTCGCCACCGGCGCGCGAGCCCGGCGCTTACCGGGGGCCGAGACCGGGGTGCACACCCTGCGCGGGCACGCCGATATCGCGGCCCTGCGCCGCGCCATCGACAGTGGGTCGCTGCTGATCATCGGGGCCGGGCTGATCGGTTGCGAGGTCGCCGCGACCGCAGCGAAACTCGGTGCGCGCGTAACGATCCTGGATGCCGGTGCGGCTCCGCTGGACCGCATCGCACCGCCGATCATCGGCGACTACGTCCGGAAGCTGCACGCGGACAACGGCGTCGAGATCCACTCCGATGTCGTGCTGACCGGTGTGGAGCGCACGACCGCCGGGGTGCTGGCCACCTCGGCCGAGGGTCGCCACTGGAGTGCGGGGGCGGCGCTGGTCGCCATCGGATCGCTGCCCGATACCGCACTGGCCGAATCCGCCGGGGTGAAGATCGACGACGGCATTCTGGTCGACGAGGCGTATCGCACCTCGATTCCGGGCGTCTTCGCCGCCGGTGATGTCGCCGCGCGGTTCGCGCCGAAGCTCAATGCGTATGTGCGCGAGGAACATTGGAACAGCGCCCTGGAGCAGGGCGCGGCCGCGGCGAAGTCCATGCTCGGCCTGCCGGTCGGCCCGGCGGGAGTGTCCTGGGGCTGGTCCTCGCAATACGGGGTGAACATCCAGTTCGCGGGACGGATCGCGCCGGAGGACGAGCTGGAGATCCAGGGTACGCCGGGTACGCCGGATATCACCGTGCTCGCCTCCCGCGACGGCTGTCTCAGAGGCGCTGTCTCCATTGGTCGTCCGGCCGATATTCGTGCCGCCCGAGAGCGGATCGCGGCCGAGAGCTAACCGCGCGCAAAGAGTGAAATGCCCCTGATCAACCGTGTTGATCAGGGGCATTTCGCATTTGCCGATACCTTGCTGAAATCACCCTGACCAGGCGGCATACGCTCGCGCGCGGGTATTTTTCACCCGAACCGCGCGGTTGGTCAAGCCCTCGGACGAAACCAGTGAAGACTGACACGTCAGTCCGAAATCTGTATTACTGTCCGTCTGGGTCGGTACGGACCCATTGGGGCAACGGGGTGGTAAGCATTGGTCGACAAGGTCATTCGGGGGCCTGAGCCGTTGATTCGGCAGGCGGTCGAGTTCGTTCTCTCGGGGTTGCGCACATTCGGGCGCACCATTCAGCTCGCGGTGGCGGCCTTCCGCTACCTGGTCACCGATATCGTGGCCCTCAAACATCCGTGGCGCGACACCCTGCAGCAGGGCTGGTTCATCGTCAGCGTCACCGCCATTCCCGCTGTGCTGGTGGCGATTCCATTCGGCGTCATCGTCGCGGTGCAGGTCGGCAGCCTGACCCAGCAGGTCGGCGCGAGTTCGGTCTCCGGTGCGGCGGGCGGCCTCGGCGTCATTCGGCAGGGCGCGCCCATGGTGACCGCGCTGCTGCTGGGCGGTGCGGCCGGTTCGGCCATCGCCGCCGATCTCGGCGCGCGCACCATCCGCGATGAGGTGGATGCGTTGCGCACCATGGGAATCGATCCGATCCGCCGGCTGGTCGCGCCGCGATTGGCGGCGATGATCGCGCTCACGCCGCTGCTGTGCATGCTGATCATCTTCATGGGCGTGTTCACCGGCTATGTGATCGCGGTGGGCTTCCAGGGTGTGACGCCCGGCAGCTATCTGTCCGCCTTCGCGGCCTTCGCCAAGATGAGCGATCTGGTGGTGGCGATCGTGAAATCGGTGCTCTTCGGCATCATCGTGCTGGTGGTGTCCTGTCAGCGCGGGCTGGAGGCCATGCACGGTCCCAAGGGCGTGGCCAATGCGGTGAACGCGGCCGTGGTGATCGGTGTCATCGCCGCCTTCGGCGTGAATCTCGTTATCACCCAGCTGGTTTCGATGTTCATTCCGACGCAGGTGGGCTGATGACCCAGGTTCCCGCCAACTATCACGCCTTCGGCGCGGTCGGCCGGGCCGCCGAACGCGGCGCGCAGGCCCCGCTGGGGATCTTCGAATCCCTCGGGCACCAAGCGACTTTCGTCTACGAGGTACTGGCCGCCATCCCGCATACGCTGCGGGTGTACCGACGCCAGACCATGCTCATCCTGTCCGATATCACCTGGGGCTCCGGGGCGATCATCGTCGGCGGCGGCACCGTGGCGGTGCTGGCCTTCCTCGGTATCGCGGTCGGCGGTTCCATCGGCGTGGAGGGCTTCACCGCGCTGAACATGGTCGGCATGGGCCCGCTCACCGGGTTCGTCTCGGCCTACGCCAATACCCGGGAGATGGCTCCCATGGTGGCCGCCATCGGTTTCGCCGCCCAGGCGGGCTGCCGCATGACCGCCGAGATCGGGGCCATGCGCATCTCCGAGGAGATCGACGCGCTGGAGGCCATCGGGATCCGGCCGATGCCGTTCGTGGTGACCACCCGCGTCATCGCGGGCGTGATCACCATCGTGCCGCTGCATCTGCTCACGCTGATCCTGTCGTACCTGTCCTGCGCGACGGTGGTGAATGTGCTGCACGGGCAGTCCTCGGGCACCTACTACCACTATTTCGACGCGTTCCTGCAACCCGCCGATGTGGTCGCATCCCTGATCAAGGCAACGATTTTCGTCATCGCCATCATTCTCATCCACGGCTACCAGGGCTTCTACGCCTCGGGTGGACCGGAGGGCGTGGGCCGGGCCTCGGGCCGCGCGATTCGCGCCAGCCTGGTGCTGGTGGTCATCCTGGACATGATCCTCACCATCGTGATCTGGGGCCTGGACGTCGGCATCAGGATTTCGGGGTGATGTGATGAGCGTATTCAAGGATCACTCCGGACGCAGTGCCGGACCGTGGATGCTGCGCCTGCGCGGGGTACTGCTGGCGATCGTGCTGGTCGTGGTGACGGTGCTCGTAACCTCCTATGCCCGTGGATCTTTCGAGGATCGCTTCCAGATCACCATCGATGCGGCCACCCTCGGCGAGGGTCTCGCGCCGGGCGCGGAGGTGAAGTTCCGCGGCTATGCCATCGGGACAGTGCGCGAGGTCGAGACGGTGGGTTATGGCCATCAGCGCATTCAGGTGCAGATCGACCGCTCCCAGGCCGCCGCACTCACCGATGATGTGACCGCGCGCTTCACCTCTTCGAATGTCTTCGGTTCCAGCGCAATCGAATTGGTGGCCGGTAAGAACGGCGCGCCCCTGCGCGAGAACGCCGTGCTGCAGATCGGCGAGAACGCCACCAATGCCACCGTCGCGGGCGTGTTCCGGCGTGCGGCCCGGCTCACCCAGGTGCTCGACTCCGATACCGTGCGCAGGCTTTTCGATCTGCTGCTGGACAATGCCGACAGTCTGGGGCCGGTGCTGCAATCGTTCTTCGAGACCGCGCGCATGCTGGCCGACGGTCAGAAGGCCCCGATCGGGCACTACATCGATATCGGTGCGGATATGACCGGTGCGTTCGCCGCGCTGACGCCCTCGGCCGGGCACGCCATCCTGGCGGTGCTCGAGCAGTCCGCGTACTTCGGTGACCCGGACAATCGCGCGCGCACCGATAAGGCCACCGACGGGGTGGATCAGGCTGTGCTGATCGGCATTTCGAATCTGTTGCAGCGCAATAATCCCGAGCTGGAGAAGGTGCTCAGCGGGGTGCTGGATGTGGCGGTGCCGGTGAGCGTTTCGCTCGGCACGGTGGCCCCGGCCTACAACCGGATTCCGAATCTGCTGCGCGCCATGAACGAAGCCTTCCCGGAGGTGGACGGTCACGTGCAGCTGCAACTCGAGCTGATCGTGAAAACCATGCCCTACCTGGCTGATTCGCTGGGAGCTCCAGCGCTGGGAGCTCCGGCGCAGGGAGGTCCGCAGAAATGAACGATATCGCCAAATCCTCCGTCAAACTGGTGATCTTCCTGCTCATCGTCTCGGCCTGTTCGGTCTTCATCGTGACCGCGCTGCGCACCCCGATCCCGGGGGACAAGGTCGGCTACGACGCCGTATTCACCGATGTGTCGGGGCTTTTCGCCGGTGACTCGGTGCGCATGTCCGGTGTCGCGGTCGGCAAGGTGGAGACGGTGGAACTGGACGGCGCACAGGCGCGGGTGCATTTCACCGTCGACACCGACCGGCCCATCTTCGACAACACCAAGGCGGCGGTGCGCTATCAGAATCTGATCGGCCAGCGCTATGTGGAACTGCTGACCGAGGGCAATGGCGGCGCGAAACTGAAAGCGGGCGCGACCATCCCGGTGCAGCGCACCATCGCCAGCTTCGACGTCTCCAAACTGTTCAACGGGTTCAAACCGATGTTCGACACCTTGGATCCGGCGCAGCTCAATCAGTTCGGCGACAATCTGCTGCGGGTGATCCAGGGCGACGGTTCGGGTATCGGCCCGGTGCTCTCGGATCTGGATACGCTCACCAAACACGCCCGCAACAGCGAGGCGGTGATCGTGCTGCTCATCCGCAATCTGGGTCTGGTCTCCGATGAGATCGGCGGTAAATCCCAGGCGGTCGGCGATCTGGTGGCACAGCTGGCCGGGATTCTGCGCCAGTTCACCAGTAAGACCCAGACCATCCTGTCCGCGATCGATTCGGCGAAAGGCGCGCTCGCCCCGCTGATTCCGCTGCTGGAGCAGACCCGTGACGCCTATGACATCGGTTACGGCCCGATCGACGGTCTGCTGCGGCGCTTGGTTCCGCAGACCGACCAGCTCACCCAGATCCTGGCGCTCACACCGCAATTGGTGACCGGTCTGAACGAGAACGTGCCCGGTAACGGGGTGAAACCGCGGATCACCTGCTCCAACGGTGAGGCGGCGCTGCCCGCCCTCGCGGGCGTCATCCTGTCAAATCAGAACCTGGTGGTGTGCAATTGAAGGCGCTGATCCAATACTTCGGGGCGCTGATCCGCGACACCCTGACCGGGCGCGGTGATCAGCAGAAGCAATTGCGCTGGGGCATAGCTGGTGTCGCGGTCTGCGCGGTCGCGCTGCTGATCGCCGGCACCCTGTACGTGGTGCCGTTCGGCCAGCACACCTATATCGCGGACTTCAAGATCTCCGGCGGTGCCCGGGCGGGCGATGAGGTCCGGGTGGCGGGCATCAATGTGGGCAAGATCCGTTCGGTGGACCTGGTCGGCGATCATGTCGAGGTCAGCTTCACCGTGAAATCCGATGTGCGGGTGGGGGATCGGGCCTCGGTCGAGGTCAAGATGCTCACCCCGATCGGCGGGCACTATCTGGCGCTGGTGCCTACCGGGGACAAGACGCTGGGGGCCAAGCACATTCCGCCCGAGCGCACCGGAACCCCGTTCGAGCTCAGCGATATCCTGGACAAGGGCACGCCGATCTTCGGCAAGGTCGATGCGGGCACCATGCGCGATACCGTCGGTGAGCTGAACAAGGCGCTGGCCGGGCAGCCGGACGCGCTGCGCGGAATCATCAACAACGCCAATGAATTGACCGGCATCCTGGCCGATCGCACCCGGCAGCTCAACACTACCCTGCAGATCTCGGACGAATACATCGCCGCCATCGCCGATGACAAAGCGCTCGTGGCCGATTTCGTGCGCCAGCTCGGCGAGGTCGCCGATCAACTCGGAAATCGCAAGGACGATATCGTCACCGTCTTCAACCTGGTGAAGCGGCTGCTGGTGGTACTGGACCGGCCGATCATGGCGTACGGCGATTCCATCGAACCGTCGGTGACGCAGCTGGAGCAGCTGTTCTCGAAGGTATTCGCCGATCCGAATCGGCTGGACACCGTGGTGAACGGTTTGCGCGATGTGATCGCCAAACTCAATGGCCTGCTCGGGGTTCAGGTCAAGGCGAACACACCGGCCGATGGAATTCAGGTGTGCATTCCCTACGAAGGCAAGGCGTGCTGATGCAGTGGACGCGAGGAAGAACAGCGCTCGCCACCGGTGCGACGGTCGTGGTGGCCGTGGTGGTGGCCGCGGGCGTGACCTGGGCGGGGACGGTACGCGAGACCAAACAGAGCGTATGCGCCGAATTCACCGATACCGTCGGGCTCTATCAGGGCAATAGCGTGACCATGCTCGGTGTCGAGATCGGCACCGTATCGAAGATCGAATCGCTCGGTGACCGTATGCGGGTCACCATGAGCATCGGCGACAAGGTGAAACTGCCCGCCGATATCGAGGCGGTCACCATGTCGAGTTCCATTGTGACCGACCGGCATGTGGAGCTGACCAAGCCGTATACCGCCGGACCGAGGTTCGACACCTCGAAATGCATTGCGCTGGACCACACCAAGACCCCCATCGGCATCAGCGAAGCGCTCGATGCCATGGGCAAACTGGCCGGGGATCTGACCGGCGGCGGGAAGGCCGATGACACCCTGCTCAATGACACGCTGACCGCCGCCGACGCGGCGATCAGCGGTACCGGGCCGCAGTGGAACCAACTGCTGCAACGGCTTTCGGCCGTGGTCGGCGATCCATCGCAGCGCGATGTGGTGTTCCGGCGACTGGTCGACAACCTGGACACCCTCACCACCATGTTCGTCAGCAATTGGCCGGATATGGCGCTGGTACTGGACAATCTGCGCGCCGGACTACAACTGATCGGCGACTTCTCCACCGAATTCGCCGGTGCGGTGGATATCGCGGTGGAATTCCTGCCGGTGCTGGCGCGCAATGTCGGCAAATACGATCAGCAGGTCTACGGCTTCCTGGATCTGTATCTGCCGCAGGCGCACGACTTCCTGCAGCAGCACCAGGGCGATATCGCCGCCCTGCTCGCCCAGCTGCCGCCGCTGGCTGCGCAACTACCGGGGGCGGGTGCGAAATGAGGCGTATCGCATCGCGGGTCGTTCCGGCCCTGACCGCGGTCACCCTGCTGCTCAGCGGCTGCGGGGTGCGGGCCACCGATATCCCCATTCCGGGGACCTATCCCAGCGGTGACACCTACACCGTGCGAATCGAATTCGGCTCGGTATTGAATCTGCCTGATCGAGCCAAGGTGATCGCCGACGGTGTCGAGATCGGCATGCTCGATCACATCGATCTGATCGACAATACCGCGGTCGCCACGGTCAAGGTGCACGCGGACGCCAAACTGCCCAAGACCACCACGGCGGAATTGCGGCAGAGCACCATCCTCGGCGATATCCATATCGCGCTGGAAGCGCCGAAGAACGCACCGGCGGTATTCCTGCGCGACGGTGATGTCATCCCGGTCTCGCAGACCGTGCCCGCCACCAATGTGGAGGACATTCTGCGGGCGCTGTCCAATATCATCACCGGTGGACGCTGGGCGGATATCGAACAGCTGGTCACCGATGTGAACGCGGCCTTCCCGAGCGATCCGGCCGAATTGGATCGCATCAATCGGGCCGGGCGCGCGGCGCTGAGCGATATGGCTTCGCACAGTGCCGATCTGGATCGCATCCTGATCTCCGCGCAGCAGATCACCGGCAAGCTGGAGTCCGGGCGCGATGCGGTGGACCGCATTCTCACCTACGGCCCGGAGCGGGCGGCGGGCCTGTCGGCCGTGCTGTTCAACGTGGTGAAGCTGATCATCAGCGGTGGCCAGCTGGCGGGCAATGTCAGCACGCTGGTGCTGCCGCACGTCGGCGATATCCGCTCCATCGTGCAGATCCTGGCCCCGGCCGCGGTGACCATCGGATACTCCGACATCACCCTGTCCCAGAACCTGGACGCCTTCCACAATCTATTGCGGGACAAGCTGATTCCCTTCCTGGAGTCCCCGGATGTGCGAGTGGACCGGGTGTCGGCGGATGTGCAGGCCGATCAGCTGATCACGACCATGCGAGCGCTGGGGATGGTGCCGTGAAACTCTCACTCTCCGGACCGGTGTCACTGGTCCTGCTCATGGTGCTGACGCTGATCTGCGGCAGCTATATGGCGGTCGGCGTGCTGAAACTGGATCCGCGCCGCGATAACAACAGCGTCACCGTCCTGCTGGACTCCTCCGGCGGGTTGATGAAGACCTCCGAGGTGACCCTGCGCGGTATGCCGATCGGCCGGGTGCACAGTATCGGCGCGACGACCCGTGGACTGGCCGTCACGCTGGAATACGATGCCAAATACCGGATTCCGGTGGACAGCGTGGTGCAGATCGCCAACCTGTCGGCGGCGGGGGAGCAGTTCATCGACTTCCGGCCCACCGGTACGGCCGGGCCGTATCTGCACGACGGCAGCGTCGTACCGCAGCGGCAGGTGAAGGTCGCCAGCACCGTCGGTGACGCGCTCGCCAAGCTGGACGCGCTCACCGCGCAATTGGATCCGGTCAAACTCCAACATCTGGCCACCACGGTCGCGGCCGGTTTCGAGGGCCGCGACGCCGATATCGCGAACCTCACCAAGGCCCTGACCGGGACCGCGAATCTGCTGCGGGACAAGCGCGATGCCATCGCCCGGCTGTACTCGAACGTGCAGACCCTCGGCGATCGATTCGACGGCCGCGCGCCCTCGCTCACCGCCGCCGCCGGTGATATCGATTCGGCGCTGCCCGAACTGCTGCACATCATCGCCGCGTTCCAGAACTACTCCTATGTCGGCGAGCATATTTTCGACGATCCGCTGGGGCCGCTGGTCACCCGGATCGATCAGTACCTGTCCATGATCGGCCCGGATCTGGGGTTCATCGCCACCGCGCTGGAACCCTCGACCCGCGCGATCAAACCGTTGCGAGTGGACGCCGGATCGATTGTGGATCTGCTGGCCACGGTATTCCCCGGCGATGGCAAAGCCCATGTCGGCGTTGATTTTCCTCGATAGAGAGAGCAGGCGATCATGAGTGTGAACGAGAACAGCGAATCCCCCGTGGTGCTGGAGAAGACGACCGTGGTGGACGCACCGGTGACCGCGGCCGAACCTGACCGGCCGGTGCGGTTGGCCGCGATCGGCCGTCGCAAGGATACGATCGTACTGTCCGCCGCCGCGCTGCTCGCCGTGCTGGCGCTGGCGCTCGGGGTGCTCTGGTACGGCGCCACCGGCGATCTGAATGCCTTGCGCGCCAACAACTCCGATCGGGATCGGGCCGCCGAGATCGCGACCGACTACGCGACCCGCTCGCTGACCTACGACTACAAGAATCTGCCCGCCTTCTTCGACGGCGTGCAGCGCGATACCTCACAGCCGTTGCGCGATAAGTTCACCCAGACGCACGACGCCCTCACCAAGATCATGACCGGGGCCCAGGTGACCGCCACCGGCAAGGTGATGGGCACCTCGGTGGAGGCCAAGGGCAACGATCAGTACGCGGTCACCGTCTACGCCCTGCAGCGCACCCAGAGCATCCAGCAGACCGATCCGGCCACCAAGCCGAATCTGCTGCTGGTCACGGTCGCCAAGAGCGGCGGCGACTGGCTGGTCGTGGACTTCGGCCCCAAGGACGGGCTCAGCACGGACGGCGTCGCCAAGGACGCGGCCAAGGACGGGGCCGCGAAATAGCCCCGCGCACAGGGCGGCCGCCGCAGCCCGGGCTTCCACTGCGGCGGCGCCGGCAGATCATCGAAGCCGCGTTCGAGGTGTTCACCGCTCAGGGGTACGAGGCCACCGCCATTTCGGCGGTGGCCGCGCGCGCCGGAATCGGCCAGGGCACGGTCTACCGGTATTTCGGCAGTAAGCGCGAAATCCTGGACCATGTCATCGATTTCGGGGTCGAGAAGGTGATCGACTCGGTGCGGATCCCGGATCTGGTCGGCACCGCCAAGAGCCTGGACGACCTCATGGAAGCGTTGCGCATGGCCATACACGGCATGTACGACCTGCTCGAGCGGGAACCACGGGTGCTGCGACTGCTCCTGGTCGAGGCCGGGGCCATCGATCCCGAACTGGCGCAACGGTTGTTCGGCCTGGAGGCGGTCACCGCATCGCTGGTCGCCGGTGAGCTGGCGCGCGGGGTGCGTGAGGGCTGGATTCGCGCTGATATCGATCCGCCGGTGATCGCGCACGCCATCCTGACGCTGGTGGTGCCGGTGCTGCTGCGCGAACTGCACGGCATCTCCGATCCGCGGGCCCGGGAGCGCACCGCCACCATGATGCTGCAATTGCTGGAGAAGACGCTGCGCGCGCGGCGGGCGGCTTCGTGAGCGATCCGGTCCGGACCGCCCGCCATGCCGTGCGCGCGGAGCAGCGGCGCACCGAATTGGTGAGCGCCGCATACGAATTGGTGATGACGCGGGGTTTTCGCGGTATCGGCGTCGACGATATCGCCACCGCCGCGGGCGTCAGCCACGGCACCTTCTACAACTACTTCGAGAACAAGCGGGACATCCTCGACGCGGTCATCGACCACTGCTTCGACCATATCCGTGAGCGTCTGCTCGGACCCGAGGCCGATACGCCGCCCACCTCGATGGCGGACTTCCGGGCCCGCTACGAACGCGTCATCGACCGCTGTTACGACCTGGTCGAGACCGAACCCGGACTGGTGAATTTCCTACTGCTGGAGGCGTCATCGATCGATGATCGGGTGATCGAGCGCTGTATGCACAATGCCCGGCTCTACGGTGTGCAGGCGGTCGAGCAGGTGAGCCGCGGCATGGAACGCGGCTTCCTGGACTCCCGCCTGGACGCCGATATCGCGGGCGAGGTGCTGCTCTCGGTGCTGGTCTCCGCGCTCTTCTCGGCCCTGCGCGGCGGTGCGGACGGACTCACCCGCGAGCGCGTGCGCGGTCAGCTCACCACCTTCCTGATCACCGCGATCGGCGCGGAGGATCAGTGCACGGAGAATCCGCCGTCCACGTGAATGGCCTGTCCGGTGACATACGCCGACGCCGCGCTCGCGAGAAATACCGCCGCACCCGCGAAATCGTCCGGAATCCCATTGCGGCCGACCATGGTTCGCGCGGCCAGCGCCCGCACCCGCTCCGGATCGTCCTGCAACCGCCGATTCAACGGCGTCAGCACGAAACCCGGCACCAGCGTATTGCAGGTCACCCCGTGCGGTGACCAGGTCTCGGCCTGCGATCGGGCCAGTGATTCCAGCGCCCCCTTGGACACCCCGTACGCGCCGCTGTTCACGAACGCCCGATGCGCCTGCTGCGAGGTGATGTGAATGATGCGCCCGAAACCGCGCGCCGCCATACCCGGTCCGAACCGCTGCCCGAGCAGGAACGGCGCGTCCAGATTCACCGCCATGGTCTGATCCCACACGTCCTCGCCGAGTTCGGCGAATGGCGGCCGCAGATTGATCCCCGCGCAATTGACCAGGATATCGGGCTCACCGTAGACCCCCACCGCCTCCTCGGCGGCCGCTCGCACCCCGGCCCGCGTCCCGAGATCCGCACTCACCCAGCTCATTTCGCATCCGTCCACCGCGAATTCGGCGACGGTCTCGGCCAGTTCCGCTTTGCGGCGCGCCACGATGACGACCTTCGCCCCGGCCTGCGCGAGCGCCCCGGCGATACCGCGCCCGATGCCCGAACTGCCCCCGGTGACGAGCGCGACCCGCCCTTCCAGCGAAAACAGCCCTGCGAGGAAATTTTCCGTAGTCACCGCTTGAGTCTCCATCAGGGGGAGACAGCAAGCTATATCGCATGGACGACGAAGCGCTCTTCACCATCGGGGCCCTGGCCGAACGGACCGGCCTCACGGTCAAGACCATCCGGTTCTACGCGGATCGCGGAATCGTGCCGCCCACCGAATTCACCCCCGCCGGCTACCGGCTCTACGACGCCGCGGCGGTGGCCAAGCTCGAACTGGTCCGGACGCTGCGCGATCTGGGGGTTGATCTGGCCACCATTCGCCGGGTGCTGGCCGATGAGATCACCGTGGCACAGGTGGCGGCCGTTCATGCGCAGGCCCTGGATCTGCAGATCCGGGTGCTGCAACTGCGGCGCGCGGTGCTGCGCGCCGTTGCCAAACGAGAATCCGACCCACGGGAGATGACCCTCATGCACAAGCTCGTTCAGCTCTCCGATGCCGAACGCCAACGCCTCATCCACGATTTCATCGATGACACCTTCGGCTCGGCCGACGGCAATCCCGAGATGGCGGAACTGGTGCGCACCGCCATGCCGGAGTTGCCCGAGGATCCGGAGCCGCATCAGGTCGAGGCGTGGATCGAGCTGGCCGATCTGGTGCAGGACCCCGATTTCCGTGCGGCCGTGCGGCATATGGTCGAGTACCAGGCCAGGGAGCGCGCCGGCGGTGAAACCACCGGACTGCATCACGATCTCACCGAGGCGGTGCGCACCGAGGTCGGCGCGGCGCTCACGGCGGGCCTCGACCCCGAATCCGGCGCGGCGGCAACGGTTCTCGACGGTCTCACCGCCCGCTACGCCGAGACCTTCGGCAAGCCGGACGACACCGAGCTGCGCCGCTGGATGCTGGAGCGGCTCGGTATCGCCAATGATCCACGCGTGGAACGCTATTGGCGACTGCTCGGCGCCATCAACGGCTGGCCGCCGCTGCCGGATATGTCGCCGATCTTCGGCTGGTTCGCCGCCGTGCTGCGGGCGCACCCGGCCGGATCAGGAGAACCAGTGCAGCGGTGAGACTTCGCGGACGTGGATCAGCACGTCGAAGGCGGCGGACAGCGATGCCACCGCGATGAACGCCGCGGTGTCCTGGGCCGGGTTGTAGACGCCGCTGATGACCCGCAGCTTGGCCGGGCCGATGGGATCGGCGGCGCGCAGATCGGACCAGTGCACCGGCAGTTCGGACGATCCGAGCACGGAATCCACGAAATCCGGTGCGGGGGAGGGGATATCGACTATGCCCACATCGCCGTGGTGGAAGCCGATGGCGATGGAGGCGTAGTCGTCGCCGTAATGCCCGCGCAGCACGCTGCCGACGGTCGGCGGGGTGTCCGCGGTGGGTTGCTCACCCAGCGTGGTGGCGGCGCTGTGCGCGATGCCATCCCAGTACACGATGCGCTGTCCGGTGGCGATCCGGTGGTCGATGATCGTGGTCGCCCAGATCGCGTCATCGCCGACGAAGCTGCCGCGCCCGGCCACACTGTTGCGGTGGAAATCCACGATCGCCCGCATCGCGGCCCGCGCCTCATCGGAGATCTTCAGTGAATTGACCAGGGTGGCAGCGTCTTCGGCGCGCTCCCGGAAGGCGCGGCCGGGATGGATGCCCTGGGCGCGCTGCACATGCTCATCGGTATCGTGCGCGGTGCGAATCGGGTCCAGATGAGCGGCGAGTTCGGCCAGCAGTTCCGGTGCGGCCTGCCGCACGGCTGCCAGCACCAGGTCGTAATCCGCCGGTTTCGCCTGTGCCGGTTTGACGGCGATGATCCGCACCGGATCGGCGGGATGCTCGCGATTGAAATCCCGAATCCAGTCCAGCGCGGTCGCCATCTCCGCGTGCCGCCAAGGCCCCCAGGCGTTTTCGAGCGCCGTGGTGGCCGACCCCGCACCGGTCACCACGTAGTCGTCGAGCACGGCGGCCACATCCGCGCTGTCCTGGAGCGCCACCGTGCGAAACCCGTACTGCTGCACCAGCAGATGGAACAGCGCATCGCGAATGGCGAAGGTCTCGGGTGCGAACCGGGTCGATTCGCCGATGCCGACCACCTGGGCGGTGGCCACCGAGCGCGCGATTTCCGCCAGCCCGGCCGCATCCAGCGGCCGGATCGGCAGATCGGACAGGGCGAAACCGGCGGAAGGCAGTGCCGGAGTGGAGGTCGCGTTCATACCGCCACTCTCGTACCTGAACAAAGGTTCAGGTCAAGGGGCTGTGACCGGCGCTACTTCAGCTCCGAACCCTTGGCCACGACCACCGCGTACACGTCGCCGATGGTGGCCAGCGCGGCATTGTGCAACTGCTCGGCCGAGACCTCGGCCACGGCGGTGGACAGCGGGCGGGTGGCGCAGGCATCGGCGACGACGGTCGGCGCATTACCGCGCAGGAACGCGCCCTCGGCGGTGAACTGCACGCACATATGGGTCATGAAGCCGATGAGGATGACATTCTTATTGCCCGCCGCGTCGATTCGCTCGCCGAGATCGGTGTCGATGAAACTGTTCGGCGCGGTCTTCACCACCACCGCCTCACCCTCGAGGGCCGCGACACGGGGGTGGATCTGCCCGATCTCGGCGGTGATGTCGTAGGCCGTGCCCTCGCCGCCGTCATTGATGACGTGGATGATCGTCGATCCGGCCGCGCGGGCCCGAGCCAGCAGATCGGCCGCGGCGTCGAGCGCGGCTTCCCAGCCGGTGAGTTCCATGACACCGCGCGTGTAGGTGTTCTGGTAGTCGATCAGGACGAGGGTCGAATCGGCGAGCGAAGCCGGAGTCTGATCGAGACCGTCGAGCTCACGCAGCGTGGTGGAAGCCATGGAACATCCTTTCGGGAAGTGAATGTCTATCACGCTAGGCCCGAATCGGCGTGTCGGAAATGTCATGTAACCTGCAAATCCGGACATCACCCGAATCGCAGCGGAGCGGCCATGCGCACCAAGGAACGCCTGATCGTCGTCGTCCTGTTCGAGGGCGTGGACCTACTCGATGTCACCGGTCCGCCGGAGGTGTTCGCGCTGCTGGAGCGCGAGGTGGATGCGCCGACCGGATATCGGGTGCTGCTCGCGGCCGAGACGATGGACCCGATCACCACCTCGGCGGGGGTGCGGGTATTGCCGGACAGCACTTTCGAGGACATCGCTGCGCGCGCCATCGATACGCTCATCGTGCCGGGCGCGGTCGAGGTCGACGCCGACCGCCGGGTGCGCGCGGTCTGCGATCCCATGGTGGTGGGCTGGGTGAAAGCCCTGTCCGCCCATGCCCGTCGGATCGCTTCGGTCTGCGTCGGC
Organism: Nocardia sp. NPDC056100; assembly: GCF_042266325.1. Taxonomy (NCBI): domain Bacteria; kingdom Bacillati; phylum Actinomycetota; class Actinomycetes; order Mycobacteriales; family Nocardiaceae; genus Nocardia; species Nocardia sp. NPDC056100. Next base: position 444,321 of record NZ_JBHJVY010000005.1, read on the forward strand.
GCGCATATCCTCGCCGATGCCGGACTGCTGGACGGTAAGCGCGCCACCACGCACTGGTCCACCGCACAGCAGTTGGCCGCCGACCATCCGGCCGTGGAGGTCGACGCCGATCCGATCTACATTCGCTCCGGCGATGTCTGGACCGGTGCGGGTTTGACGGCCTGCCTGGACCTTTCGCTGGCGCTGGTCGCCGATGACTTCGGCGACGCGGCCGCGCTGCGGGTGGCGCGCCAGCTCGTCATGTATCTCAAAAGGCCAAGCGGCCAAAGCCAATTCAGCGTTTCGCTGGAGCCGCTGTCCACGACGCGGCGGATAGAGGAGTTGCGGCTCTATATTTCCCGGCATATCAGCGAACCGCTGACCGTCACCGATCTGGCCGCGCAGGCGCATGTGAGCGAACGGCAGTTGAGCCGGGTCTTCAAAACCGATCTCGGTATGACCCCGGCCGCGTACATCGAATCCGCACGCGTGGAGGCGGCCCGGAATCATTTGGAAACCAGTGATCACACCCTGGCGCGCATTGCCACGCTGAGCGGCTTCAACACCACCGATACGCTCACCCGCGCCTTTCGCCGCATCCTCGATACGACGCCCACCGAATATCGAAACCGCTTCCGGATCAACTGAGTCCGGTAACCGAGTAGCTATTTGACCAATGTGAATTGCATGACGTCCAGGTGCCCGGCGTGGAAGTAGTGCGCGCAGCCGGTCAGGTATTTCATGTAGCGCTCGTACACCTCCTCGGAGGTGAGGCGGATCGCCTGTTCACGATGGGTTTCCAGGGCCTGCGCCCACAGTTCGAGGGTGCGCGCGTAATGCGGTTGCAGCGAATGAATGCGCTGGGTGTGGAATCCCGCCGCCCCGGCGAGTCCGGTCACCACCGGCGGCTGCGGTAACTGCCCGCCGGGGAAGATCTCCCGCTTCATGAAGATGTGGAACAGCGCGTCCTCCCGGGTGACCGGAATCTGCCGCTCCCGCAATTCGGCCAGCGTGCGCCCGATAATGCTGTGCAGCAACATGCGCCCGTCGGTCGGCAGCATGGCGTGGCAGCGCGCGAAGAACTCCGGATAGCGTTCCTTGCGGAAATGCTCGAACGCGCCGATGCTGACAATGCGATCGGCGCCGCCGGTGTATTCCTCCCAACCCTGCAGCAGCACTTGCGCATCGGTGAGTCCGAGCCGGTCGATGCGGGCGCGCGCGTACTCGAATTGATTGCGGCTCAAGGTGAGTCCGATGACCCGCACGCCGTACTCCTGGGCGGCGCGGATCATGGTCGCGCCCCAGCCGCAGCCGATATCGAGCAGGGTCATCCCGGGTTGCAGCTTCAGCTTGCCGAGCGCGAGATCGATCTTGGCGAGCTGGGCCCGCTCCAAAGTCATTGCGGGATCGGCGAAGTAGGCGCAGCTGTAGGTCATGGAGGGGTCGAGGAAGAGTTCGTAGAACTCGTCGGACAGGTCGTAGTGCGACTGCACCTGCTGATAGAACGGCGCGAGATCGGCGGCCATGAGGCGCTCCTGTGGTCGATGGACACCAGGACATACGGGGGCGATGCGCGATGCGTTCTAGATCCATGACACACCGGCGACACTCCGTGCTTTTCACTCCGAGTTTCCGATTCGAGCCCTGTACGACCGGCCAGGCTGCTTTCCTGAAGAGGGTTCAGCATCGCTACAGCAAACACAATTCGGAGGTTGGGGAACAGCCATGCACCGCACAGGACACGAAGAGGTCCGGTCCGGCAGACCGTGGCTGTGGACGGCGCTCGCGGCGCTGGTCGTGGTCGGCACCGCCACCTGGGTGATGCGCCCCGAACCGGTGGCCTGTCGCAGCGCCGCGCCCATCACCACCGTCATTACGCTGCCCCCCACCGCCACCGCGAATTCGGTTACCACGCAGCAGCTTCCGCCGCCGCAGCCCGCGCCCGCCCCCGAGGCGGCCGAGGCGCGCTATTACGCGTTCGGTCCCGGCGTCGCCTGTTCACTGCCGGACCTGCCCCTGGACGGCTATTACGTCGGCGTCTCGACCAGCGAATACGACGGCTCCACCCCGTGCGGCTCCTATATCGATATCGACGGTCCACTCGGCAGCGTCCGCGCCCAGATCGTGGATCGCTGTCCGGGCTGCGCCCCGCACCAATACGACCTCAGCAGAGCGGCTTTCGAAGCCATCGCGCACACCATCGACGGTGTCGCCCAGATTCGGATCAATCGCGTGCGCGATCCCAATCCGGCCCCCGAACTCTTCTACCGCGTGCAGCAGAGTTCCTCGGTCAGCTGGATCGGCCTGCTCTTCTCCGGCGGCGGAAATCCATTGCGCGAGGTGGCATTACGGCCGGAATCCGGCGGTGACTTCCGCCCGCTGCGCCGCGGCTACGACAACTACTGGTCCATTTCCGGCCTGGGTGCGGGCCCGTTCACCGCCCGCGTCACCGATGTCTACGATCACGTCGTCGAGGTGCCGGGCGTGGTCATCGACCCGGGTCAGTTGCGCTACACCGGAATTCGGCTCTACGACCTGCCCGATCCGGGGGCCGCCGTCACCACGACGCCCGCACCCGCGCCACCGCCGGTGGTGGTCACGACCGTCGTCGCCGCGCCGCAGCACTGCGCGAAATAGCGCGGCGCTCGAATCCCGGGCCTACGACGCCGCAGGACGCGGCTTACGAGTGCGCGCCGCCTCGATGCGCGCCGCCAATTCCACCAAATCCGCGGCGGGGCCGTTCGGCGGCGTGCGCCGGTGCCAGATGGCACGAAACTTTCTGGTCAGCACCATCGAATCGGCCAGACGCACCTCGCACAGGGTTCCGGCGCGCAGTTCGTGCGCCACGATCAGGCGGCTGACCACCGCGGGTGCGTCACCGTTCCGTGCGGTGGTGAGAATCGCTGCGGCGGAACCGAGTTCGGCTGCGGGCGGAGCCGGTGTGCCGTGCATTTCCAGTGTCTCCCACACCGTATCGCGGGTGCCGGAGCCCCGTTCCCGCCACAGCAGCGGGGTGTCGGCGAGTTCGCGCGAGGTCAGTGCTCGCCGCCGGGACGCCCAGGGATGCGTCGGCGCGACGATGACGACCAGCTCATCGGCGGCGAGTACCCGACTGCCCAATCCCGGTGGCGCGTGCGGTCCTTCGACGAATCCGAGATCGGCCTCGCGCGCGCCGACGGCGGCCGCCACCTGCCGGGAATTGGCCACATCCAGCACCACCGCCAGCTCCGGGCGGATCTTGCGCAGCGCGGTCAGCCAGTGCGGAATGCGGTGGTCGGCAATGGTTGTGGAGGCGACCACGCGCAGTCCGGGGCGACCGGCGCTGTGCAATGCCGCGATCCCGTCATTGAGGGACAGCGCCGCCGCCAGCACCGGCCGGGCGAGTTCGACCACGGCGTGCCCGGCATCGGTGAGCATCGATCCGGTTCGCCCGCGATCCAGCAGCCGCAGGTTCAACCGCCGTTCCAGCGCGGTGATCCGCATGCTCGCGGCGGGCTGACTGATGCCGTGCCGCCGTGCGGCGGCACCGAGGCTCCCGAGCTCAGCCACCGACACGAGCAGGTCCAGGACCTCCAGATCGGGTGTCCCCGGCGGCAATGACATAAGCACAGCTTATGACGTGGGCGTCTGCTGCCCGCTACCCGCGAGCGCGGATGCGCAGCACGATCATGCATATCCGCAGTACGCGGCCCCGAAGTTCGACCGAGGAGCACACCATGACCTTCGTGATAGGCGCCGCCTGCGTAGACGTCCTGGACAAAGCCTGCATCGAGGAATGCCCCGTCGACTGCATCGCCGTCGGTGATCGCATGGCCTACATCGATCCGGATCAGTGCATCGACTGCAGCGGTTGCGAACCGGTCTGCCCGGTCGAGGCCATCTACTACGAGGACGATATGCCTTCCGGCCAAGAGCATTTCATCGCCGAGAACGCCCGCTACTTCGCCGAACGGCGGTAGCTCACGGCCGGTACAGCGTGATGGTGTGCTCGGTGCAGCGGTCGATCAGATCGTCGTCGATCGCCTCCCCGGTCACCAGCAGCCGGAAATACAGTGGTGCGGTGAGGGTTTCCAGGACCGCTCGCGGTTCGGCGTCGGCGCGCAGGGTTCCGGCGGCCCGGGCGCGGTCGATGACCGGCGCGATCTGTGCGAATCGATTGTCCCAGAACGCCGTTCGAGCGGCAGTGAGCTCCGGATCGCCGTCCAGCGCGGCCGCGGTGCCCAGTAGCCGGGCCACTCCGGGGCGGGTGATCAGATCACCGATCTGTTCGAGCACCTGACGCAGATCACCCCGCAGTGCGCCGGTGTGCGGCGGTGGATTGCCGATCTCGGCGAGCTGGGTCACCGCATCGGCGATCAGGGCGGTGCGCGAACCCCAGCGGCGATAGAGCGTGGTCTCGGCGACTCCGGCGCGCACCGCCACACTGCCCAGGCTGAGTCCCTCGATGCCGTGGTCGAGGACCTGGTGCAAGGTCGCGGCGAGCACCGCGTCCCGCACTCGGGCGCTGCGGCCACCGGTGCGTTTGCGCGGCGGTGCCACGGGCTCCGGACTCATTGCGCCGCACCGGTGGTCGCGGCCTCGATCCAATTGGAGAATTCGCAGGCCAGATGCCATCGATGCGCGGCGACCATGGTGGGCAGGGTCGGCAGTGGGAATTCGACCGCCAACCGAGCGTGGAAACCGTTCGGGGTATCGCGGAACTGGTGCCGCACACCGCCGATCGGACTGCCGTTGTGCGACCGCGCCACCCCCGCGACCTGATGGGGAAATGCGCTGTCCGCGACGGTGACCAGGCTGGATACATCGTCGTAGTCGACGAGGAAGTCCGATGCGAGCGGACTGCCGCCGGTGGTCTCGAGCACCTCCTGACCGCGTTCGCCCACACCGAAATCGAAATGATCCGGACAGGCGCGCAGCATCGCGACGGGATCGCCGGAGCCCGCGGCCGCCTCGAACCAGGCGGCGAATTGCGCGGCGGTTCCCGCGGATACCCGGAGGTCGACCACGCTCGTGCGCCGCCGCGGACTCATCCGCGCCTGCGTCCGCGCGATGCGATCGGCCCACCTCACGTCTCGTGCCAGGCGCGCCCGCACCTCGGCCGCACCCAGGTCGAGCTTGGTTCGCAACAGTTCTTCCCGGCGCTCATCGACGCTCCCGCGTCCCGGCGCGGGTAGCCCCAATTTCTTCGCCGCCGCATCGATGCGGCGGTCCTCCCAGGCGAGCACCTCGTCCCGTTCGACGCGACGCCCGCCGATATCGGCCACGATCCCGACCGCACGCGATTCGCTCACGCCGACTCCTTAAAGCTAGAAAAACCACTCTTAAGAGAGGTTAGCACTCCGGCCGCCCGTTAGGATTGCCGAATGCCGACGCTGCTCTCCCGTATCAGCACTCAGTCCGAGGTAACTGAATTCCTCCGCTGGCCCGGTGATTTCGAGCTCGATCGGGCGGACCACGTCGAACCGGTGCATCTCGCTTCGGGCGCTCGGCTGGAGGGCTTCGCCGGGGACGGGAGCGGCGGCACCTTCTTCTTCTGCGGGGAGGGCGGCGATGAGCGGGCGGTGATGTACGCCGATTCGGAGGGGAGCGCGGGGCTCATCGCGGTCGGTCTGCGGGAGCTGTTGCAGCTGCTGTTCGTCGTGCCCTGGTGGCGGGACTGTCCGTCGTTCACCGAGGCGGAGAGTCGCGCGGCCGCGTCGGAATTTCTGGAGGATATGCCCGATTTGGCGGATCTCCGAGATCGAGCGGCCGCCGCGCTGGGGCTCGATCTGCCGACCGAATCCGAAGCGCTGCAACGACTTCGGCAGCGTTCGTCGCAGGCGTCGCGGGACTACGTCCTCGTCCTGACCTCGGAAGGTACGCCCTACGAGCCGCTGTTCGGCGAGTAGCCATTCGCGCCACGGGGCCGGTCACCGGCTCTACCATCGACAGCTGTGACGTCCCCAGCGAATCAACCGAATTCCGTGGTCATCATTGTCGACGCGCAGAATGGCGTCGTCGCCGACGCCTATCGGCGTGACGAGGTCGTCGGCGCGATCGGCCGCCTCGTCGACAAGGCGCGTGCCGCCAAGGTGCCCGTGCTCTGGATTCAGGACGTGGGGGAGAACCGCGCGCACGGGACCGAACCGTGGCAGGTTGTCCCGGAACTGGTTCCGGCCGAGGATGAACTCCGCGTAGACAAGAGCTACGGCGACTCCTTCGAGGACACCGAACTCGAGATGCTCCTCACCCAACTCGAGGCCAGTCGCCTGTACATCGCCGGTGCGCAGACCGACGCCTGCATCAGGTCCACACTGCACGGCTCGTTCGTCCGCGGCTACGACACCGTCCTGGTGGCGGATGCCCACACCACCGAGGACCTGTCCGAATGGGGCGCGCCTTCCCCGGAGGCCGTGATTCGCCACACCAACCTCTACTGGCAGCACACCTCCGCCCCCGGTCGCATCGCGGCGGTAATCCCCACGGACGACATCGAATTCGCCGAATAGCCCGTCCGCTGGGCGGCCGCCGATCCGCCGGTGGGGCGGGATTATGGCATCATCGAGTGAAACGTGTTCTATTTTCGGTAGTTGACGCGGCTCGCAGGGAGGCCCTCGATGACGAACTCCGGTGTGGATTACCAGGCGCAGGACGTGGCGGGTGACAAGCGTGGGCGGCGGCGGTTGTCACCGCGGATCGCCAGGTTGACCGAGGTGCCGCAGGGCTCGATGGTGGAGCTGCCGGGGCGCGGGAGCACCTACGTGGTGGATCTGCCGGGGCCGTCGGCGGATTCGCCGACCGTGGTGCTGCTGCACGGGATGGCCACCACCGCCATGCTGAACTGGTTCCCGTCGCTGCGCGAGCTCAATGAGCGGTATCGGGTGGTGCTGTTCGATCAGCGCTGGCATGGACACGGAATCCGTTCGGAGCGTTTCATTCTCGACGATCTGGCCGATGACGCCATCGCCGTGTGCGAGGTGCTCGGGGTGGAGCGCCCGATTCTGGCCGGATATTCCATGGGCGGTGTGGTGGCGCAGCTGGCCGCGCATCGACAGCCGGACAAGGTGGGCGGAATAGTGCTGGCCGCCACCACCTATCGGTTCCAGGAGACCCGCCGGGAGCGGGCGTTCCATAAGAGCTGGGGCGTGCTGGCCGCATCCTTCGCCGAATTGTCCCTGCGGCGTGCGGAATTGCATAAGCAGAAGCTGCCGTTGCTGCCGGAGTCGTCCTGGCCGGTGGGCCGGATGGATCGCTGGGCCATGTCGGAGATGCGCAGCACGAGTGGCTGGGCGCTGGCGCAGGCGCTGGCGGTGCTGGGGCAGTTCGATTCGAGCGAATGGCTGCCGACCCTGAAAGTGCCGGCGGCGGTGGTCATTACGACCAGGGATCGGGCGCTGCCGGTATTCCGGCAGTTGGAGATGGCGAAAGCCATTCCGGGAGCGGAGATCTTCCTCGCCAAGGCCGGTCATGCGGCCTGTGCACTCGAGGCGGACGTCTTTGTCCCGGTATTCCTCGAGGCCGTGCAATCGGTGGCCGGTCGGCTGTAGGGCGAATCGGGCCGGGCTGTAAGCCGTTACGGCTCAGCTGTTTTCGCGGGCCGCCTTGAGCAGCTCGGTGATCACCTCGGGGACGGCGTCGGCGATCTTCTCGATATCGGGGACCAGCTCCTTGGCGGCGATGAAGCCGAAGTCCAGGTTGCCGTTATTGGAGATGACGGTGGCGGTCAATCCCGCGCCGTGGAAGACCGGCCCGAACGGATACATCGAGGCCACGCGTACGCCCAGGAAATACATGGGGAAGTTGGGCCCGGGCACATTCGAGACCACGAGATTGTGCACCACCGGATGATGCTCGGCCAGCTTCAATGACGAATAGGCGCGCGCGGCAAGCTGAAAGGTGTTGGGCGGGGCGTACTTCGCCCAATCCTGGAGGAAGTCGGCGCCGATGAGATTGTGCTCCTCCTTGGCCCCCTGGTTATCCGCGGCAATGGCCCGCACCCGCTCCACCGGATCGGCGATATCGGTGTAGAGCCGGGAGAAGATGGTCGACACCTTATTGGTGCCCTCGTCATGCCGCGAGGACTCGTGCGTGGACACCGGAACCGATGCGATCAACGAGGTTTCGGGCAGTTCCTCGTGCAGTTCCAGATAACTGCGCAGCGCGCCGCCGACTACGGCCAGCACCACATCGTTGACCTTGACCCCGAACGCGGTCTTTATCTCCTTGATATCGCTCAGTTCCGAGGCCACGAAGGCGGTGGAGCGATGCGGGGTGATTGCGCGATTGAACGGGGTGCGCGGTGCGGTGAACGGCAGTGGCATACCCCGGGTTCCGTCACCGTTGCGCCGCCGCTGCACCAGTCCGCTCAGGATTCCGACGGTCTGCGGCACCATACCGAATATGCCGAGCTTGCCCGGGAATTTGGCCAGCGCTTCGATCCCGAGCGCGAGATCATTGGGTTCGCTTTCGGCGACGGGTGTTTCAGCGGGCGGGTTGTAGGTGACCCCCGGCTGCACATCGCACAGGTGCATCATCATATTGGTGCCGGTGATGCCGTCCACGATGGCGTGGTGGTACTTGGAGATGATCGCCACCTTGCCCTCGGGCAGGCCCTCCACCACCCACATCTCCCACAGCGGCCGGGACCGGTCCAGGGGCCGACCTGCGATATCGCCGGTGACTTCGGCCAATTCGCGTTTTCCGCCCGGTGCGGGCAGCCCCATGCGCCGCACGTGATAGTCGAGATCGAAGCGGGTGTCGCGCACCCACACCGGATGATCGAGGTTGAACGGCACCGCGTGCAGCCGCCGCGTCATGGCGGGGATGAGGTGCAGCCGCCTGCCGAGTTCGGCTTTGAAGTCGTCATAGGAGAATTCGACGCCGTCGGCGCCGGGATCAACTATCAGCAGTGCGCAGACGTGCAGGAGTTGGGTATCGGTTTCGAGATAGAGGAAGCTCGCATCGAGCCCGGTAAGTCGTTCCATACCAACACCCTATGAGAACTGGTTCTATTTTGCGCACCGATTGCGGTAGCCTCCCGTACCCGTTCGAGGCCGGTTCGTTGCCTCAAAGTAGCTTGTAGATAACAAGTTTCGCAGTGATACGGTTGCGCACCGATTGGGTATCTCTCCGGTGGAATGCGTTGCCGCTGTTAACGCCCCTCCCTACCTTGGGTCACATAGCCCGGTGAATTGTCACTTGTCACTGACAAGAGTCACCGGGCTGCTCACAATGGCGTGAGAGGGTGAGAGCAATGGCCGACCGGAAGGTTCTGCTATCTGAGAAATGGCGTATCGCTTGGGTTTTCGCCGCCGCGCTGGTGGTGGCGAGCGTGTTCTTCCCACTACCGCGAGCCCATGCCGACGGATGTTCGGATGTGGACGTGGTGGTGGCGCGGGGCACGGGTGAACCCGGTTGGCTCGGCGATGTGGTGGGCAATCAGCTGTACGGTCTGCTACAGGATCGATTGCCGGCGTCGACCACGGCATACCCGGTCGCCTATCCGGCGGACTACAGCTTCAACGTCGGCGCGGGCACCGCGGATCTGGTGGGGCATATGGCATCCCAGGCCGCATCCTGCCCGGGCCAGCGCTTCGTCCTGGTCGGCTACTCACAGGGCGCGGCGGTCGTGCACGCGGCGCTCGGCACCGGTGCGATGACCGGGTATCCGGGCCGGGTGCAACTGCCCGCCTATCTCGGCGACCGGATCGCGGCGGTACTGCTGTTCGGCGATCCCATGCGCGCCATCGGCTGGACCGTACCCGGTGAGTACGCCGGACGGACCGGAGACTGGTGCACCGGAGGCGATCCGGTCTGCGGCGCCGGATGGAACGCCCCCGCCCATGTGTCCTACAGCAATAGCTTCGTAGCCGCGGCGAACTTTGCCGCAGTGCGCATCTGAGGCCCGGGGGATAAAAGGTCCGGCCCGGTGGGATGATCCCACCGGGCCGGACCGCTGTGTGCGGGCAGCGATTACCAGTGCAGTCCCGGAATCTTGTTGGTGAAGCGCGCGGCCGGGCCGGGCAGGCCCATGAGCGGCTGCACGATCGGCGCGAGCAGCAGCAGCGGGCTGCGCGATTCCGGCTTGTCCGAAGCGTTTTCGGTGACCGCAGCGGGATCGGGCTTGGCCGCCTTGGACTCTCCGAACGTCTTGAAGCCCTGCGACAGGATGGCCTTCTTCACCGACGGCATCACGGTGTCCACCAGCTGCGCGAAAGTGCCGATGGGCGTATCGATCCGGCTGGGCCGGTGTTCGAGGGCCCGCACCACCAGATCGGCCGCCTGCTCCGGCGAATGCACCGGAATGGACTTGTACAGATCGGTCGGCGCGATCATCGGCGTGCGCACCAGCGGCATGCGCACCGAGGTGAAAGTGATTCCGGCATCGGCGTTCTCGACCGCCGCGATCTCGCTGAAGTTATCCAGCGCGGATTTGCTCGCCACGTACGCGGCGAACCGCGGCACCTTGGTCTGCACCGCGATGGAGGAGATATTGACGAAGTGCCCGAACCGGCGCTCGCGCATGGACGGCAGCAGTGCGAGGATCAGCCGCACCGCGCCGAAGTAGTTGACCGCCATGGTGCGCTCGAAATCGTGCATGCGGTCGGTGGAATTGGCCACCGCGCGGCGAATGGAGCGCCCCGCGTTGTTCACCACGAAATCGACATGTCCGTGATCGGCGAGCACCTGCTTGACCAGCAGCTCAACCGACTTCTCATCGGTGATATCGCAGGTGTACGCCTGTGCCGCACCGCTTTCCGCGCGCACCGCCACGGCCGCGGCCTCCAAATCCTCCGGCGTGCGCGCCACCATCAGCACGGTGGCCCCGCGCCGGGCGACCGCGTGCGCGGTGGCCAAGCCGATACCGGAGGACGCGCCGGTGACCAGCACGATGCGCCCGGACAGCTTCTCCCGGCCGCGGCGGGCGCGATCGGGATCCAGATTGTGCTCCCAGTAGCTCCACAGCTTGGCCGCGTAGCTGTCGAAGGCGGGCACCGCGATGCCGCTGCCGCGCAACTGCGCCCGGGTGAAGTCGGAGGAGAAGTTCGATTCGAACGCGGTATGTGGTGCGACCTCGGCGGGAATCCCGAGCCGCTCCAGTACGAAATCGCGCACCGCGGGCACGCCCGGCAGTTCGCCGAGCGCGTGCAGGGCGGCATGGCTGCCAGGGACCGGCCCGATCCCGGCGGGTGCTCCGGCCGCGCGGGCCAGCGCCGCGTAGATCTTGCCGAACGGCTGCGGTTCGGGATTGGTGAGGTGGAAGGTGCGCCCGATCAGGCCCGGCTTGTTGATCAGCTCGACCATCGCCGCGGCGACATAATCCACCGGCACGATATTGGTCGCGCCCAGATCCGGCAGTGGCACCGGCAGTTCCGAGGGCAGTGCGGCGAGTCCGGCAATGGCGGGGAAGAAGTAGTACGGACCGTCGATCTTATCCATTTCGCCGGTGCGGGAATCGCCGACCACAATTGCGGGTCGATAAACGCGCCAGCGCAGGTCGCGGGACTCCCGGACCAGTTTCTCGGCTTCGAATTTGGTGCGGTGATAAGGCGACTCGAGGCGCTGCCCGAGATCGAAATCGTCTTCGAAGAATTTGCCCTGATGATCACCGGCGACCGCGACCGAGGAAACGTGATGCATTACCGCGCCGATGGCGGTGGCGAGTGCGACGACCGAACGCGTACCGCTCACATTGGCGGCGTAGGTGCTGTCCTCGTCGGCGGTCATGTCGTAGACCGCGCCGAGGTGGATGACGTGATCGGCCTGCGGCGCCTCGAACGCGCCGTCGATGTCCAGCAGCCCGAGGCCGGGTGCGGTGAGGTCACCGACCAGCGGGAACACTCGATCTTCGGCGTCCCAGCCCTGAGCCATCTCGCGCAGCTTGGCGACCGACGCCTCGCGAACCAGTGCGTGGATGACAGCCTGGGGGTCGCGCTCCAGCAGTCCGGCGATCACTCGCCGGCCGAGGAATCCGGTGCCGCCCGTCACGATGTAGGAAACCATCGCCCCTCCTAAATACGAACTTGTTGGTGCTCAACGTTGTTCGTCCGACATGCGTCGGTGGATGTGGACGAGAGAATGCGGCCCCGTAGCAGAATGTCGGGCCGAGGTAGGAACACCATCGTGCCTAACTGATGGGTAACTTTACGGCCCGCACATAGACGCTTCAACCAAAACGGGGTTTTCCGGCGTGTGGGACTGGTCACCCGGTGGCAATTCGAGTTTTTGTGTGTGACAACGGGTTTGGTGTAACTCCCGGATGCACTTGGCAATTCGACCGCAACTGGTCGAGTGTCCTGTGTGGCTGGTCACTCGAATCCGGTCGGTGCAGAATACGAGTCAGCCGATCGATGGGGGCGGATATGCGATCAATGCGGGCGGTGTGGGGGAGTCTGCTCTTCACCGTGCTGGTGCCGGGCACGGTGGCGGGTTTCCTGCCGCTGTGGATCAGCGGCTGGCATTTCGAGAACGCGCTACCGCCGACCGCGCTGTGGCGGGTGCTCGGTGTACTGCTGATCGCGGCGGGGCTACCCATCCTGCTGGGTGCGATCTACCGTTTCGCGGTCGAGGGCCTCGGCACGCCCGCGCCGGTGGCCCCGACCGCGCACCTGGTGGTCGGCGGCCCGAATCGCTTCGTGCGCAATCCGATGTACCTGGCGGTGGTGTCGATGGTGCTGGGCCAGGCGCTGCTGTTCGGCCGCGTCGATCTGCTCTGGTACGCGGTGATCATCGCCGTCGGGCAGGCGCTGTTCGTCCGCTTCTACGAGGAGCCGACGCTGTTGGGCCAGTTCGGTGCGGAGTACGAGCGGTATCGCGCCGCGGTGCCCGCCTGGGTTCCCCGGCGCACACCGTGGACGCCGCAGTCGCCCGCCTAGCCCAGCCGGTAGGTGTCGAAGGCGTTGGCGCGGTAGAAGAATTCGGCTTCCTGTTCGGTGGCGTCGGTGCCCACCAGATGGTCGACGGTGGCCAGCAGATTGTCGAAGCTCCCGGCCATGGTGTCGATCGGCATATTCGAGCCGAACATGAGCCGTCGCCAGCCCCACAGCTGCACGCTCGATTCGAGCCAGTACTCCAGGGTCTCCCAGGACAGATCCGGGCAGATCATGCCGAGTCCGGAGAGTTTGCACAGCCACTGGGTTTCCTTGGCGGCCAGCGAGAGCGCGTTATGCCAGGCGGCGCGGTCGTCCTCGGTGGTGCCCTGGGGCAGGCCGAGATGTTCCAGCACGACGCGCAGTTGCGGATAGCCCGCGAGGAAGTCGATCCAGTCGAGCATATCGTGCGGATGCGCGACCAGATCGAAGACGCCGTCGCGTTCCTGGAGCCAGGCGGCGATGGTCTCGGCGGCCGGGGTATTGGGGTGCAGGCCGCCGAATACCCGCAGCCCGCGAAAGTTCGGGCTCTGCGCCTGCAGGTCCAGATGCGCCAGCAACTCCGTCTCGGGCAGGGCCGGATCAGCCGATCCGATGATCGCCACGGGCCGCCCGGCGGTGGCGGCGATTCCGTCGATCCAGCGGCCCTCGTCGAGGTAGGCGTGCGGTGCGGTGGTCGCCGAGATGTGCACCAGCCCCGCGATCTCGACCCCGGCCGCGCGCTCGTAGTCGGCGAGTAGGAAATCGTTCGCCAGCTCGGGTGCGCCTGCGGCCGTGCCGAATTCACGCAACTGCGGATACCAGTCGTTGGCCGTGGGGTGCCACAGGTGCAGGTGCGCGTCGACTATCGGGATGGTGGGCATGGTGGCGTCTCCTTCACTGCATGGTGATGCCGCCGCTGACGCTGATCAGCTGGCCGGTGAGATAACTGGCTTCCGGGCTCGCCAGCCAGGCGATGAGGGCGGCGACCTCATCCGGGCGGCCCAGACGTTTGAGGGGGATGGCCTTGCGCAGGGCTTCGAGGTGGCCGGGGTGATCGGCCATGGCGCGGTCGACCATATGGCCCTCGATGGGGCCGGGGCAGACCACGTTCACGGTGACCTGGTGCCGCGCCACTTCGCGGGCGAGCGATTTGGCGAAGCCGAACAGTCCGGACTTGGATGCGGCGTAGGCGGATTCACCCGCCGCGCCCGCTCGCGCGCCATCGGAGGAGACGAAGACGATGCGCGCCCCGTCCGCGTCCTGGAGCGCCGGGAGCAGGTGCTGGGTGAGCTGCATGGGACCGCGCAGATTGACCTGGTGCATGAGATCCCAGTGCGCGATGGCGCTGTCCAGGAACGGCTCCACGATTGCCGCGCCCGCACACTGCACCAGCGCCGAGACGCTCCTGCGCACCGCCCGCGCCGCCGCCTCGATACTGTCCGGATCGGTCAGATCGAGGTGCAGCGCAACGGCTTTCGGGCCGAGTTCGGCGGCGAGCGCGGTGGCGGCGTCCAGATCGATATCGGCGATGACCACCTCGCGCCCGGACGCGGCGAGCCGGCGCGCGACCGCGCCGCCGATATCGCCCGCACCGCCCGTCACGAGCGCGCCGGTAGCGCTGTCGCCGTCACCCACTGCCTCACCCGTCCGTCCATGAATGCTTCGCAATCCATGAATAGTCGTTCAGCGACTGATTTGCGACACAACTCCGGCAATCGGCTGTGGAATTCCTGTGCGCGAGGGCCTACCGACGCGTCGGTATGTCCGGCAGTCGGCGGGGCGCGGCCTGCCTGCGCAGTGCCGGGGCGACCGGGCGGCCGGTGAGGAATCCGTCGACGCTGCCGTGTTCCAACGCTTTTCGGTAGACGATGGCGGCTTCGCGGCAGGCGTCGACGGTGTGATCGATATCGGCGTCGGTATGCGCGGCGGAGGTGACGAAGGACTGGCCGAGCACACCGCGTTCCAGGAGTTCCTGGAGGAAGAGCGTGCGATAGGGCTGGGAGGGATTGCCCTCGGGATCCTTGGTGAGGAAGACCAGACAGGAGGACCGGCCGCGCACCTGAAGGTGGTCGGCGATACCGATTTCGGCGGCGACCGCGTTCACGCCCTCGGCGAGGCGGCGGCCCGCGTGCTCCATGCGGCCGATGGGATCGGTGCCGCGGTACGCCTCGACCACGGCGCGAAAAGCCGCCAGGGAGGCCGTTTCCGGGCCGTGCGTGGTGGAGAGCAGGAAGACGCGATCGGCATCGGTGCGCAGCCCGCCCAGTTCCATATATTCGCGTTTGCCCGCGAGCGCGGACAGCGGAAAGCCGTTGGCCATGGCCTTACCCCAGCAGGACAGGTCCGGCCGGACGCCGTAGAGCTGTTGTCCGCCACCGGGAGACCAGCGGAAGCCGGTGATCATCTCATCGAAGATGAGCAGCGCGCCGTGCCGATCGCACAGTGCCCGAACGCCTTCCAGGAAGCCGAGCGCGGGTTCGGCCAGGGCCGTGGCCTGTTCGAGGATGACGCAGGCGATATCCTCGGATTCGAGCACCTCGGCGAGTGATCCGAGGTCGTTGTAGCGGAACTTCACCGTCGGGGAAGCCGGTATGCCCGCGGACATTTCGGTGATGCCGATGAACCAGTCGTCCACCGAGAAGAACGGCTGATCGCAGACCGCCACGGTCTCGCGGCCGGTGACCGCGCGCGCCAATCGCACCGCCGCGGTGGTGGTGTCGGAGCCGTTCTTGGCGAACTTCACCATGTCGGCGTGCGGTACCAGACTCAGGAAGTCCTGTGCCGCAAGCAATTCCAGCTCGGTGGGGCGGGAGAAGTTGACACCGTGCGCGATGGTGCGGGTCACCGCCTCCACCACCGGCGGATAGCCGTGCCCGAGGGTGACCGACCGCAATCCCATGCCGTACTCGACGTATTCGTTCCCGTCGCAGTCCCAGACCCGAGCCCCGTACCCGCGCACCAGAATCGGCGCTTTGCCCTCCGGATACTGATCGGCCCCGCGCGCGTAGGTGTGCGCCCCGCCCGGCACCAGCCGATGTAGCCGCTCCTGGATGTCGTTGCTGCGAGTGAATTCAGGCATACGTTCCTCCTGCGGCGCGCCAACGGGTTTCGCTCAGTGTGGCCGCGAACGTGGGGGTCGCGCGGGCGGATGCGGTGATCTCGAACTCGGCCGCGCGCACCCGGGCGGCATCGGCGTACTTACCGCGCAGCTCCTGATCGGTGATGAGAGTGTCCAGGGCGCGGGTCAATTGGGCGCGATTCCCCGGATCCACCAGCAGCCCGTTGCGTCCGGGCTCGATGAGCTGTTCGGTTCCGGCCGGGCGAGTGGCGATCACCGCGCATCCCGCCCGCATCGCCTCCCACACCACACGACGGAACGGTTCCGGCCGCAATGAGCACTGCACGAGGATATCGGCATGGCGCAGATAGGGTTCCAGATCCTCGACCCGTTCGGTGAAGGTCACCGGTAGATCCAGCGCGGTGGCGTGCACCTCGAGTTCGGCGAGATAGGTCTCGTCCCCGGGATACATACCGCCGATCAGGAAGACTTCGCGCGGCAGCACCCGGGCTCCGGCGAGCGCGCGCAGGAACAGATCCTGCCCCTTCTCCGGTGCGAGCCGACCGACCACGGCGATAACGGTCTGCGCGGCAGGCCGCTGTTCACTGCTGAAGGATTCATCCATGGTCGCCTCACCCCCGGGCTTGTCCCTGAATTGCGCGGTACAGGCCCCGACGCCCGTGCAGCGCAAGTCTAAATGCTGTCGGCCGGGAGCGCGCCGCACGCGTGGGTTACGGTGAGCGGCAGAAGGTAGCCGGTCGGAGGTAGTGGGTCGTGGCGAGGACACTCGCGCAGGGGCAGACATTCGCGGGCTATGTGATCGAGCGGCAGCTCGGCGCCGGCGGAATGGGCGAGGTGTATCTGGCCCGGGATCGGGACCTGCCGCGCCTGGTCGCCTTGAAACTGCTCAGCCCGCACGTGGCGGACGATCCCGAGGTGCGGGCGAGATTCCTGCGAGAGGCCGATACCGCTGCGCGCCTGGCACATCCGAATATCGTCGCGGTGTACGCGCGCGGGCGCACCGAGGACCGGCTCTGGATGGCCATGCAGTACGTCGAGGGCACCGATGTGGCCGCGGTGCTGCGGGACGGGCCGCTGCGGCCGGATCACGCGGTGCGGATTCTGGGGGAGACGGCGCGGGCGCTGGATCACGCGCATCGGGCCGGGGTGCTGCATCGCGATGTCAAACCCGCCAATATCCTGCTCGCCTGGGGACCGGATCAGCGAGTGTTCCTGGCGGACTTCGGAATTGCGAAGGCCCTGGATCAGACCAGTGCGCTGACGCGGACGGGGGAGATGTACGCGAGTTTCCAGTACGCGTCGCCGGAACAGTTCGAACTGCGCACGGATATGGATCAGCGTTCGGATGTGTACGCGCTCGGGTGCACGCTCTATCACATGCTCACGGGGGAACTGCCGTATCCGGGTGGCAGTACCGCGCAGTTGGTGAACGGTCACCTGAACGGAAGAATTCCGCGCCCGAGTGAGCGAAATCCCGGTGTGCCAATGGCTTTCGATCAGGTGATCGCGCGGGCGCTGGCTAAGAATCGGGACGATCGATACGCGAGCTGCGGTGAATTCGCGGCGGCGGCCGCCCAGGCATCGACCGCCACGAACCAGGGCGGCGCGCCTTGGACTCCGCCGGTCATGGCGACTCCGCCCTCGGCATATCCGGCCGCAAGTTTCGGAACCACCCGGACGGGAGTGGAAGTGACGCAATTGCGGGACGCCTCGTCGTTCCCGATTCCGGCACCTCCGATGAGTCCGGCACCTGCTCCGCGGCGGCGGATTCGGAAGCGCCTGAT
The DNA here is from genome assembly GCF_042266325.1 of Nocardia sp. NPDC056100. Lineage (NCBI taxonomy): Bacteria > Bacillati > Actinomycetota > Actinomycetes > Mycobacteriales > Nocardiaceae > Nocardia > Nocardia sp. NPDC056100. The sequence continues at coordinate 461,993 of NZ_JBHJVY010000005.1, forward strand.
CCTCGCGGGTGTCGCCGGATTGATCGTCGCGGCGGGACTTGGGCTCGGATTAGGCAGTGGCGCATTGCATTTCACGATCGGCGCGGGATCGACACCCGGTGCCTCGGATCCGGGTGGCGTGCCCACCGACGCCACCCGTGACGGTGCGATCAAGGCGGCATGCGACTACGGAATTCTCATGTCGACCTACGACTACAGCGACGGTGAAGGCTGGCAGACGAAGGTCGTGAACGGCGCGACGGGGGCATGGAAATCCCAGGCGCAGTCATTGCTCCCCACCGTTCGGCTTCTGCTGGAAGCGGATTCCGAGCACACTCGTGGCACGGACGCCAAGTGCACGGTTACGTCCGGGGGTGCAACGCACTATGAGTTGGCGGCGGATATCACGCAGATCAACTCGACCAAAGGCAAAGCCGATACCACCAATCATCAGAACATCACGCTGTCTATGGATTACGTGGATGGGAAATGGTTGTGTGGCAGGTTGGTTAGCCCGCTGTTCCCCTCGTGAGGGAAATGGTGGCAATTCTGAATAACCTTATATCACAAAGGAATTAGGCTTTCTGGGTCTGTTTTTCGGGAGTAGAATAGAAGTATGAATTCAGGGGAGAACATCGCAATCACGGACAGTGCACACGCACTCTCCGCTGCGATCGACTCCCTCGTTTCTCAGCCGCTCATTCCGGTGTCGGACAACGACATTGTCGAATTGATGCAGCAGGTCGAAACCGCTACCCGCAAACTCGACGCACTCAAACTCGACCTGGTCGTGCAGACCTGCTCGCGGTCACTGCCCAAGCGCGCCGGAGCAGGCTCGGTGGCGTTGTTCCTGCAAGACACCCTGCGGATTTCACACGGGGACGCGCTGAACCGGTGGCACTGCGCCGAGCAGGCCGCCATCTGGCCGCGCATCGGAGACAACGCCGAAGTGTCCACACCTGCACCCGTGTTGCCCAATACCGCTCTGGCGCAAGAGGAAGGCGCGATCGGTCTCGATCATGTGCGCGTGATCCGGCAGGTCATGGACCGGCTGCCCAACCAAGTCACTGCCGAAGACCGCGCACTCGCCGAAGAACACCTGGCCCGCCACGCGCGGGTGTTGAACCCGAACCAGCTCCCCAAAATCGGTGACCGCATCCTCGGCCATCTCGATCCCGATGGCACCCTCACAGACGACACGGACCGCGCTCGCATGCGCAGTATGCGGTTGAGCCCACAGGGCTTCGACTTGATGTCCACCATGACCGTGGTGCTTACTCCCGAAGCCCGCGCGGCCATGGACGCGGTACTCGCCAAACTCGCACGGCCCGGCCTGTGCAACCCCGCTGATCCCGAAAGCCCGTTCGTGGTCGATGACAAGCTCGACCCCGAGGTCGTGAAGGCCGCTGCCGCACGCGATACGCGCACCACGGTGCAGCGTCAGCACGATGCGCTGTTCGCGCTCCTGCACCCCGACTTCAACCCCGCACACCTCGGCTCACACCGTGGACTGCCCGTCACCACGATCCTGACCATGAGCATCACCGATGTGGAGCGCGCTGCTGGTGTGGCGACCACGGCTACCGGTGGGACGATGCCGGTCGCGGTCGCGTTGGAAATGGCTGCGCGCAAGAGCAAGACGTTCTCCGTGGTCACCGACGGCAACGCTATGCCTCTGCATATCGGTGAGGCACGGTTGGCGAACCCGGCACAGCGGATGGCGCTCATCGCCACCGAGCGTGGTTGCACCCGCCCCGGCTGCACCGCACCAGCCAGCATGGCGGCCGTGCACCACGTCACCGAGTACGTCAAAGGCGGCCCGACCGACATCGAGAACCTCACCCTGGCTTGCGATCACTGCCACGCGCTGGTGAACGACACCCCGACCGGGTGGACCACAATCAAGCTCGGTAAGGATTCGGCCTTCGCGGGCCGTACCGCGTGGATCGCGCCCGCGCACATCGACCCGACACGGACACCGAAGGTGAATCATCTTCATCACCCGGACGAGTTGATGGCCACCGCCCCGGCGGCCCCGCCGTTGCCTGCTCGCCCCTCTCGGGGGTGTGTGCCGAATCGGATGCGTCAGCGACCGTGGGTTTTGCCTCGCCCGGCTTGCCCAGCGCGGCAATAGGTTCCACCACCACCTGTATCCACCGTCAGGAACCCTCCTGCCGGTGCTACAGGCATGTCCGCATCCAAATAGGGTGCCCGCGCCTACCCTGACACGTCTGCGGTTCCAGCCCTGCCGCAGTCCAGACAAAGACGCAGTGCTGGGCACGTCGCCTGCCGTACCCGACTTGCTCTCCCGCAGCTCAGGCTCGTACCTCACGCACCCGACGGGGTGACTGGCTGTGGTCACCTTCCAAGACCAAAGAACCAAGCCGCTCAAGTGTTTTGGTTCTTGTTGTTGGTCTTTATCTTTGTTCTTGTTCTTTCTTGTCCGGGCGTCTTTTTCTTTTGTTCTTTTAGTCTTTTTCTTTAACCGTGTTGTCCTCGAACCAACTTGGGCTCGGAGGTGTATGGCTCTCCCGGGGGACAGACTGGAGGCCCAATGCCCGCCGTACCGAGAGCGCTCGCGCTCCTGGCCGTATCCGCCACAACGGTCGCCTTGGCGGCCGGTACCACCGCCGCTGATCCGACCTCGCTTCAAGAGCGTTTGCAGATCGGTCTCAACGAGACCGTGGCGGGCGGAAGCGTCCCGGGCGCTCAGCTGGTGCTGACCGACGGCGACCGGGTGCTCCAGATCAACAGCGGCGTAGGCGATCTCGGCACCAACGCACCATTTCCGGACAACGCGCAGGTGCGGATCGCCAGTAACACAAAAGTTTTCGTGTCCTCGGTGCTGCTGCAACTCGTCGGTGAGGGAAAGGTCGATCTGGATGCCCCGGTGGAGCGCTACCTACCCGGTGTAGTGCACGCCCCCGGTGGTGACGGAAATGTCATCACCATTCGAAATCTGTTGCAGCACACCAGTGGCATTCCGGACTACCTGACCGATCTGGATCTGTCGTCGGTGGCGGCGCTGCAACAGCCCAAACCGATCGGCGATCTGATCGCGATGGGCATGGCGAAGGAGAAGGATTTCGAGCCGGGAGCTCGCTCCGAGTACTCGAATACGAATTATCTGATCGCGGGACAGGTGGTGGAGCGCGTCACCGGACTGCCGGTGGGAGTGGAGGTGACGCGGCGGATTCTGATTCCCCTCGGGCTGACCAGTACCTACTGGCCGTTGTATCCGGCGGAACAGGTGATTCGCGGCCCGCACGCGCGCGCCTATGACGACTTCGGCGGCGGCCTCGTCGATATCACCGACATCGACCCGGGCTGGGGTCTGCCCGATGGCGCGATGGTCTCCAGCGGCGCGGATTTGAATCGTTTCTTCATGGCCTTGCTCCAGGCGCGAGTGGTCGGCGCGAACGAACTGGCGCAGATGCAACGCACTGTCCCGAGCGGGGATTGGCGCAGGTCGGAGGATTTCGGCCTGGGACTTTTCCATTGGACCACCTCGTGCGGGATCCAAGCCTGGGGCCACGGCGGGACCATCAACGGCACCTTCGTGTACGGCGGTGCGACCGCGGAGCGTTCGGTCACGGTGAGTATGAATCAGATTCCCGATATTCTCGGCGCGCGGGAGCGGAATATCGATCTCGACGAGGTCGTCGACGCCGGACTGTGTGCTCCGATGTGATCTCTGTGTGCCCTCCGAGGTGAAATCGAGCGGATGACAGGTACATACGATAGATTCGCTCCGTTCATGTGCTTGGCAGGGCGAGCAGAGCGAGTGCGGGGAATTGAAGATACTGGTCGAGAACGGCGAGTATGGGTTACACAATCGCGGTGACATAGCCACGATGGTCATGACGGTGCATCGGTTGCGGGAGCTCTGGCCGCACGCCCGAATCGGCATGCTCACCGAGCAACCGCGAGTGCTGCGAACGGTGCTTCCGGACGCCGAACCCGTACACGCCGGTGGCGGATGGCAGTGGGGCAGAAGTGGTTTCGCCGGACAGCTGGAGCAGCTGGCCGGTGCGAAGCTGACCGGGCCCGCGACCTTGAAATGGCGGGACGCCACCGAAGCCCCGATGCGGCAGCTACGCGGTGTGGGCAGCCGATTGCGCGCCGAGACGCAGGCGTTCATCGGCAGGGATCGCACCGCCTCGGCGGGAATGCCGCCGTTGCCACCGGTTCCGGCCGCGGTCGGCGAGGCGGATCTGGTGATCGCGCAGGGTGGCGGGTATATCGCCGACGCCGATCCCTATCAGGCGCATCGCACCCTCAATCTGCTGGAATACGCGCAGGCCCTGGGTATTCCGAACGTGCTGCTCGGGCAGGGACTCGGGCCGATCCGCGATCCCGAACTGCTGCGCCGGGCGGCCGCGGTACTGCCGGGCGCGGATTTCATCGGCCTGCGCGAAGGGGTGCGCGGCCCGAAGCTGCTGGCCGAGCTCGGTGTCTCCGCCGATCGTTTCGAGGTCACCGGCGACGACGCCATCGAATTCTCCTATCGCATGCGCCGCGCGGAGATCGGCGCGGATCTGGGTCTGTGCCTGCGCAATTCCGAGCATGACCGGATCGGGTACGCGGTGCGTAGCGCGGTGGAGCGGGCAAGAGTTGTCCGGTTCGGTGCTACGGTCGCCCGCCCCGGCGCGGCGGAGGAGGCGGCGCGCCAGGTTTCGCGCTGTCGCGTGCTGGTCACCAGCGCGTATCACCTGGCGGTCTTCGCGCTGTCCCAGGGTATTCCGGCGGTTGCTGTAACGGCTTCGGACCATTACGACGACAAGTTCATCGGATTGGCTGATATGTTCGGCTCCGGCCTGCGGGTCGTGCGGCTGGGCGTGGACGACCCCGAATCCGCACTGCCGCAGGCGGTCCGGGAGTTGTGGGAGTTCGCGCCCGAACTGCGCGATACCCTGCAGCAGCGGGCGGTCGAACAGATCGACGCCGTTGGCGCGGGCCTGGACCGAGTGTCCGGGCTGATGCGGAAGCGGCCGGCGCCGATCCGTTAACCCGCCGCCTCAGCTCAGGGGGAACGATGGTCAACCTCTCGATCTGCGTCCCGGTCCGGAACTCCGGACGCACACTGGCCGCCACGCTGACTTCGATTCTGGAGCAGGACAGTGCCTTCCAGGTGATCGTGCTGGACAACGCCAGCACCGACGACACCTTCCGGGTGGCGAATCTGCACCGGGACAGCAGAGTGCGGGTGGTCCGGAATCGGGAGCCGCTACCCATGGGCGAGAACTGGAACAAGGCGGTCTCGCTGGCCACCGGCCGCCTGGTGAAGGTGGTGTGCGCGGGCGATATCCTGCTGCCCGGCGCGTTGGACAAACAGCTCGAGGTGATGGGCGATCACGGTATCGCGGTGTGCGCGTCCAAGTTCCAGGTGGTCGACGCGGCCGGTCAGGTGGAGCGCGATGGGCTCGGACTCGCGAATCTGCTGGGGCAGCGCGATTCCCGCAGCCTGATGCGCAGCATCGTGCGGCGCGGGCCATCGGAATTCGGGCCGACCGCCACGGCCATGTTCCGGCGCGCGGACTTCTCGCGGGTTGGCGGTTTCCGCGGTGATCTGGTGCTGCCCATGGACGTGGATCTGCTGGCCCGGGTCAGCGCCCTCGGGCATTTCTACGGTATGGCGGAAAGCCTTGCCGCTTGGCGTGATTCGCGCTTCAACCGCTGCGGTGACATCGCCACCGCCGCGAAACTCGGTGAGCTGCTGCGGTTTCAGCATCGCCTGCGACGGGAGTATCCGCAGCTGATCGGACCCGCGACGATACTGGGCGGCGACCTGCGACTGGCCCGCATCGCGCTGGATCGATTGCGGGCTCGGGCGGCCGCCGCCCTGCTGCGCCGGCCGGAGCTGCTGCGATGAAGTTCCGGTCGGGAAGGTCGAATCAGATGGTCCAGAGCGGACCGTAGGTGGTCACGCTGTCCCCATTGCTGGTGACGATCTTGACCCACGGGCGAATGGTGGTCTGGCCGAGCACACCGGTCACGGTGGCGTGGAAGCCCGACATCTGAATGAAGCCGTCCGCGCCGGAGATATCGCCACCGGCCGCCTCGACGGTCTGGATACCCGGGCCGAAGCCGACCGCCAATTCCACGCCCAACTGCGGAATCAGGCTGTTGACATCGACTTTCGGGTCATTGCCCAGTTCCAGACCGAGGCTGGGGGTCCACCACTGGAAACGGATCTTGCCGTCCAGAGTGGCGGGATAACCGACCTGGTAGCCGATGGTGATGTGCCCGTTCCAGTTATCGGCGTTGGGACCGCTGATATGGAAGCCCGCTTTACCGTCGTGGAACCACTCACGACTGAGCGGGTTGCCGTCCAGGGGCGGCACGAAGCTGATGTGCGTATCGGATTGGATGGCCTCGACCGTGCGCTGCTGGCGGTCGAGGATGGAACTGGTGCTGTCGACGCCGGCGACCGAGGTGCTGGTCTCCATGGCCAGCCCGACGGTGAACGCGGCCGCTACGGCCAGGGTGCGCGCGATGGCGCGCTGTTTGGAGCGCTTCATTGATGTTCCCACTTTTCCCTCATCAGGTATTGCTCATCTCAGCCGCCGACCCTCATCAGCGGCTGTTCCTCTCGATCACAGGTCGACCACCCACCTCCCCTCCAGCTCCGGCCACTGCGCGCGCACTTCCGGCAGTAGGTCGGGAAGGGTGAGCAGGATCCGATCCGGCCGGGCCGCGACGAGTTCGGCCGGGGAGATGATCGGAATATCGGTCCCGGGCATGCGGCGGCCCTGCTTACCGGGCGAGGCATCGGCCACGGCGGCGAGCAGGCCCCGGTGCGCGCCCGCGAGATGTAGCAGCGCCACGGCTCGGGAGGCGGCGCCGTAGGCGAAAACCGTGTGCCCGTCGGCGTTTTCGCGCTCCAGCCAGGAGCTCAGCGCGTGCGCCTGTTCATCGGCCGCGCGCTGGAGATCGCGGACCGCGTCGGGTCCGGCGTCCAATACCTCGGATTCGGCATCGAGTATCCGTGTCACGTCCGAATCCACCGGCGCACTGTCGGTTCCGTGCACCGCCGCGACGAGAATCGTTCCGCCGTACAGGCTGAACTCCCATGCGGCGGCCACCCGCATCCCCGCCGCCGCGAGCAACAGTCGCAGCGTTCGCAGGCTGTAGTACGCGAAATGCCCGTGCCGCAGTGCATTCCACTGACCCTGCGCGACAATCGCACGCAGCGTGTGGAATTGGAGCAGTAGCACGCCGTCATCGGCCGTCGCCGCCGCCCGTTGCGCGAAGGCCGCCCGCTGATCGGGCTCGTGCATGATGCCGAAACAGTCGATCACCACATCGGCCGGTGCCTCGGCCACGGTGAACCCGCGCGACTCCAGCAGCGGTAGCCAGCTGCCACCGTGCGGACTGCCGAATTCCCGGACGGTGCCGCCGTGCAGCCATCCGGCGGCCTGCACGCCGGAGACGGCCGCGGCGGCCTGATCGCGCAGGGCCTGCGGTTCCACGCCGCGCGGTTCGGCGGTGACGGTGTCATCCTCGGCGAGCTGGGCCAGCCCGCAGTCCGGGCACTGATCCATGGCCAGCGGATGCATGGAAACACTATGCGCCGTCGGCGCGTCCAGCGCTGGAAAGTCGTCTGCCGCAGGCATTTTGCCGAGATCGAGCACCCGCTCCAATCCGGCCGCCCCGCAGCCGCGGCATCCCCGCGTCGATGCCGCGGTCATGGCACGATGGCCTGATGCGCATCGAAACCACCGAGCTCGCCGACGTGCTGGTGCTCACCCCGGACCCGTTCCGGGACGACCGCGGCCTGTTCACCCGCACTTTCGACGCCGAGGAGTTCGACGAGTACCTCGATCGACCGGGTTTCGCGGCGAGCTTCATCCAGGATTCGCAATCGCGCTCCCATCGCGGTGTGGTGCGCGGAATGCACGGCCGGGCGGGCCGGGGTGAGGCCAAGCTGGTGCGGTGTGCGCACGGCGCGGTGCACGACGTGCTGGTGGACATTCGCCCGAACTCGCCGACCTTCGGCCGCCAGCAGGCTTTCCTGTTGGACGACAACGACTTCCGGAACCTGTTCGTACCGCCCGGCTTCCTGCACGGTTTCCAGGCCGTGAGCCAGGTCGCCGATGTCTGCTACCGCATCAACCGGCCGCACGATCCGGCCGAGGATATCGGCATCGCGTACAACGATCCGGATCTGGCGATCGAGTGGCCACAGCCGGTCACCGTGGTCTCGGATCGCGATGCCGCCGCGAACTCCTGGCGGGACCTGCTCACCGCCTTCGGAATGTAGTCGCACTCAGGCTCCGATCCGCCGCAGTTCGTCATCGAGCACTCCGGCCTCCTTGAGGGAGGTCAGGTGTGCCAGGCGGGTGAAGCGTTGGAAGAAGGCATCGCTGGTGAGTCCGCGCGCGGTGTATTCGCGGTACAGCTCGGCCGCGCCGTCCGGAATGCTCCAGGCCGCCTCGAAGCCGAGTTCCTCTCTGGCATAGGAGAAGTCGACCCGGTACGAGCGCGGATCGGCCCCGCTCTCACCGGTGATCAGCAGCTTGGAGTCCGGCACCGCCTCGACGACCGATTGCGCGATCTCGGCGACGGTGAGGTTATTGGCCTCGGTGCCGACGTTGTAGGCGCGGCAGTGAATCGCCTCCAGCGGGGCCTCCAGGCAGGTGGCGAACGCGCGCGCGATGTCCTGCGCGTGCACCAGCGGCCGCCACGGCGTGCCGTCGGAGAGCACCTTCACCTCACCGGTGAGCACCGCGTAGCCGACCAGATTGTTGAGCACGATATCGGCGCGCAGCCGGGGCGAGAATCCGAAAGCCGTGGCATTGCGCAGGAATACGGGCGAGAACCCGGAATCCGCGATCGCCGCCACATCGTCCTCGACCCGCACCTTGGATTCGGCGTACGGGGTCAGCGGGCGCAGCGGTGCGTCCTCGGTGACCAGTCCGGCTCCGGCCGCACCGTAGACCGAACACGTGGAGGCGTACAGGAACCGCCGCACCCCGGCCGCTTTGGCCAGCCGGGCCAGCCGCACCGAGGCGTGATGGTTGATGTCGTAGGTGATCTGCGGAGCCAGCGCCCCGAGCGGGTCATTGGACAGCGCCGCCAGATGTACGACCGCGTCGAATCCGGCCAGCTGTTCGACGGTCACATCGCGCAGGTCCACCGCGATCCCGGGTGGTGGCTCCGGTGCGTCACCCAGGACGCATTCGGCGAAATAGCCGGTGTCCAAACCGGTTACCTCATGTCCGGCCGCCTGGAGCTCCGGCACCATGACCGTCCCCAGATACCCCTGATGCCCGGTGACGAGTACCCGCATGCTCATTGCCCTCCGAAAGTGATGATCGCCTTGTCCAGCAGGAAAGCCTCCGCGTGCCGGGCCCGGCACTGCACACCGCGCAGCCGGGTCAGTCCGAGAAAGGACTGTGCGTCGAACCAGTCCCGATCCCGTTGCGAGGGATAGTGTTCGAGCAGCAGCTCCGCCTTGCGCTCCGCACAGCCCTCGGGCAGCGGATGGAAGATCGAGGGCTGCGGGGTGTCGGTCTCCCACTTGAGGATCTCGTAGCCCAGTACCAGCTGATCCCGGAATTCGGTGGGCGCGAGTTCGGCCAGCAGCCGGTGATCCTGATGCGCGTCACCGCGATGCGGCGCGAACACCAGATCTGGATTGCCGTCCCGGCGCAGCTCGGCCACCGCCCGCTTGGCGCGCTCCCAGTGCGCGGGCGCGTAGCCGTCCGGGATATCCAGAATCCGCAGATCCACCTCCGCGCCAGGGCAGAAGGCCGCCAGGGCTTGCTTCTCCTCGACCGCGCGCTCGGTGCCCGCACCGGTCAGCACCAGCGCCCGGACGCGCAGTCCGGGAACGGTATCGGCGAGTGTCAGCAGGGTGCCGCCGAGCCCGATGGCCAGATCATCGCAGTGCGCGGCCAGCAATGCGATCTCCCGGACGGCCCCGGTATCGAGTCGGATCATGCTTTGGCTTGCTCCCACACCATCCACGGGCGATCACCCGAGTGATAGCCGGAATCGAGTTCCGCGCGTTCCTTGAAGGTGTCCGCGGGCTTCCAGAAGCCGTGGTGCTGATAGCCGTACAGCCGTCCCTGCGCCGCCAGCGCACCGCAGGCGTCCTCGACCAGATCCCCGCCGGGCGGTAGATGGTCGAAGATGTCCTGGGTGAGCACGAAATAGCCGCCGTTCTCCCAGATGGGCAGCTGCGAGACCGGGGTGATGTTCTTGACCTCGCCCGCCGCGTTCACGTCCACGCAGTGGAAGGAGGACTGCGGCGGCACGATCATCATCGACGCCGCGGCCCCGGACGCCTGGAAATCACCGATCACCTTGTCCAGCGGGGCGTCGGTGAGCACATCGGCGTAGTTGGCCAGGAAGTACCGTTCACCCTCGAGGTGATCGCGCACCCGGCGCAGTCGTTCCCCGATCGGCGATTCGACCCCGGTGTCCACGAAGGTGATGGTCCAGTCGCTGATATCGGATTGCAGCAGTTCGACTTTCCCGCCGCGGATCACGAAATCGTTGGACACCGACTCCTGATAGGTCAGGAAGAAGTTCTTGATGTGCGCGGCCCCGTACCCGAGGCACAGGATGAAGTCCTTATGCCCGAAGTGCGCGTAGTACCGCATGACATGCCAGATCAGCGGGCGCGGCCCGACCATCTGCATGGGTTTGGGGATGGCGTCCTCGGAGCCGTTGCGCATGCGCATGCCGTAGCCGCCGCAGAACAGTACAACCTTCATTTCGCCGGCCTCTCAGCGTGATGGAGGGTGGGGAGCGGATACACGATCTCGCCGCCCCAGTCGGTCACCCGGCTCAACTGCGCGGTGATCTCGGTTTCCAGATTCCAGGGCAGTACCAGCACGACATCGGGCTTGTCCGCGTCGATGACCTCGGGCGGATGAATGGGAATGCGGGTGCCTGGCGTGAATCGCCCGTGCTTGTAAGGGTTTCGGTCCACCGTGTACGCGAGCAGGTCCGGGCGGATACCGCAGTAGTTGAGCAGGGTGTTGCCCTTACCGGGCGCTCCGTAGCCGACCACGCGCTTACCGTCGGCCCGCGCCTCGAGCAGGAAGCGCAGCAGCTCCTGGCGCACGGCCTCGGTACGCGGGCGCAGTGCGAGATAGCCTGCCACATCGTGCAATCCGGCCTCGGCCTCCAGCGCGAGCACCTCGGCGACCCGTTCACCGGGTTCGGCGATCGCATCGGGCCGGGCCCACACGCGCAGCGAACCGCCATGGGTGGGAAGCAGTTCCACATCCACTACCGTGAGCCCCGCGGTGGCCAGCGCCCGCTGCGCCGCCAGCACCGTGTAGTACTGGAAGTGTTCGTGATAGATGGTGTCGAACTGCCCCAGCGCCACCAGGTTCAGCGCGTGGTGCACCTCGATGGAGAGCCAGCCGTCATCGGCCAGCAGCGCCCGCAGCGACCGGGTGAAACCCAGCAGGTCCGGGATATGCGCATAAACATTGTTGGCCACAACGAGATTCGCGGGTCCGCGTTCGGCCCGCACCCGGGCTGCGAGTTCCTCGTCGAGGAAGGCGGTTTCGGTGGGCACGCCCTTCTCCCGCGCTGCCGCACCGACGTTCACCGACGGTTCGATGCCCAGGCACGGGATACCCGCGGCCACCGCGTGCTGCAGCAGGTAGCCGTCATTGCTGGCGACCTCGACCACGAACGAATCACCGTTCAGCCCGAGCCGCTGGGTGGCCTCCTCGACGAAGAGCTTGGCGTGCTGCACCCAGCTGTCGGAATACGAAGAGTAGTAGGCGTATTCGGTGAAGGTCTCGGCCGGGGTGATCAGCGCCGGGATCTGCAGCAGCAGACAGTCCGCGCAGACCCGCAGGTGCAGCGGATAGGTGGGTTCCGGCTGATCCAGCTCCGCGGCGGTCAGGAATTTCTCGCAGGGCGGTGTCGCCCCCAGATCGAGAACGCTCACCAAATTGCTGGAAGAGCACAGACGGCAGTGCACGCGAAATCCCCACCTTTCACCGATACCGACCCGGCGGCAAAGGCCGGCTGAACTGTGGTCGGCTCGATCCGGCCTTACGTTACAACAGGTTTGGCCGCCACCGCCGGGTCTGCGGGTGACCTCCCGGCATCCGGGAAGTGGATTTCTGCGACTCGCAGAAGTCGGTAGTCGATCGGCTACCTCGCGAGTCTTGCAATTCAAGGGTTACGCGTATCTAATGTGCTCGAAACCATATGCGGCGGCCTGCGATTACGCGTTCGGGGGAGGGATGGGGGAAACAAACGGGAAACCGGTTGCGACGCTTACCGCAATCCTCCGGAAACATTGGTAGCCCGCAGTTTTCGCCGTCGCGCGAGTGCGGGGTGTGTAACATTCGGGCTCTTACCACCGAAAGAGTCGGCGGCCCCAGCGGTATGCCACGCGGGGACCGGCATCAGCCCGTTTGAGGAACTGATCAGTGGGGATCGGAACCCAGTTCTCCCGTGGGGGAGGTGCGTTCGTACATGAGTTTCGAGATGTCCGCCGGTCGCATCGTGCGCTCGACCCGTTTCACCCGAGCCGTGCCGCGCTCGGATCGTGAACGGCGGCAAGCGGATTACGCCCGCCGGGTGGGTGTGAGCGATCTGGCGATCCTCACCGTCGCCGTCATCGCGGCACAGTGCGCCTGTGCCCCGCGGCCGCTGCCGATCGGTATTCCCTACGCCGCGATATCGGTGCTGCTGGTGGCGGCCTGGAGCGCCGTGCTCGCCCTCACCGGCACCCGGGTATCACGCGCGATCGGCAGTGGCACAGACGAATACCGGCATGTGGTGTCGGTCTCGCTCAAGCTCTTCGGCGGCCTGGCCATCGCGTCCATGCTGCTCGGCCTGGGCCTTTCTCGGTCCTACCTGATAGCGGCGCTGCTGCTCGGCGGCGCCGGACTGCTGGCGGGGCGGCGGTGCTGGCGGGGCTGGGCGGCCAGGCAGGGTGTGCACCGCGGCGATCTGCTGATCGTCGGCAATCCCGATGCGGCACAGGAGATGGCGGCGGTGTTCGCTCGCGATCCGCACAGCGCGTACCAGGTCATCGGCGTGTGCACCGGTGCGGACGGACCGGGCGCGGTGCTGGCCGCGGCCCGCGGTACGGGCGCGGAAGCGGTGGCCGTCACCGTCACCGACACCCTGAATCTCGCCGACTTCCGGGGTCTGGCCTGGGAATTGGATGCGCACGGCATCGAACTGCTGGTCGCGCCCGGGCTGATCGGCATCTCCGGAACCCAGCTCACCCATCGCATCGTCGCCGATATGCCGGTGCTCCAGGTGACGAAACCGCGGTACGGCCACTCCAAATCGATTCGCAAGAGCGCCTTCGACTTCTGCTTCGCGCTGCTGGTGCTGATCGCCATCGCGCCTATGCTGCTGGGTATCGCGGCCGCCATCAAGGCCACCAGTCGCGGGCCGGTCTTCTATCGGTCCGAGCGTGTCGGCCGGGACGGCCGCCCGTTCCGCATGCTGAAATTCCGCAGTATGTACGCCGAGCCGGAAGTGCATATCGACGCACTGCTCGGCACCGGGGTCGATCCGCGAATGACGCCGGTGGGCAGGGTGATTCGCCGCCATCGGCTGGACGAGCTGCCGCAGTTCCTCAATGTGCTGCGCGGTGAGATGAGCATTGTCGGACCGCGTCCGCAGGTGCGGCTGCACGCCGATCCGGACGATGACGCGACCCTGCGCGGTCTGCTGATGCGGCCCGGTGTGACCGGACTCTGGCAGGTCAGCGGTCGTTCGTATCTCACGCCCGAGGACGCCATGCGGCTGGACCTGTCCTATATCGAGAACTGGTCCGCGGTATTGGATCTGGTGATGATCGCCAAATCCATCGGCGCGGTGACCAGGGGACAGGTGCTATAGCCAGGCCCTATAGCGGGGCCAGTGCCGCCTCGTTCTTCGCTGCGGTGAATCCGTCGTGGAACACCACACCGGGGCCGCCGATGGTGGGATCGCGGTAGTAGCCCTGCTTGAAATAGGTGCCGCCGCCGTGCGGCATGAGCGTGCGGACCATACAGCGCGTCTGTCCCGCACAGGGTTCGGCGTCGAACACCTGCCGCACGCCGCCGATCCACAGTTCGATGAAACCCACGTCATCGCGGGTCGACCAGAGCACATGCAGTTTGATATCGAGCCAGGTATCGGTGATCAGCGGGGTGCTCCACGGCGTATACGTCGCGCCCGGATGCCCGGGGGCGTCATAGGTGGAAACCACCACGCCCCAGCGGTTCACGCCCACATTGGTCGGCCCGGACGCCACCGCCAGCGGCGGCGGACCGTCCTCATTGGCGTGCCACTGCGACAGCACGGTCCAGCCGTGATCGGCCGGGAAGCCGTTCTCGAAGCGGGTGCTCCACTGATACCAGCGGTCATCGCCCTCATCGGAGCGGGTGGCCTCCTCACCGCTCACCTCGGCGCGATCACCGCAGCACAGTTTGCCGGGCGTATCGCCCTGGTGCACTTCGAATCTGGCGGCATAGCGGCCCTGGCGCACCACCGAGGTCTCCACCTGCATGCGATCGGACTGATCGTGATAGCTGGTGCACGGTTCACTGCGGACCGCGATGTTCTGGCAGTCGGCCCACTGATCGAAATTACCGGTCTCGAAATCGCCGACGAACCGATCCGCCACGAAGGGTTCGGCGGCGGTGGTGACATCGGGGGTCGGTGAGACCACGGTGACATCCGGCGCGCCGCAGCCCGTCAGCACGGCGAGCAGCAGGACCCCGAAGGCGCGGGCGAACCGCAACGAGCTACTCCTGTGGTGAATGGCGCCAACTCGCGCCGGTGAGCGACTCGTACCACGCTACAGTCGTGGTCAAGCCCTGATCGAAGTCGGTATGCGGCTGGTAGCCAATGGCATTGAGCCGGGAGATGTCCACCACCAGCTGTTCCGGATCACCGGGCCGGTTACTGCCACTGTAATCGAAATCCGGATGCAGACCGGTGATCGAGCACAGCGATTTCGCCAGCTGGTCGATGGTGTACTCGCGGCCCGCGCCCACGTTGTAGACCTCACCGCGCAGCGGGGCATTGGTGGCCACGATCATCACCGAGCGCGCGGCATCGCCGACGAACAGGAAATCGCGCACCTGGGTGCCGTCGCCGTGAATGAACAGCCGTTCGTGGTCGCGATCCAGTTTGGCCAGCAGATCGAACACCACCTGCTTGCGCTGGCGCGGCCCGAACGCCGAGAAGAACCGCACCGAGGCCATATTCAGGCCGTACAGGTTCGCGAACACCGCCAGATACCGTTCGGCCGCCAGCTTGCCCACCCCGTACGGGGAGATGGGCACGGTGGGATCGTCCTCGCTGATCGGGATGCGCACCGAATTGCCGTAGACCGCGGCGCTGGAGGCGAAGACCAGGCGGCCCGGCCATTTCAGCCCGCGCAGCGCTTCCAGTAGTCGGAAGGTGGTCTGGAAATTGAGTTCGAGATCGAAGGCCGGATCCTCCACCGAGGGCGGCACATAGGCGTTGGCGGCCAGGTGGAAGATGAAATCGGCCGGGTGCTCGGTGAGGTACTCCGGCCAGTCCAGCTGCCGAATATCGGTCTCCCGCAGGGTGATCGCGTCCGCCACGGCCGCGAGGTTGTCCCGGCTGCCCGAGGTGAAATTGTCCAGCACGGTGACCCGTGCCCCGGCGGCGACGAGCAGTTCGACCAGGTGCGATCCGATGAATCCGGCCCCGCCGGTCACCAGTACGGCGGCCCCGGTCCAGTTGAAATCTTGCTGCGATGCGGTCACGGTCTCTCCCCGTTGCGGTCTCGACGTCCACTACATCCCGGCGACCCGGCGATATGTTTCTACCGTGCGGCGCGCGACCGCGTCCGGTTCGAATTTCTCCAGGGCCATCTCATGGCCGCGCCGGCCGAGATCCAGTGCCAGTTCTTGATTTTCGAGCAGTTCCACCATGCGCGCGGCCAGTGCGGTGACATCGTCGGGCGCGACCAGATAGCCGTTCTCGCCGTCGGTCACCATCTCCCCGATACCGCCGACGCGGGAGGACAGCACCGGTTTCCCGGCGGCCATGGCCTGGGCCAGGATGGTGGGCGAGGTCTCCTCCTGGGAGAACAGCACCACGGCGCGGGCGGTCGAAATCTCTTCGCGCAGCCGGTCATTGTCGACCATGCCGGTGAATTCGAGGTTGTCGTCCAACCCCAGCGCGGTGGCGTGCGCGCGAATGGCGCGCGCGTACTCGGCATCGGGCTGCGGGCCGACAACGGTGAGCCGGGCTTTCGGAACCCGCTGTACCGCAAGGGAGAACGCGGTCAGCAGACCCTCCGGATTCTTGCGCGGCGACAGCACACCTGCGAACAGCAGTCGCGGCTCGGTCGTCGCCGAGGGCGCGAGCGCGAAGAATTCCGGCGCGGTGGGATTGGGAATGCTGATGTGCTCCCCGCGCACCATGCCCGCCAGCGCCTTCGCGTCATAGTCGGAGATGGAGATGACGACCTTCGCCCGGCGCAGCACCCGGCGCACCATGGCGGCCACCAGGTGATAGCGCACCCGCTCCTTGATGCTCGCGCGCGCTTGCAGTTTCGTCTCCAGATGCACCAGGCCGTGCACGGTGACAATGGTGTTCAGGCTGATCTGGGTGGCGATATCGCCGCGCAGGCCGATCTCCTGCGCGTGCACCACATCGGGATTCAGCTCGGCGATGATCCGGCGGGCCTGGCGCACATCGAGATACGAGCCCGTCGCCACCCCGAGCCGGGATTGTCCGCGCAGATAGCGGATCTCGACCTTGGGACCCTCCTGCCGGGTGTGCACCGGCACCTCGCCGGTGTGGAAGCGCAGCACGGTGAGCCTGTCGATCTCGTCGCGAGCCGCGAGCGCGGGCACCAGGGTGCTCGTCACCGATTCGATCCCGCCCACGATCTTTCCGGGTTCGAACGGATAGGTCGCGATCATGACAACGTTCAGGCCCAACGTGTGCTCCTCGATGCGTCACCGCCACAGCCGTCCCCCGCAGACCTGGGCTACGCGGCACTCTACCTATCCGGGAGCGCTTGTGCGCGACTGATTCTCGGTGATCGCGGCCCAGAGTTCGACATTGTGGAAGCGGCCGTCCGGGCCGAGCCGGGCTCCGGTGAGGACGCCCTCGCGCTGGAATCCGGCGGCCGCGGCGATACCGGGCAGATGGGTCGCGGCCGGATCGATGAGCGCCTCCATGCGATCCAGGGCGAGTTCATCGCGGGCGTAATCGAGCAGCAGGGCCAGTCCGGCCGCGGCGGCCTTGGTATGCGCGGGATCCGGATCGAGTTCGAGGGTGAGCCGGGGGTGCGCGCCCACGGTGCCGACGATGAGATTGCCGATGGGGCGGCCCGCCGCGGTGACCTCGTAGCGGATGCGCGGGCTACGGCGAGATGGCAGGCGGGACTGGTGTTTCCGCAGCGAGATGCGCTGATCCGCGCTGTCGTGGGTGTACAGGGCGTCCGGCAGCGCCGGGCCGCCGGTGACGTTCCGGCGCAGTCGCGCGCCCAGGTAGTACCGCGCGGCGATGAGCAGCACCGTCGGCGAGACCGTGCCGAGGGTGCGCCGATGATCGGTGAGCCGGGTCAGCACGGACGCCGGACGCGGTGAAATGCGTTCGGCGGCAACGCCGGTGGATATGAGTGCGGTCACATACCCGCCGGTTGGTGCCCTACCCGCGGTGACCGCCCACAGCTCATGGTCGCGGGGCTGTCCGCCCACGCTCATACCGCGCGCCATGGTGGCCTCGAGCCACATCCCGCCCCGAATCGCGGACCGGCGTGCCGGATGGTTGCCGACGCATACCGGCGCGGTGATGCGATGCAGGCCCAGATCGCCGAAACCGTGATCGGTGACGAGCGCACCCGCGACCGTCCCCACCCCGTGCCCCGCCCGTCGCGAATCCAGCCAAATACCCAGTTCGGCGGCATGATTGGCGTGATCGATGGGCGCGAGCGTGCACTGCCCGGCGAATTCGCCGTCCACCAGCACACTCAATTGCACCGCGTACCCGGCCGCCCGCGCCCGGCGCTGACGCAGGTATTCGCGCACCCACCAGGCCCGCGAATGCCGCTGCTCCCAGCTCAGCGCCGAGGTGGTCCAGAACGGTTCGATGAATTCGCGATCCCGGGCGCGCAGCCGTCGCCACGGTTCGAAATCCGATAGCCGGGTCTCGCGCAGCGCTACCCGATGTCCGGCGACGAGCACCGGTCCGAGCTCGATTCGGCGGCGGGCGGACCCGGTGACCGCGGCGCGTTGCGGCATGCGATCGACGTTACCGGAAATCCGCTGCGCACCGCTGCGTAGCTGTGTGCCAAGAGTTGCAAAGCGGTTGTGGGTGTGGCTAATTGAGTTACTGTTGCGAGTGCAGTCGAAGCCGAACGCAAGCTACGGCACGGGTGTGGCCGGGGGAGGTCGAAGATGGGAACCGGACTGCCGTGCGGGGGATCTGGGCATCGGGTGCTCATCGAGAACAGTGAGTATTGGCTGCGCAATTACGGCGATGTGGCCATGCTCGAGGTGACGGTGCGCCGGGTGCGCGCCCGCTGGCCGCTGGCGCGCATCGGCATCATGACCGAATCGCCCGCCCTGGTGGCGGCATACTTTCCGGGCGCGGTCGGAATCACCGTCGGCGATCGCGATCCCTGGGGCGAGCCCCGGCTGAATGAACGTGTGGCGGCGGCGCTGGGTCCGGCGGTCGTCGGGCCGGTGGCCATCGCATGGCTGCGGGCGCGAGCCTGGTTGCTGCCCAAGGCGATTCGGCTGCGCGATCAGCTGCGTGATCGGGGTGCGAGCCCGGCGGCGGAGCCGGATGTGCCCGGCTCCGAGAACGCCGTGCCGCTATCCGATGGCACAGCGCCGCTTCCTGAGGACGCAGCGCTGCGGATCGAGCGCCGTCATCCGGGGGCGGCTCGGGCCGTGCGCGAGGCGTCGCTGGTCATCGGGCTGGGCGGCGGCTATCTCACCGATGCCGATATCCCGCAGGCCGGGCGGGTGCTCGACCTGCTCGAATACGCAAGTGACGCGGGCATTCCGGTGGCGCTGGTGGGGCAGGGGATCGGGCCGCTGCGCGATCCGGAGCTCACCGCACAGGCGTCGCGGGCGCTGACCAGGCTGCCGCTCATCGCCCTGCGCGAGCGCAGGCGCGGACCGGAACTGCTGGAATCGCTCGGGGTTTCGCCGGGAGCGGTGACCGTGACCGGGGATGATGCCATCGAACTCGCGCGCGATGCGCGCGCGGGCGAACTCGGCGGCGATATCGGCGTGTGCCTGCGAGTCGCCAAATACTCACCGGTCGCCCGGCTGGCACAGGACGGCGTCGGCATCGCCGTGCGGGCCGCCGCCGCCGAATTCGGCGCGCGACTGGTGCCGCTCATCATCGCCGAGACCCCGGGCTCACCGGACCGCGCCACCACCGTCCCGCTGGTGCGCGGCAGCGCGAATCCGGTAGCGCCCCTGGACCGATTCGTGCGCCCGGCCGATGTCGCCGCACAGCTGTCGCGGTGCCGGGTACTGGTCACGGGGGCTTACCATCTCGCGGTCTTCGCGCTGAGCCAGGGCATTCCGGTGGTCGCGCTCACCTCCACCGAGTACTACGACGACAAGTTCCTCGGCCTGGACGATATGTTCAAAGGCGGTGTGCGCCTGATCCACTTCGACGATCCCGAATTCGGTGAGCGGCTGCGCGCCGCCATCGCCGACGCCTGGGAGGACGCCCCCGCACTGCGGGACACCCTGTGCGCCAGGGCCGATGAACAGGTGGCGAGCAGCCAGCAGGTCTACGACCGACTATTCGAATTGCTCGAACGAACGCATATCGAGCATGCATAGACACGACGGCGACGTTCCGGGCCGGGGCTCCATCCGAGCCTACGACCTGATCCTGCGGCACGTGCACGATGCCGATACCGTCCAGATCTACCTGCCCACCGCGCTGACCCGCATCGAACCGGGCGCACCGCCCACGGTCGAATCGGTGGCGGTGACCGCCGAAACCGGTGCGCCCGCGGGCGATTCCACCCTCACCAAACAGGTCGGCCGGGTGGCGCTGGCCTCGGCGGCGGCGCTGGCCTTCAGCGAGGTGGTGTCCTTCGGGCAGACCATCGCGCTGGCGCGGCTGCTCAGTCCCGCCGAGGTGGGCATCTTCGCGGCGGGCACCGTGCTCACCATGCTGCTGACCACCTTCGTCGAAGGCGGGCTCAGATCCGGTCTGGTGCAGCGGGAATCGCAGGTGGAGGATGCCGCCGAGACGGTGTTCCGGGCCTCGTTCCTGAACGGTCTGGCCATGACGCTGGGCGCTTTGGCGGCCGCGCCGATCATCGGCATGGTCTTCCACAATCACACCATCGGCCTGATCGCCGCGACCACCTCCGGCTACCTGCTCATCTTCGCGCTCACCAATGTGCCGGAAGCGCTGCTGCAGCGCGATTTCAGCGTCAAACGCCGGATCATCGTCGGACCGGCGGTATCGATCAGTTTCGCCGTCGTATCGGTGGTGCTGGCCATCTTCGGCTTCGGCGTGTGGAGCATGGTCATCGGCAGCTACGCCTCCTATGTGGTCTGGGTGATCACGGTGTGGTGGCTGGCGCGCTGGCGGCCCGGACGCGGGCGCGCGTCCATCAAGCTGTGGCGCGAGCTCGCGCGCTACGGCTCACCGGTGGTGGTGAACATGCTCGGCTCGCGCATACAGAGCACCGTCGAATCCGCGGTGGTCGGGCGCGGGCTCAGTTCGGCGGCGCTCGGGCACTACCGGTATGGGCAGCGCATCGCGCAGATTCCGGTGCGGTTCATCGTGGAAGTCGGTGCCTTCTCACTGTTTCCGGCGTTCGCGCGCATTGCCGAGGAAGGCGACCGGGCCCGTCTGCAAGCCGCGTACCTGCGTGCCATCCGGCTCGCCACCATCGGTGCGGCGGCGCTGACCGGATTGATCATCGCGCTCGGTGAACCGGCGGTGGTGGTGGTCTTCGGTGAGCGCTGGCGCGCGGCCGGTGTGCTCGTGGTCGCCATGGCCGGACTCGGACTCGGCAAAGCCTGGATGAGTGTGAGCGAGGAAGCCATCAAGGGCGCGGGTCGCACCAAATTGCTGAACTGGCAGACCGCGATCGAGATATTCCTCGGTATCGGCCTGCTGCTGGTGCTGGTGAAGTTCTACGGTCTGACCGGTGTCGGACTCGCGACCTCGGGCACCGCGATGGTGGTCGCGGTGGTGGTGACCACGCTGGCGCGCTCCGCGCTCGGTGTGCCGCTGTTCGCCTTGATTCGGGCGATCGGACCCCCGCTGCCCGCCGCGGCGCTCGCCCTGGCGGCCACCTGGTATCTGGAACATCAGGTGCTGCACTCGGATTCGCGATCGCTGCTGATCGCGGTCGGGCTGCTCATCCTGGACACGCTCGCCTTCACCGCGATCTACTTGCTCGTGCTGGCCGTCCTGGCCCCGGATGTGGTCCGCGGATTCGCCAGGCTGGCAGCGCGATTGAAGCCCAGACGTAACGACGACTCCCGGACGGCGATATCCGGGAACGCGGAGCCCCGCTCTTCGAGGGAGAAGAATTGAACAGCGCCGCACGAGTTCACCTACTACGAATCTGGCGCGGCAAATGGCTGGTGCTGGTGGCTGTCGCACTGGCGGTGGCGCTGGGATTCCTGAGCACCCGCGATGCGCAGCCGACGTATACGGGCCGGGTCGCCATGACCGTCGGCTCGCCCAACCGCGCCCCGGATCAGGACGCGGTGCTCTCGGTGGGCTATGCCCAGTACTTCGGTGATCCGGCGTATCAGGCCAAGCTCAAATCCACCGCGGGGCTGCCGAAATCGGTGACCCTCGCGGCCCGGACCGTGGCATCGAGCCCGATCCTCTACATCGAGGCCACCGCGAGCACACCGCAGCTCGCCCAGGACGCCGCGGCCAAGGCGGGCAACGCTTTCCGCGATGAGATCAATGCCCGGCTGCGCGCCGCCCAGGACGCCGCCATCGCGGCCGTGCGCAAACCGTTCGACGATATTCGCGCCGCCAACGGCGTGGTCAGCGATGTCTCGCTGACCCAGATGCAGGATCAGATCAACCGCATCAACGCCGACACCTCGAACAAGCTCATCGATCTGCAACTGGCCTCGGATGTGGTGCGCACGAATCCGACGACGTGGCCGACACTGATGGCGTACGGGGTCGGCGGACTGCTCATCGGCTGTGCGATCGCACTGGTGGTGGGCACGGTGTCGCGCCGGCTGCGCACGGCCGACGATATCGAGCGCAAGGCGGGTATGACCGCGCTGGCCGTGGTGCCGCCGGATACCGAAAAGACTGCCGCCGAACGGGATCGGGCGCTGAAACAGGTGGTCACCGCGGTCGGCCTGGCCGCTCCCGCGACCCGGGCGGCGGTGACGGTGGCCGCACCCGGACCCGGCACCGGAGCCGATATCGTAGCGCGCGCCATCGCCGACGAACGCGCCCGCCAGGGCGTGCGCACCATTCTGGTGCACGCCGATCTGCGCCGCACCCGCGGCGTCGGCGTCGCCGAATTGCTCGCGGGCCGAGCCGATCTCGGCAAGGCGCTGCTGCAGACGCGCAATCCGTACCTGACCGAACTGCCACCCGGCAGCACCGGTGCGGACCCGTTCACCGCGCTGAGCCGCGAGCGCTTCTCCCGGCTGCTGACGCAGCTGCACGATCGCGCGGACTTCGTGGTGGTGATCGCACCACCGCTGCTGGACGCCGTCGAATCGCAGGTGATCGCCGCCACCACCGGACTGACCGTCGTCGTGCTGGAACAGAACACGACCGTGGCCGCCGCGGCCCGGCGTGCGCACCGCCTACTCGCGGCGCTGGACACCACCGTGCTCGGCGCGGTGCTGATCGATGCGCCACAGGAGGCGAGCGGCGATGTGGCCGCCCGTCCCCCGGCGCAGCAGGCAGTGCCGGGCGAGCGGGTCTTCACCCCCTCGCGCGGTCCCGAATAACCACGGACGGGCTATGAAACGGCAACGGGCCCTGTGGGTGTCGACGAGCATGTCCACGCGCGGCGGGGTAGCGACCTTCGTGCGGGAGATGCGCGAGACGCCCATCTGGATGGAATGGGACATCAGACATGTCGCCACCCATCGCGACGGCGGCATCGCCACCAAACTGGCCGCCTATACGCAGGCGGTCTTCGTCTACCTCTATCGGCTGGCGGTGCACCGGCCCTCGATCGTGCACCTGCACCTGTCGTCCTACGGCAGCTTCCCGCGCAAATACCTGTTCGAGCTGATCGCGCGCTTGGTCCGCAAACCCGTTGTGCTGCATGTGCACGGCTCGGACTTCAGCGTCTTCTACGATCGCTCGCCGCGCCTGCTCCAGACCGCCATTCGCGATGCGCTGCGCGGGGCCGCGGTGGTGGTGGCGCTCGGCGAACCCTGGGCGGTGGCGCTGCGCGCTATCGCGCCGCAATCGCGGATCATCGTGGTGTCCAATGCCATTCGGCCCGCGCAGCAGGTGGAACAGCATTCCGGCGCACCGGTGCAGGTGCTGTTCCTGGGTGAGATCGGGGAACGCAAGGGCACCTTCACCCTGCTCGAAGCCTGGCGGCGAATGCTGCCTGCCGATCCGGAATCGCCCGCCCGGCTGATCGTCGCAGGTGACGGCGCGGTCGAGCGAGCGCGAGAAATGGTTACCGAACTCGGTATCGGGGCCAGCGTAGAGATCACCGGATGGATCGGCCCGCAGGAGATTCCGGCGCTCATCGCCGCCTCGCAGGTACTGGTGCTGCCCTCGCATCGCGAGGGTCAGCCGATGGCGATCCTGGAGGCCATGGCACGCGGACTGTGCGTGGTTACCTGCCCGGTCGGCGGTATCCCGGATCTCATCGACGAGACCTGCGGGCTCATGGTGCCGCCGGGCGAGGTGGAACCGCTGGCCGAGGCGCTCGGTCGGGTGGTGCGCGATACCGAACTGCGCGCGCGCCTGGGCGCGGCCGCCCTGCAACGCGTGCGCGACGAATTCGATATCGAGGTGGTCTGCCGCCGCTTCGACGGCATCTATCGGGAGATCGCACGATGAACAGCGCAGCGCGACAGCCGATTCGAGTGCTCTACGTGGTACCCGATCTGCGCGTGGGCGGGGCCGAACGGCATGTGACGACATTGCTGCCGAACCTGGACCGCACCCGCTTCGAACCCTCGGTCATCTGTATCGGCGAGGAAGGCGAGTTGTTCGCCGATCTCGCCTCGGGCGGTGTGCCCGCGAAAGCGTTGCGCTACACCAAGCGGCAGGCGGCCCCCGCGCTGCGGGATCTCATCCGGGCCATGCGCGAACAGCGTCCGGATGTGGTGATCACGCGCGGTTACAACGCCGAGGCGCTCGGCCGGATCGCCGCCTGGCGCGCGGGAGTGCCGAATTCGGTGGTGTGGGTGCACAACTACGGCGATGTGGAACCGCGCGGGCGATTCCGGACCGTGGTGGATCGCGTCCTGGATCGGCGCACCAGCGCGTACTTCGGCGTCGCCCGCGCGCAGATCCGCTATATGGCGGACGATCTCGGCTATCCCGAATCCAAGATCAAGATCATCTACAACGGTGTCGAACCCGCGCTGTTCGAGATCGCCGACGATCGCACGGCGGTTGCGACCCTCGGCATCGGCCCCGATGATCTCGTGGTCGGCATCGTGGCGGCGCTGCGGCCGGAGAAGGACCACGTCGCCTTTCTGACCGCGGCCCGCCTGGTCGCCGAGCAGCTCCCGGCAGCACGGTTTCTCATTGTCGGCGACGGTCCCGAACGCGCCGCCGTCGAAGCCCGCATCGAGGCGTTCGGCCTGACCGGACGCGTCATCCTGGCGGGCAACCGCCCCGATATTCCGGATCTGTTGCGCGCCATGGACGTCGTGGTGCTGAGCAGCTACAGCGTCGAATGCTTCCCCATGGCACTGCTCGAGGCCATGGCCGCGGCGCGGCCCGCCGTCTGCACGGCGGTCGGCGGTGTCCCGGAGATGATCGCGGACGGCGAGACGGGATACCTCGTCCCGCCGCGCGATCCGGAACAACTGGCCGCGCGCCTGCTCGAGGTGCTCGGCGATCCCCAGGCCCGCAAACGCATGGGCTTGGCGGCGCGTGATCGCGTCGAAGCGAATTTCACCCTGAAATCAAGTATCGCGGCCGCGGAGCAGGCCCTGGAAGAAGTCGTGAATCGGTGAGCGAACACAGCGGACACATTCTGATACTGGTCGAAAACCTCTCGGTGCCCTTCGATCGCCGGGTCTGGCAGGAGAGCCGGGCCCTGGTCGAGGCCGGATACCGGGTCACCGTCATCTGCCCGATGGGCGCCAAACAGGATCGCGAACCCGAGGCGACCCTGGAAGGCGTGCGCATCCTGCGCTATCCGCTGCGCGCCGCCACCGGCGGACCGGCCGGATATCTGCGCGAATACTCCCTCGCGCTCTGGCACACCCTGCGCCTGGCCTGGAAGGTGCGGCGGGAGGGGCCGATCGATGTGGTGCAGGCGTGCAATCCGCCGGATCTGCTGTTCCTGATCGCACTGGTGCTGCGGATCGGCGGCACCCGATTCGTCTTCGACCACCACGATCTGGTGCCGGAGCTGTTCCTGTCCCGGTTCGGCGGGGGCGGGGGACCGCTGTACCGGGTGTCGAAACTGTTGGAGCGCATCACCTTCGCCTGTGCGGACGCGGTGATCTCCACCAATGAGAGCTATCGGCAGGTCGCCATCCGGCGCGGGCATATGGCTCCCGAACTCGTGACGGTGGTGCGCAGCGCACCCGATCTGAGCAGATTCGTACCGCGCGAACCGGATCCGTCGCTCAAGCGCGGCAAGACCTATCTCGGCGCGTATCTCGGGGTGATGGGCCCGCAGGACGGCGTGGACTACGCGCTGCGCGCGATCGCGCTGCTGCGGGACAAGCTGGGGCGCACCGATACCCACTTCCTGTTCATGGGCGGCGGCGACGCCTTCGACGATCTGGTCGCGCTGTCCAAGGAACTGGGCCTGGAGGATCTGGTCGAATTCACCGGCCGGGTGCCGGACGAGTTCGTGCAGACCGGACTCTCCACCGCGGATATCTGCCTCTCACCCGATCCGCACAATCCGCTCAACGACGTGTCGACCATGAACAAGGTGGTCGAGTACATGGCCATGTCGCGGCCGCTGGTGTCCTTCGAGCTCACCGAGGCCCGCGTTTCGGCGGGTGCGGCGGCGGTCTATGTCGCGGGCAATGACGAGCTCGGCTTCGCCGAGGCCATTGCCGAACTCCTCGACGATCCGGCCCGGCGCGAACGCATGGGCGCGTTCGGGCGGGCCCGGGTCGAACGCGAATTGTCCTGGGACACTTCGCGACAGAACCTGATCGAGTTCTACGCGCGGGTCTTCCGCGCGCGCAAAGCCGCGCGCTGATCCGCACCGGCGGCGAGCGGATCGGCGAGCCTGCGTTTCGACGCCCGATCCGCCGCTCCGACCGCCGCGCCCACCAGGGCGAACACCATGGTGCTCGGATAGTCGAAGAGTCGCAGATCCACGAATAGGCCGCCGAGCACCAGGCACATGAGCGCGGTCAGCGCGATGAATGCCAGCGGGCGGCCCATCAGGCCGTCCGCCGGTAGTCGCACGAACGCCAGTATCAGCCGGCGGGTCAGCAGCACCAGCACGGTCAGCCACAGCAGCAGACCGATGATGCCGAGTTCGGCGAGGATGCCGAGCTCGGTCTCGTGGGCCGGAATGCCGAGCCCGCGCTCCCAGGGTGTGGTCGGCGAATACTGCTGGTGCCGATAGGTATTCACCGAGACGAAGCGGCCCAGGCCCCAGCCGCTCCAGGGTTTCTGCAGGAATGCCCACACCGCGGTGGCATCGGCGTTGAGCCGGTCGTACACCTCATTGGTGGAGGCCACGCCGCCCGCTTTACGGTCGGAGCTGGTGAAGGTGCTCCAGTTCATGCCGATGATGGCCAAGGTGCCCAGCGCGGTCGCGACGAATCCCGTCCGATACCCCTTACCCAGGACGATTCCGGCCACCACCACGACCGCGAAATCCAGCCAGATGGAACGGGTATGGGTGAGGAACACCGAATACGCGCAGGCGGCCGCGATCACCGCGAGCAGGATCTTATGCCAGCGCGGCCGCTGTTCGGCCCCGAGCAGCACCAGCGCCAGCACATAGCCCACGATCAGAATCAGCCCGTTGACCTCCGGCTGATTGGGCAGCCCCACCGCGCGATCCGACCAGGCGGGTGCCAGCACAATGTATTTCGGCCACACCAGCGCCTTCGGACCGTGGAACTGCATGATGCTGACCCACGCCGAATACGCGCTGCAGGACAGCAGCGTGGTGATGAGGAAGCCGACGGCGCGGCGGGTATCGAAG
This sequence comes from Nocardia sp. NPDC056100, assembly GCF_042266325.1. NCBI lineage: Bacteria > Bacillati > Actinomycetota > Actinomycetes > Mycobacteriales > Nocardiaceae > Nocardia > Nocardia sp. NPDC056100. The sequence continues at coordinate 489,264 of NZ_JBHJVY010000005.1, forward strand.
ATCATCCGCGACATCAGATAGGTGGCGAACGGGATACCGGTGCCGATGATCAGATACCGCCACAGATCCAGCATTACCCCGGTCAGCGGATACAGGATCGGCTTGTACTCGTGCGGTTGCAGAATCGAATCGATATTCCACAGCAGGTACAGCGCCATCGCGCATTCCAGCGCACCGAGCGAGACCCGGCGCTCGGGATGTCCGCGCACCCAGGCCAGCGTGGCGATGAGCAGACCGCCGAAGGCCAGGATGAACGGGTCCGTGGTCGGCAGGATCTTGGGGATCGCCGGGCGCAGGAAGGTGGCGACCATCAGAAAGACGAAGGCCCACCGGGGATCTCGCAGGCCGATCACGACGAGTACCGCGGCGATGCCGCCCGCCGCCGCGACCGTGCCGATACCGCCGGGAGCCTTCGGGGATACCGCCAGCATGGCCCCGAGCCCGACGATCATGGCGGCCGCGATGACCGCGAGCTGACCCAGCCGATCCACCGAGGGCGTCCGGAAGGGCAGCGGGCCGTCCGGGGTGCGGCCGAGCCGGGTCAGCCGGTCCAGCACGGTCGTCACGGGGCGGTCCGCAATCGCTTCGGGCGCAGCCGATCCCATACCGTCGGGCGGTATTCGGTGGTGTCCACGAACAACGCGCCCACCACCTGTGCGCCGACCTGATTCACCGCGCGCACCGCCTCGGTCACCTCGGGCACCCTGGTGGTGCCGCGCTCGATGACGAGCACCGTCAGATCCGCGAGATCGGCGACGATCTGCGCTTCGGGCGCACTGCCGATCGGCGGCAAGGCCACGATCACCAGATCGGAACTGGCCCCGGCACTTCGGAGCAACTCGCGCACCCGATCCCGATCGAACAGCGGATACGGATCCGAGGTCGCCTCACCCGCGGCGATCTCGGCGAAGCCCTCCTCGGTGCGATTCTTCACCAGATCCCGCACATCGCCGACCAGCCCGCGCAGATACTCCGCCACACCCCACTGGCGCGGACCGTAATCGGCGGTCCGCAGATCGGCATTGACGAATACGGTGCGCGAGCCCTGCGCCGCGCGCTGTTCGGCGATGGCGCGCGCGATCTGATCCGCGCTGCGACCCGCCGAAACCGGCACCACCGCAATCGAAGTGGGGGAGTGCGTGGCCGCCCGCGCCACCAGATTGGCCACATGCCGCAGCGCCACCTCGCGGCGCGCGTCCAGGGCGGGTGAGCCGCCCGGCGGGATCACATCGAACGGCCGGATACCGGTCTTCTCCACCACGTCGTAGTCGAAATACAGTCTGCGCGTGGACGCCCCGGCCATCAGCGCCACCACCACGCCGAGCAGGACTCCGCCGACCATGCCGGTGCCCAGCGTGCGGGTCTTACCCGGCCCGATGGCCATCGCGCCCGCACCGTTCTGCAGGACCGTGAGCCGGTTGGCCGCATTGGCATTGAGCTGATCGATCTGCTGCTGCAATTGGATCTGCGCGCTGAAGGCGCTGGGATCATTGGCCGTGAGCCGGTCACCCCACACCCGCAGCATGGCCGCGGTCATATCGGCGGCGGTGGCATTGCGGCTGGCGTCCAGGCGGCCGTTGATGTCCTCGATGAACAATTGCGCCACCTGCGGGGCGGCGGTGGTGGCCGCCTGCGGTGTGGCCGCGATGACCTGAACGTAGAAAAGCGGGCTGGCCGTGACGAATTCGGCCGAGAAGCCGCTGATATCGGCCGGGAAGCCCTGCTTCTGGCGCAGGCTGGACTGATAGGTCGGATCGTTGAGGTAGTAGGTGTAGCCCTGCGCCAGGATGGCGTCCTGGGTCGGCGGCCGGGTCGAGGCCGCCGAGACCAGCACCCGGCTGGTGTAGACGGTGGCCTTGCCGTGCGCGGACAGATACGCCCCGCACGTCACCACGAGCGCGATCGCCAGCACCAGCCAGCGGCGCTGCCAGACGCGATCGCGGATGACCTGCAACGCATTCGGCGTGACCGTTTCGGTGACGGGTGCGCTCATTTGTGGTCCACCTCCACCACGATGCGGACCGGATCGGTCTGCGCGATCACCCGGAACGAGCGCTGTGGGGTCGACAGGCCGATGAACGCCTGCGTCACCCCGCGCAGTGCGCTGGCGTAGCGCACCTCGCCGACCGTGCCCAGGGTGGGATCGGTGAGGACCGGCGGGCCCGCGTACGGCGGCACGCCCGTCTCGAACGGATTGGCCGCCTCACGAATGAGCACCTCGATTATCGATTGCCCGGTCACCGGAAACACCGCCTGCGTATTGGTATTGGAGACCGCCTGTGTCACATAGTGCACCGCCCAGCCGGGTACCGCGGTCCCGGTGAACCCGAAGGTCACTCGATCGGACTTATCGGTGCGGGAGAGCGAAATATTAGTCAGCCCGATGCCGACCGCTCCCGGATCCGGGGTTCTGGTCTTGGCGACGAACTCGTCGATGGGGGCCGCCGAGGTCGTGGTCGGCGCGTGCCCGGGCGCCGCGCCACCGCCCCCGCAGGCCGCCGCCAGCAGCATGATCGCCACCAGCACAACCGTTCTCGCCATTCGCACGGCCACTATCCCTTTCGTCATGACTGCCCATCCGTCATGGCTGTAGCCGTTTCGCGCGCTCGCGTTCCACCACCGCTGTCTTGAGCTTGCCGCTGGGCGGCCGGGGTAGTCGGTCGAAAACCCGCAACCCGACCTCCTGTCCCGGCCCGAACTGCTGCGCCACATTGCGCCGCACATGCGCGATGGTCCGCGATTCGCAGAATCCGGTGCCGGGTACCACTCTCAGTTCGAAGACGCCCGGCCGCAACTGGGCGATCTGCGCCTCCCGCAAACCGCTCAGATCGTCGACCACACTGGACGGCAGCGGCAGCGGTCTGCCATCGGCCGCGACGAAGGTGTCCTCCACCCGGCCGTCCACCACGCCGAGCAGCGGAAACGCCCGCCCGCACGGGCACGGGCCGGGCGCGGCCGGGCGCACCTCGTCACCGGTGCGATATCGGAACAGCGGAAAACCCTTGTTCTGCAAAGAGGTTCCGACGATCTCCCAGCGTGAGTCCGAACCCGCCACCGGCAGCAACTCGACCACGCCGTAGTGCGGGAAGACGTGATAGCCGCCCGCCTCGCAGGTGCCGGCCATGGCCACCCGCTCGGTCTGGCCGTAGTGATCGACGATCGGACCCCCGAACACCTCGCGCATGAGGGCGCGCTGGCCCGGGGCCATCAGCTCCGAGGAGGTGATGATGGCGCGCATGGGAATCGGGGTGCGCCGATCGCGCAGCAGTGCGGCCAGCAACGCGATGCTGGACGGCCAGCCCTCGATGGCATCGGGCCGGAAGCGGCGAATGTCATTGGCTATCACATCGATTCGATCCGGGGTGAGGTGATAGCTGGACACCAGCAGCTGGCGCGCGCCGGGCACCGCCAAAGTGGGCCCGCGGGTGCCGTCGCTGGCGAACCCGCTACCGCGCAGCACAATTCGCCGGGCGTCCGCGGGCAGGCCGAACCAGCTCCACTGGCGCTCCATGGCCGCCATTTCGAATACCGAGGAATTCACCGTGCGATAGCACGCGATGGGCACGCCGGAGGTGCCGCTGGAGCGCACCGACCACATCAGGCGGCGCGGCGCGGTGCGGAAGTCCTCGGACCGCTCGGCCAGTTCGCTGCGCGAGATCAGCGGCAGTAAGGCCAGGTCATCCAGGGTTCTAATATCCTGGGGCGCTATGTCATTGGCGGCGAAGTACTCGCGGTAGAACGGCGAACGGCGCGCGGCGATATGCACCAGGGCACGCAACCGCCGCTCCTGGAACAGCCTGATCTGCTCCGCATCGGCCCCCTCCAAACCCGCCAGCATCCGCCCGATCGCACCGCGACGCGGGTGAGCGCGCCGGAGCCGATATTTCATGCTCAAGCCCGCGCTCGACAATCTCATCTACTCAGCAACCCCCCAGCCGACCCCGCGAGCTCACCGGCCTCGACTTCCTCACCCCCGACCGCGACGTACACGGGGACCCGCCGCGCGTTCCACCGCACGATCCTAACTCGAACGAATCACGGAATACATTGGTATAAAGCTAAATAGCGGTAGCGACGATCCCTGATGGGGTACAGATGGACGAGCACGACCGGCTGATGGCAAACGAACAGGAACCGCGCAGGGGGAGCGCACTGGGGGTGAGTGTATTCGGGCTCGGCTACGTCGGGTGTGTGTCCGCGGCCTGCCTGGCGGCGCGCGGTAACGCGGTCATCGGGGTGGATGTGAACCCGCAGAAGACCGACTTCATCCGGCAGGGGCGCACCCCCGTGGTGGAGGAGCGGATCGGTGAGGTGATCGCCGAGGTGGTCGCCTCCGGGCGGCTGACGGTCACCGAGAAGGTCGCCGAAGCCGTTGTGGCGAGCGATATCTCGATCGTCTGCGTGGGCACGCCGTCCGCGCCGGGCGGTGCGCTGTCCACCGACTACCTGGAGCGGGTGAGCCGGGAGATCGGTGAGGCGCTGGCGGTCAAGGACGCCTGGCACGTGGTGGCCTATCGCAGCACCATGGTGCCCGGCACCTGTGCCGGAAAGCTCATTCCGATATTGGAGCAGGCATCCGGCAAAAAGGCCGGGGTGGATTTCGGGGTGTGCGTGAACCCGGAATTCCTGCGCGAGGGCAGCAGTGTGCGCGATTTCGAGAATCCGCCCAAAACCGTTGTCGGCGAGACCGATGAGCGCACCGGTGCGGAAATGATGAGCCTGTACGACGATCTGCCCGGACCGCGCTTCCGGGTGCCCATTCCGGTCGCCGAGATGACGAAATACGTGGACAACAGTTTCCACGCGCTCAAGGTCACCTTCGGCAATGAGATCGGTGCGCTCTGCGCCGAACTCGGCCTCGACTCGCACGCGGTGATGGATATCTTCCTGGCCGACACCAAACTCAATATCAGCCCCGCCTATCTGCGGCCCGGGTTCGCCTTCGGCGGCTCCTGCCTGCCCAAGGACGTCCGGGCGCTCACCCATACCGCGCGCCAGCACGATCTGGAACTGCCGGTGCTGTCGAATGTGCTGGCCTCCAACGAGTCCCAGCTGCGGCGCGCGGTGGACCTGGTGATAGGGCTGGGCCGCCGCCGGGTCGGCATCTTCGGGCTCTCGTTCAAATCCGGCACCGACGATCTGCGCGAGAGCCCCATGGTGGAGTTCGCCGAACGGCTCCTCGGTAAGGGCTATGACGTGCGCATCTACGATGCCAATGTGGCGCTGTCCCGGCTGATGGGCGCGAACCGCGCCTTCATCGAGGAACGGCTGCCGCATATCGGCGAACTGCTCACCGATGACATTGCAACGGTTCTCGCACACGGGGAGATATTCATCGCGGGCAGCGCCGACCCCGAGGTGGTCTCCGCCATCGACGGGCTCGGCCCCGAGCACACCGTCATCGATCTGGTGCGGTTGCCGGGGGCCGCACAGCGGCGGCAGCAGCCGGGATATCTGGGCATCGGGTGGTAGCGGTAAGGGGTACTTCATGGGGACTTCCGTTCCCGCGTTCAGCTTTCTGACAACGGCGTACAAGACCGAGGACTATCTGGGCGACACCATCGATTCGGTGGTGGCGCAGACGTTTTCGGACTGGGAACTGATCGTCGTCGACAATGGGATGTCCGATGAGATCGCCGCGATAGTCGAATCGCGCTCGAATGACGAGCGCATTCGGCTGGTGCGACAGGAGAACAAGGGTTATGACGGCGGTGTGATGGCCGCGTCTGAAATCGCGACCGGTCGGTACATTGTGGTGCTGGATAGCGACGATCAGATCATGCCCGCCTTCTGCGACACCATTTCCCGGGCTTTCGACGCCGACCCGCATATCGACGCCATCGGTTGCGACGCTTACCGTTTCGACGATTCCGGCGCGGATCTGCCCACCGGGTACTACCGGTCGACCAATGTGAAGCAGAAGCCGGATCCGGCCAGCCCGCTCACCCTGACCGATCTGCTCGGCGGGCTGGTGCCCTACTACACCGCCGCCATCCGCCGCGAGGCATGGGAAGCGGTCGGCGGTTACGACCGCGGCGGTGAGGAACTGCACGAATCGGTCGCCATCTGGATTCGCATGGTCGGCAAGTACGACATTCGCGTACTGCCGCAGCGCCTCGCGCGCTTCCGGCTGCGCGGGGACTCCATGACCCGCGATCCCGCCAAGGTCGAATCCTTCATGGCCGAGCTGGAACGCTCCTTCGCCTGGGCCGCACCCAGCGATCCGAAGGAGAAGGCGGCACTGGACAAGACGCTGCGCACCTTCCGCTACTGGGTCTTCCTGCACCGGGCGCAACAGGCGCTGCTCGCGGGCCGGGATCGGGACGCGCGAACATCCGCGCGGGAAGCGTTCGGCCAGCGCCGCACGGTCCGCGCGGCGGCGATCATCGTGTCCGTCAATACGATTCCCGGCGTCCTGCGCCGGATCCACCCGCTCAAACAGCGCATCACCGAGCGCGTCGCGCATACGGCAGGCCGGGTCGTCACCGCCGTCAAACGGTGACCGCCGAGGACGTGGGCGAACAGCCCGGGGCGGGCGGGCTGCTCGCCATCCTGAAGCGCGGTGCCGCGCTTTCGGCGGCCGGGGTCGCCTCGGTGCAGGTGATCGCGCTGGTGCAGACACTGGTGCTCGCACATCTGTTGTCACCCAGCGAAGTCGGCGTCTTCACCGCGGGAACCGTGCTGACCGGGTTCGTGGTGGTGTTCTCGCACAGTTCGCTGAGCCATGCGCTGATTCAGCGCCGGGATCAGGTGGCGGACGCGGCGGAGACCGTGTTCTGGGCGACGCTCGTCTCCGGTGCGGTGCTGGCGGGACTGCTACTGGCCACCGCCCCGGTGCTCTCACACGTATTCGGGAACTCGCAGGTTGGCCACGTGGCCGCGATCTCCTCCGGGACCGTGCTGCTCACCTCGCTGCTGGCGGTGCCGGATGCGCTGATGCAGCGCGATTTCCAGTTCAAGCGGCGGGTGATCGTCGATCCGCTCAATGCCGCCACCTTCGCGATCGTCGCGATCGGGTTGGCAGCGGCCGGATTCGGGGTCTGGGCGCTGGTCACCGGGTACTACGTCTCGGTCGCGGTATCGGTGATCGCCGCGTGGTGGCTGTCGGGCTGGCGGCCCGGGCGCGGGCGCTTCCGGGTCGGATTGTGGCGGGAGCTGGCGGTTTTCGCGTTTCCGCTGCTGCTGGAGAGCGTGGTGGAACGGGCCATCGAGGCGGGTGAGGTGGTGCTGGTCGGGCATCGGCTGCACACCTCGGCGCTGGGCAACTATCGCAATGGGCGGCGACTGGCGTTCCTGCCGGTGATGGCCATCATCCAAATCTGTTCGTACGTCTTGTTTCCGGCCTTCGCGCGGATCGCAGGGGAGCGGGAGCGCTTCCGGCGCGGCTTCCTCACCGCGCTCGGCTGGATGTGGCTGGCGGTGATTCCGGCATCCGCGCTGCTCGCCGCGCTCGGTGAGCCTGCGGTGACGCTGTTGCTCGGTGCGCAGTGGCGCGGTGCGGGGCAGTTGGTCGAGGCCATGTGCGGGGTGGGGGTGGGCTATGCGCTCATGTCGGTGTGCGCCGAGGCGCTGAAGGGCGCGGGGCGACCGCAGCTGATCAACTGGATGACCGGCGTCGGAGCGGTGTCGGCCATACCCCTGATACTGCTGCTGGTACCGCACGGATTGACCGGAGTCGGTGTGGCACTGTCGATTTCGGCACTGGCCACCGGACTCACCGGTCTGATCTTGGCGGGTAAGGTGGTCGGGGTGTCCCGTGGCGAACTCCTGCGCTGCCTCGTACCCGCCCTGCTCGCCGGGGTGATCGCCGCGGTCGCGACCGGGCTGCTCGAACATCACGCGGTGCACGCGGGTGCGCGCGGGGTGGCCCCCGGGCTCGCCCTGATCGTGCTGGAAACGCTCGGCTTCCTCGGCGTATTCGTTCTCGTACTCCAGGCGATCTCACCCTCGACCCTGCGGCCGCTATGGTCGGCCGCGCGGCGCGGATGACCGAGCGGGTGCGGGAGCGGCGCACCCGCCGGCGGCTGTACGCGGCCGCCGCGGTGCTCGCGCTGATCGCGGCCCTCATCGGCGCGGGCTACCCCGTCTACGTGCGCCCCCAGGTCGATGCGCTGCGCCATGCCGATGCCATCCTGGTGCTCGGCGGCGAGGGCGTCGACCGCTACGCCTACGGCCTGGACCTGGCTCGCCAGGGTTACGCCTCGACCGTGCTGTTCTCCAATCCCTATGGGGAGGACACCGATATCGACGAGGTGCGCGAACCCTGTCACACCCCGCAGCAGGGCTTCACCCTGCTCTGCTTCGCGCCCGATCCGCCCACCACCCTCGGTGAGGGGCGGCAGTTGCGCACCCTGGCGAACGCGCGCGGCTGGCATACCGTCATCGTCGTCACCATGCGCCCGCATCTGTCCCGGGCGCGATACATCCTGGAGCAGTGCTTCACCGGCGCGCTGATCATGGAGCCCAGCCCGGTGGATATCTCACCGTGGTACTGGGCCTGGTCGTACGCGTACCAGAGTGCGGGCTACGTCCGGGCGTTCATCGATCCCGGGTGCTGAGCTCGGCCGCACCGTCCCGCCCGGTATCGATCACCAGCTCGCGTGCCGTTTCGCCGCTCTCCCAGTGCGCCCGGATCTCGGTGCCCGCGTGGGTGATCCGCAGTCCCCGGCTCGGCTCCGGATCGAGGGTGAGCACCGTGATGATCGCGAGCGGCGTCAGCCCCGTACAGTGCGCGCCGATGAGCCAGGACGGCTCGCGCGATTCGAGCAGTTCGGACCACCAGCCCAGATCGGTGCCCTCATCCCCGTGTACCTGTTCGGTACCCACCGGCACGATCGCGGCATAGGCCAGCGTCAGCACCGGCTCACCGCCCCGCGACAGCAGATGACCGTACTCGGCGGGTGCGGCGGTGAGCGCGGGATGCAGGGGCCACGACACCCGCGCGGAGTGAATTCCGGTGCCGGACAGCAGATCCACCACGACCACCTCGCGCGCCCCCGGCGGCGCGAGCAGCCAGCGGCGATGTGTGATCGGCTCCTCCAGCCGCCGGTAGCCGTCGTGCTCGGCATCCACCACGCCGCGCACGAGATCCACCGCGCGGACCCGCACCCGGGCGTGCTCGCTCCACATGAACGGCCCGCCCATCACGGACTGATCCAGATCGTCGACGGTGACCGTCGCATGTGCGCGCGTACCCCGATGCACCGTGCGCCGGGCCGGATGCCCGTAGTAGCTGGCGGTCCCGGGATCGCCGATGACGTCCGCGCCGTCCAGCGCCACCGTCACCGACAGGGCGTCGGCATGACCGTGCGCGGCGATCGAAAGATAGCCAAGCGCACCGATATCCATCAGCACGCGGCGACGGCCCGACCGCAGCACGACCAGCCCGCCGTCGGGTGCGTAACCGTCGGCGGCCGGTTCCGGCGCGGCCACGGCGGCCGAGCCGAGCGCATCGCGGAACCAGGCGGCGGCGATCGTGGGGGTGCCCGCCCGGGTCGCCGCGGGCTCGGGCACGACCGCATCGGCGATGCCGAGATGGTCCCGCACCGTGCGATAGTGCTCGGGCCCCAGCCGCAGCGCGAAACCGCCGTCGTCATCGCCGTACCGCGGCTGCGGATCGCTATCGCCAACCAGCAGCGCCAGGAAGCGCGAGCTGCGGGCGATGGCCGCACCGAGCCGTTGCGGCGGTTCGTATTTCAGCGCCAGCAGCGTGTACACCAGCGCCAGCAGTTCCACCGTGAACAGTTGATAGGCGATGGCCTGCTCCGCGCCCGCGCCATCGGGGAGCAGCTGCCGATCGGCGTGCTCGGTCAGCAGGGCCAGCGCATCGCGCTGCCAGGTCGCGGCGGCGGGCAGTTCCGGAAACAGGATGGCCACCACCGCGAGTCCGGTCAGCTCACCGATCAGATGGTTATTGGCCGAGCTGTACAGCGAACGCTCCACCCAGCAGCGCCGCGCGCTCTCACCGAGCATGGTGAGATACGCGCCGTAGCGCTCGGGCGTCAGACCCGGTGCGTCGCGCACGCCCTGGAGCGCGAAACCCACCGATATCGCGCGGATTCCGCATTCGAACGCCCCGCGCCAGGCGATACCCGCACCCGGCGGCTGCTGTTCGATCCAGCTGTCCAGATGCTCGAACACCGCGTCGGCGAAGCGTTCCTCACCGGTGAACAGCCACGCCTGCGCCAGCAGCGGCAGATGCTGGAGCCGGTTCAGCTCCCAGATCCATTTCGGATCGCCGTCGGCGGTGCGGTGGTCGATGCGCTCGGAACTCACACTGGGCCAGCGCGTTTCCGAGAGCGGATCCCGATTCCAGTCGATGATCGGCCCCAGCCCGGCGGGCGGATACCCGAAGAACGCCAACTTGCCGGTCAGCACCCGTTCGGCCGCCGCGATCACCGCCGCGGCCGCCTCGGGCTGCTCATCGGCGATACGGGCGGCCCGGGCCTGATCGAGCAGTACGGGCCGCCCGGCATTGGCGCGCAGGTCGCGCAGCAGTGCGTCCCACTCCGGCCGGGTGCGCCCGAACAGTGCGTCGGCGGTGGCGTCCCAGCTCACCGGCCTGGCGGCCAGGCGCTGGCGCAATCTGCCCGCGCGCCACAGCATTTCCTGCGCGTCCATGGCGCGCAGTCGATGGACATACCAGGTCAGCCGGCTCACGATCGCCCCTTCCGACCGGGCGTCCGCCGCGCCCCGCTGTGTCGACAACGCACTGGACGATACCGCGAGAATCGGTTGTGGACCCGGCGAGTTGTACGGGAGGATCTGTCCGTGATCGATTCCAAGGAGAGCCTACGGCGTTATCTCGCAGCGGATTTGGCCGGACATCAGCTCACCCGCTGGCGACCGCATCATCGGCTCACCTATCGGCCGCTGTACTTCCAGCGGCTGCTGCGCAAATCCGAGTACTGGTACAACGTCCGCACCGATCCGATCGGCCGCGTGGTGTTCGCCTGGTATGCGCTGCGCACCAAACTGCTCGGTGAACGACTCGGATTCACCGTGCCGCGCAATGTGTTCGGGCCCGGGCTCTCGATCGCGCACGCCGGAACACTGGTGGTCAACCCGGAAGCCCGGGTCGGCGCACGGTGCCGGATTCATCAGGGTGTATCGCTGGCCAGCGGTGCGCCGGGAAGTTACCCTGTCATCGGCGACGACGTATTCATAGGTCCGAATGCGGTGATAATCGGCGTCACGGTCGGGGACCGTGTAGAGGTGCGCCCAGGCGCTGTTGTCATCAAGGACGTTCCCGCCGATGTACATGTTGCCGGAGTACCGGCGAAAATCATCCACGACTTCCGCGTGCGCACCGCCGCGCCGTCGGAGTCGGCTGCGAATGTTGCGAAACCATAACGCCTCCAAGAGGATTCGTAGATCCACCCCCTCGGCTTCGGCGCGACTAGGCTGGCGACACAGGCTCGGTCACGATGTGCGTGACGGGTGCGGGCAAAGGGGGAATCGATGTGCGGAATAGTCGGTGTGCGCCGATTCGACGGGGGACCGGTCAGCAAGGAATTGCTCACCGATATGAGTGCGGCGCTGCACCACCGCGGACCCGATGATCACGGCCTCTGGTGTGACGGGCCGGTCGGTTTCGCGCATACCCGGCTATCGATCATCGATCTGTCCGCCTCCGCGCAACCCATGACCGGTGTCACCGGCACCACCCACCTCACCTTCAACGGCGAGATCCTCAACTATCGCGAACTGCGCCGGGACCTGGACTACCCGTTCACCACGCGCGGTGACACCGAGGTGCTGCTGGCCATCTACGAGCGGTACGGAGCCGCCGGGGTGAGTCGCCTGCGCGGCCAATTCGCCTATGCCATCCACGATTCCGCGACCGGTGAGACGCATCTGTTCCGCGATCGGCTCGGCATCCTGCCGCTGTACTACTACGCCACCGATACCGTCTTCGCCTTCGCCTCGGAGATCAAGGCGCTCTACCCGCTCATCGAAGCACCGCGGGTGGACACCGTCAGCCTGCACGACTTCCTGGCGCATCGATCGGTGCCCGCGCCGTACACCTTCATCGAAGGGGTGCGCAAAGTTCCGCAGGGCCATCACCTGGTGGTGCGCGCCGACGGGACCATCCGGATCGAGGCGTACTGGAAGCTGCCGGATCCGTCCGAGGAACTCGACGTCAGCCCGGCCGCGGCCGTCGACCTGCTCGATCAGGCGCTGCGGGAGTCGGTGCGCGATGCCCTGACCGCGGATGTGCCGGTGGGCGCGTACCTTTCGGGCGGCGTCGACAGCAGTCTCATCTGCGCCCTGGTGGCGCGGGAGCGCGGGGGAGCGGGACTGCACACCTTCTCCGCCGGATTCGGCGACTCCCGAGTCGACGAAACCCATTGGGCGCGTAAGGCGGCGCTCATCGTCGGCAGCGACCACCACGAAACCACCATCACCGCGAGCCACTTCCAGGACGAATGGGCGCGGCTGAGCTGGCACCGGGACTCACCGCTGTCCGAACCCGCCGATGTCGCGGTGTACCGGCTGGCGCAATTGGCCCGGGAACACGTGAAGGTAGTGCTGTCCGGGGAGGGCAGCGATGAATTGTTCGGCGGCTACCCGAAATATCAGTTCGCGCGGGCCACCCGGCTCGCCGGGATGATTCCGGGCGGCCCGCTGCGGTTACTGGAACAGCGGCTCCCGGCCAGCCGGGCGCGTTTGACCGTTGCGCTGCGGGCACTTTCGGAGCCGACGTACGCCGAGCGCATGCGCGGCTGGTTCGCACCCTTCACCACTCGTGAGCGAAACCGGTTGCTGGGCGGACCCGCCCAGCGCAGTGTCCTGGATCCCTATCTGGCCGGACGCGGAGATCCGCTGCGCCGCATGCTGCACGCCGATGTGCACACCTGGCTCGCGGACAATCTGCTCGAACGCGGCGACCGCATGTCCATGGCCGCCTCGCTCGAACTGCGCCCGCCCTTCCTGGATCACCGGGTCGCCGAACTGGCCTTCCGATTGCCGAGCGGCGTCAAGGTGCGCGGCGGCAGCTCCAAATGGATCGTGAAAGAGCTGGCGCGCAAACACCTTCCGGTGGATCTGGTCGACCGGCCCAAGGTCGGGTTCAAGGTGCCGCTGGACGAATGGTTCCGCGGCCATCTGCGCGAAATGGCCTTCGACCTGCTGGACGGGCCGTCATCGTTCGTCGGCGAGCATTTCGACCGCACCGCGGTGCGCGGCCTGCTGGAGGCGCACACCACGGGCGGAAGAGATGAACAGCCGCGCATCTGGACGCTGCTCTCACTCGAGGTCTGGCATCGCGAACTCCAGCGGCGGCTGGTCGGTTAGTACGCGCCGTCGCTGCGCGCCACCGCGAAGATGGTGCGCTTGATGATCATGAGATCCTGCACCATGGACCAGTTCTCGACATAGGACAGGTCCAGGCGCACGGCCTCCTCCCAGGACAGGTCCGAGCGGCCCGAGACCTGCCAGAGCCCGGTCACGCCCGGTTTCACCAGCAGGCGGCGGCGGACCTTACCGTCATAGCGCTCGACCTCACTGCGCATGGGCGGGCGCGGGCCGACCACGCTCATCTCACCGCGGATCACATTGATGAACTGCGGCAACTCATCCAGGCTCAGGCGGCGCAGCACGCGCCCGATCGGGGTGACGCGGGGATCCTCGCGCATCTTGAACAGCAGTCCCGCGCCCTCGTTCTCGGCCTGGAGATTGTGCAGTTCCTTATCGGCGTCCTCGCACATGCTGCGGAATTTGATCATGCGGAACGGCTCGCCGTTCAAGCCGATCCGCTCGGATCTGTAGAAGACCGGACCCGGACTGGTGAACTTGACCATCAGCGCGATGGCGATCATGACCGGTGACACCGCCAGCAGCGCGAGCGTGGCGAAGACGAAATCGAAGACCGCCTTGCCGAAGGATTTGGCGCGGTCGTACTGCGGCTTCTCGATATGCAGCAGTGGCAGATTCGCGACCGGGCGAATCGAGAGTCGCTGATCGGCCACATCCACCACGCCCGGGGTCACCACCAGATCGATGCCCAGCGGGGACAGCTTCCAGACCAGGTCGTTGATGCCGTGGGTGCCGAGCTCCTCGATGGCGGCGATGGCCACGGTATCGGCGGCGACCGCTTCGGCCGCGTCCAGCACCGAGGCCTCGGTCAGAATCGGCAGATCGGCATTGTCGGCCGCCTCCACCGTCTCATCGGCGGCGTACGGGATGTACACGCCGGTGACCGAATAGCCAACGGCCGCATCGCGTTCGAAACAGCGCATGATCTCGCGGGCCGAATCCGGGCGGCCCACAACGAGAACCGAGGTGAGGTACTGCCCGGCGCGACGGCGGCGGGCCGCGTACTTGCGCCAGAGCATGCGATTCAGGATCAGGCCGAGCAAACCGACCGGTAGTGCGATGCCCAGATAGCCGCGCGCGAAATCCATCCGCAGCAGTAGCGAGACGATCGCTATCAGCCCGAACAGGCGCATGGTGGCCGCGATGATGCGGCGGTATTCGTCCGGGCCGGTACCGATGACGGTGGTCGACCAGGCATTGCCAACCGCCAGGAATACCACCCAGGTCAGGGCCAGCAGCACCGAGATGACCGAATAGCCGATGCGCGCGTCACCCGCCCAGTCCAGCGGGGAATCGTAGTTGAGTCCGCCGAAGCGGATGAGCTGGGCCAGGGCGATCGACCCGCAGACCACCAGGGTGTCGGTAATGCGCAGCCGTCGGCCGTATTCGGCCTGCCAGTGCCGTTTGCCCGAAGGTCGCGGCGTAATGCGGTGCGTGGTATTGCGGTCGAGCGTTTGTTCCCCGTCGAGCTGGAAGGCCATGCTGGAGCTCCATCGTGCGGCACTTGAGCCTCGTGGCAATCCCCCCGATCGGACGCCCGAGCTGATACTACTGGTTTCGCTCGCCGCACGGCCAGCATTACGGGAACCGGATAGGTTGACACCCAACGGATTTCGCCCGGCACGACGGGGTGCTCGGAAATCAAGTGAAACCTATTTACTAATAGGTGTTCACAAACGGGGGTGTGGTGTGGTTCACTGCTCCGGAACGTGTTCCAAAGGAGGTACCCGTGTCCGCGCCGTCCATCCCCACCGGGTTCGACTTCACCGATCCCGACCTGCTCGCCAAGCGTCTTCCCGTCGAGGAGTTCGCCGAACTCCGCCGCACCACGCCCATCGCCTGGGTTCCCCAGGCGGGCAGTGGATTCAAAGACGACGGCTACTGGGCCGTCACCAAAATGGATGACATCAAGGAGATCTCGAAGACTCCGGAGGTGTACTCCTCCGAGGAGAACACCGCGGTCATCCGCTTCTACGACGACATCATGCGGGAGGAGATCGAGGTCCAGCGCTATCTGCTGCTGAACCAGGATCCGCCCCGGCACACCAAGCTGCGCCGCATCGTGTCCAAGGGCTTCACCCCGCGCGCGGTGGAATCGCTGCGCAACGCGCTGCGCGACCGCGCCGAGCGAATCGTGCACGAGGCCAAGAAGACCGGCTCCGGCGACTTCGTCACCCAGGTCGCCTGTGAGCTGCCGCTGCAGGCCATCGCCGAGCTCATCGGAATTCCGCAGGAGGATCGCGGGCGGATCTTCGACTGGACCAACCAGATGATCTCCTACGACGATCCCGACTTCGAGGGTGACCACAAGGTCGCCACCGCCGAGGTCATGGGCTACTCGTGGAATCTGGCCGAAGAGAAGCGCAAATGCCCGGTCGACCTCGACGGTCACGCCGACATCATGTCCACGCTGCTCAATGCCGACGTCGACGGTGAGGCGCTGGCCTCGGACGAATTCGCCTGGTTCGTCATCCTGCTGGCCGTCGCCGGCAACGAGACCACCCGCAATGCCATCACGCACGGTATGAAGGCGTTCGTCGACAATCCGGAGCAGTGGGAGATCTACCGCGAGCAGCGTCCGCGCACCGCTCCCGACGAGATCGTCCGCTGGGCCACCCCGGTCATCGCCTTCCAGCGCACGCTGCTGCAGGACACCGTGCTCTCGGGTGTGGAGATGAAGCAGGGTCAGCGCGTCGGAATGTTCTACTCGGCCGCCAACTTCGATGAAGAGGTCTTCGACAAGCCGTTCGAGTTCAACGTCCTCCGGAACCCGAATCCGCATGTAGGCTTCGGCGGCACCGGCACCCACTTCTGTGTGGGAGCCAACCTCGCCCGCCTGGAGATCGACCTCATGTTCAACGCCATCGCCGATGTGATGCCGAACCTGAGCCAGGTCTCGGACCCGGTCCGGCTGCGTTCGGGCTGGCTCAACGGCATCAAGAGCTGGCAGGTCAAGTACGAATGATCGGTCGTGCCCCGATCATTTGATATGGAGTGAGCATGAGTGAACCACGCCGACGCGGACGAGTGCCTGCGGTAAGTGACGCAGATATTCGCCGCGTCGCGCGGTCACTGCTGGTGGAGCAAGGACCGGACGCGATCACGCTGCGCGCCATCGCGCGCGAGCTGGGTATCACCGCGCCCGCGCTCTACCGGTACTACGAATCCCGCGACCAACTGGTCGCGGAGATCCGCACCGATGTCTGCAACGATCTCGCGCAGGCGCTCTCGGCCGCGACGGACGGGCTGCCCGATGACGCGGGCCTGCGCTTCTTCGCGGTCTGCCGCGGCTTCCGGCAGTGGGCGCTGGACCACTCCCGCGAATTCACCCTGGTCTTCGCCTCACCCAGCGCTGCCGAATCCGGCAGCACCATGCAGCAGTTCGGCGAACCCGTCGGCCGCCTCTTCCTGGAGGCCGCCGGCCGCCTGCTCACCGAATTCGACGTGGTCACACCGCCTTTGGAATTCATCCCCGATGACCTTCGCGATGACCTCGTCGCCTTCCAGACCGAACTGCTCGGCGTCCTGGCCGGTTCCGGCCAGAAGTTCCCCGCCGAGAAACTCGACCTCGGGGTCAGCTACGTGATGATCCAGTTCTGGGCGCGCCTGTACGGCCACGTCACCCTCGAGGTCTTCGGTAACTACCCGATCCCCATCACCCATCCGGACGTGCTGTTCGACGCCACGCTCGCCGATATCGGCCGCAGCATCGGCGTGGTGGGCTGAGGTCAGCGCACTGCCAGGGCGATCAGCTGGGTGAGCTGCTTATCGCTGAAGTTGTTGTCGCTCACCAGAATCAGCGTGCGCTCGCCCGAGGGCAGGCGCGGGCCCCAGGTCATACCCTCGATATTGTCGACCGCGGACAGGCCCACCTCGTCCAGGTCCACCAGCAGGCGTTTGGACGCCGGGCGCGCACCGGTGAGCGGAGCGTTCAGCACATTGGTGGCCCCGCCCAGATCCGCCTCGTAGACGCGAATCTTATTGCCGACCCCGTTCGCGAAAGAGCGTTCCAGCACCAGGAATTTCGCCGGGTCGACCGGATCTGCGGCCAGGATCGAGGCCACCCCGTTCATGCTCTGGCCCGGCTCCGGCCGGGATTCGGCGAAGGGTGGTTCCAGCTGATAGGCGTACTGCGCCAGGATCTGGCCGAACCGCGTCCCCACGGTGATGCGGGTCTGCCGGGCGGCCGGATCATCCTGTACCAGTGGGCCTTCCATCGCCGTCACGAACAGGGAACCGGCAGCGGCGAAGCTCGCGCCCTCCAGGGCCAGATTGCGCTGCGGGCCGGAATCGGGCCGCATGCGCTCGTTCTCCGGAATCGGCATATCCGCCACGAAAGCGCCGTCCGGGCGTGCCACCCGCACCGACGGATCCTGCAGGGTCGCGTCGACGCGCTCGCCCTCCTGCGTCCACCAGTAGTCCCGGGACCACGGATCGACCCGAATCTCCTCGGGATCAACCGATTTGGGAGTGTAGGGCGAACCGGAGGCGGTCAGCAGGGGCCGCGTCCCGGTGAATGTCACCGGACCGATTCCGGTCGCGCCCACATCGAATCGTGCGGTGTAGAACCGGGCCGGATTCACATCCGAGCGGTCATCGCTGATCAGGACGTACTCACCGGTCGCCGCGCGATAGTCGATTCCGGACAGGCCGCCGACTGTGGTGCCGTCGAAGGTCAGACCAAACGGCACGATCTGCTGACCCAGCAACCGAATCGGCGCGTCGGTCGGTTGTCCGGTCTCGGCGGCGGCTGTACCTGGAATGAGGGTGAGGGCACCGCAGAGCGCGGCCAGTAGGCGGAGATTCGACACGATGCCCAACCCTATAGCCGCCCGGGTCCGCTCGCGCGATGCCGCATCCTCAGTGCCGGGCGGCCGCCAGATCCGGGGCGGTGATCAGGCGCGGATCGTCCTCCAGCACCGGTTCGCCGAGACCGACTTTGCGTTGCAGGCGCTGCATCCACTTCGGGGCCCACCAGACGCTGTCGCCCAACAGTTTCATGGTGGCCGGGACCAGGAACATGCGCAGCACCGTTGCGTCGATGAACAGGGCCGCGATCATGCCGTACGCGATGTACTGCATGAGAACCAGATCCGAGAACGCGAACGCGCCGGTGACCACCAGCAGGATCAGGGCGGCGGCGGTGATGATGCCGCCGGTTTGGGCGGTGCCCTTGACGATCGATTCCTCGGTGGTCGCGCCGCGTGAACGCGCTTCGACCATGCGGGAGACCAGGAATACCTCGTAGTCGGTGGACAGGCCGTAGACGATGGCGATGATCAGGACCAGCATGTTGGCCTGGCCGGGTTGCGGGGTGAAGTTCAGCAGGCTCGCGCCGTGGCCGTCCACGAAGATCCACGTCACGATGCCCAGCGTGGAGCCGAGGCCGAGGCCGCTCATGAGCGCGGCCTTGATCGGCAACACCAGGGAGCCGAAGGTCAGGAACATGAGCAGGGTGGTGGTCAGCAGGACCAGGGCGATCATCCAGGGCATGCGCGCCAGCAGGGCGTCGATACTGTCCTTCTGTAGTGCGGGTACGCCTCCGACGAGCACCCGCATCCCGTCCGGGAGTTCCATATGCCGCAGATATTCGATGGTCTGCCCGGCGTCGTTGATATCGGCGACCGGAGCCTTGGTGCGAAAGATATCCGGATGCGAGGCCGAGCGGGTGGGAATGTCGAACGGCGCCACCAGGCCCGGGGCCTTATTCGCCAGATCCCAGACCGGGCCCACCGCAGCCGAATTGGCCGAGTCGAACACCAGCTCGATCGGATCGGATTTGCGTACCGGGAAGTAGTGGTCGATCTGCTCCTGCGCCACACGGGTCGGATTGTCCGGCGGCAGATACTTTTCGCTGAAACCGCCGAAGACCAGATTGCGCATCGGCAGGATCAATAGGAACAGGCCGATGAGCAGTGGTGCGGCGACCACGCGCGGATGCTTCACGACCCAGCGGGTGGTGCGCGTCCAGAATCCGCTCTCCCGTGTGACTTTGGACTTGGTGCGTCGGAACCGCTCCAGCCCGAAAGCGTCCACGCGCGGACCCAGAATCGCCAGCAGCGCGGGCAATACCGTGAGCGCGGTCAGTGCCGCGATGCTCACCGTCGCGATCGCGCCGTACGCGATGGATTTCAGGAAGCCCTGCGGAAACAGCAGCAGCCCACCGAGACTCGCCACAATCATGGTCGCGGAGAACACCACCGTGCGCCCGGCCGTCATCACCGAACGCCGCACCGCCGAACGGGTGTCGTACCCGGCGGCGAGCTCCTCCCGGAACCGGCTCACGATGAACAACCCGTAATCGATCGCCAGCCCCAGCCCGATCATCGAAACCACCGGGGAAACAAAGGTATTCACCTCGGTGAAGTTGGTGATGAACCGCACCACGCCGAACGCGCCGAAAATGGTGAGCAGTCCGATGGCCAGCGGCAGTGCCGCCGCTACCACACCGCCGAAGATGAAGAACAGCAGCAGTCCGACCAGCGGAATCGCCAGCAGCTCCATGCGGTGGATATCGTCGGCCACCGTATCGCTCAGCGTCACCGCCACCGGTTGCAATCCGCCTACCTGGACGTCATAACCCGGAATACCGAAGTCGTTCTTGACCGCTCGATAGCTTTGCAGCAGCTCGGTATCGTTGGTGCCACGCAAAGCGATCGCTGCCAGCGCCCGCGTGTGATCCTTGGTCGCCAGAGCCGGTGTGACACCGCCGGTTTCGGTCGGCCAGTAACTGCCCCGGATACTCGTGATCTGATCCGGATGATCTATCGGCAAGCTTCTCAGATGATCGACGACCACCTGCTTGAAGTCCGGATCATCGACGGTCTTGCCCTCCGGCGCGGTGAACAGCAGCACCACGTCGACATCGTGATTCTGCTCGAACGCCGACCCCGCCAACACCGCAGCCTCGGTCGACTCCGACCCCGAATCGAACATGCCCCCCGAACTCAGATGATCATCGAGCCCTTGCCCGTAACCTCCCAAAGCAAGCAGCGCCGCTGCCACAATCCCGATGACAGCAAACCGCAAGCGGCAGGCCAGATCACCCCATCGCGCGAACAGGTTCATACGTCACGGTAACAAGCAAGATCGTCCCCGGCACCCACCCCACCCGCTGTTAACCTGCCCCGCAACGCATTACCCGCTCCCACCACCTGTTATTCACCCCCGCCCGGCAATGTGTGTTTACCTGATCCGGTGTCCGAGCTACTCGACGACCCAGCACTGGAACGATCCTCGGTGGTCGCCAACAATTCGATGAATCGCACTCGCGGCCTGGCGGGCGTCAACAGCTACGAACGAGACCTCGGCTTCGACCCGTTCCACCTGCTGTCCGAAACCGTTCGCGCCCAGCCGGATACGACCGTCACCTGGATCGACCTGTGCTGCGGATCGGGCCGCGCACTCCTCGAGGCCGAACAGCGCTTCACCCGCGACCTGCCCAACGCCGATATCGCCCTCCTGGGCATCGACCTGATCGACTACTTCCAGACCCGCCCGCATACCGACCGCCTGCGCCTGATCACCGCCAGCGCCCATGACTGGCACCCCGATCACCCAGCCGACCTGGTCACCTGCGTGCACGGCCTGCACTACATCGGCGACAAACTAGCACTCCTGTCCGCCATGGCGAGCTGGCTCACCCCCACCGGTCGCCTCACCGCACACTTCGACCCACACTCCATCCGAAACCCCGACGGTTCCTCGGCCGCCCGAAAGGTGCTGGCGCACTTACGCGAAGCGGGCCTGGACTACGACCGCCGCCACCACCGCCTCACCGCCCAGGGGCCGCGTGCACTAACCTTCCCCGCCACCTACCTGGGTGCCGACGACACCTCGGGCCCCGGCTACACCGGACAGCCCGCAGTCACATCCCACTACGATTGGTAACTTGCCCGCTACGAATCCCTAGCTGGCAGAGGGGTTATCGGGCGAGGCCGGAGAGGCGGGTCCAGTCCAGTTTGATCGCGATCGGCAACTCGATGTCGGTGACACCGTTCGTGTGCTCGAGTTCGAGGTGACGGCGGTACTGGCTCGATACGTGGTCCAGCACATAGGTTTCGATCGCGACGACGTCGTTGTCGGCAATGTGAACGATCCAGTACCAGGGAATTCCGGCGAGGGCGTACTCCGCCATCTTGTCCGCCATATCGATTCGCTCGGTGCCGGGCGACACGATCTCGACCACGAGTTTCACCTTCGAAGCGGGTAACGGTCGCAGATCCGGTGGAGCACATTCGAACAGCGCGACATCCGGTCGTCGAATGGTCACCCGGGGCAGCTCCCACAGGAGCACATCGAAGTCGGTGTCGACGTCGAGGCAGCCGTCGTTGTATCGGCTGATGTGCGCTTCCGCGGCGGTCTCCAGAAGATCAGCGATTCGTCGGCCGGCTTTCTGATGCGGTCGGGACGGTGACTCGGCCCGCACGGCCTCGCCGTTGACAACCTCCACCAGGCGGCAGAAGTCTTCGGGCATCTTCTTCCATATTTCCACCGTGATAGGTGCGGGCTGCAGATTCTCCTTGCGAGCCCAATCCAGCAGTTCCGACACCATCAACTCCTCGCCCGGGCGACGACTACCTGCTCCGATCCTATCGGCCCGAGGGGTTATCGCCCCGCGGCACAGCGCCCAGTCCGGCCTTGTTCAAACGGGGGCGGCGGATTGTGTTGAGGCGGGTGATGATTCGGGGGCGGCGGAGGTCTCGGGCGAACCATTCGCCGAGGGTTACGCCGGCCGCGAGGGCGCAGCCGACCGCGAAGGCGCTGAAGAGTTGGTTGAGGCCGATGAGTTGTTCGTTGTTGAGGAGGGCGTAGAGGCCGCGGTAGACGCGGAGGCCGGGGAGCAGGGGAGTGATACCCGCAAGGGTGACGACCAGGGGTGGGGTGAGGGCGCGGCGGGCCAGGAGGCCACCGGCGAGACCCACGACGACGGCCGCCACGCCGGAGGAGATGACGGGGCCGAAGCCCGCGTGCTGGACCAGGAGGTAGACCACGGTCGCGGCCGCGCCGCTGAAGGCGGCTGCCGCGAGGGCGCGGCGTTCGGCGTAGCAGGCCAGGGCGAAGGCCAGCGAGGTGATCGCACCGGCGAAGAGTTTGACCGGGAGGTTGGTCAGGTCGCGGCCGGGGGACATATCGACGGTCGGGACGGTGAACTCCATGAGTTCGGCGACGCGCAGGGTCAGCACGATGCCCGCGATGATGCCGCCGGTCATCATGACCACCTCGAGCATGCGGGCCGAGGCGGTGATGGGCGCGCCGGTGATCGCGTCCTCGACCGAGCCGACGAGCTGTAAACCGGCCAGCAGCACGGCGATTCCGGCCGCGATGATCAGCGCGGGATCCAGTTTGAGATGACTCGCGAAGGTGGACACCAGGACCGCGGGCGAGGCCGCTATCGCACCGCCGACCATGTGCTGGAAGAAGAAGGGCAGACCGCGCCGGTTCAATCGGCGATTGGTGCGGTCGATCAGCCAGGTGGTCGCGAAACTGATCGCCGCGATCAGCAGTCCGCCGTTCAGGAGCAGGGCCACCCCGGCCGCCATGAACGCCCACCCGAAGGTGGAGATCCACCGGTTGTACGGATGCGGCGCGGAGGTGATGGCGTCCAGTGCCTCGAGCGCTTCCTCCGGCGGCACCAACTCGCGGCGAATACGCCGGGTGAGCCGATCCACCGCCGCCAATCGCGTGAAATCCAGCGACCGGTAATGCACAACGCGCATGGTGCTCGCGGGCGGCATGGTCGGCCCGCGATCGGCCGAAATACGAATCGAGTTATAGGTGACATCGATATCGCAATTGGAGAGGCCGTAGGTCGAGGCGATGAATTCGATTTGATCGGTGGTGTCGGTGACGGCCGTTCCGGCGGAGAGGACCACTTCTCCTACCCGCTCCGCGAGATCCAAAACCTGGGTGACCGTCGCGTCATCGGTCAGATCGATCGGCTGCAGCGGCGCGGGCGCCTCGACAACCGCGTCCGCCATCGCATTGCGGTCGGCCACCGCGCGATCGACGACGCTGGTCAGCAGTAGTCGCCACCGCCCGCGCAGGCCCGCTACGGCCCCGCGAGGTTCGGTAGCCAGATCATTGCTCACAGGAGAAAAGTACACGGGTGCGATAGATCACCGGGTCGACCAGGTCTATGCAAGTAGTGTTTTGAACTATGGCGAACGGTGGCGATCAGATAGCGGAACATCTACGCGCGGCCCTCGATGGTTCGTGGCGACATGTGCGGGAGAAGGCCCGGGAACACCTCGACGACGACCGCCTTTACGGCGATCCCTACCTCGATTACAAATCCGCGCGAGCGCGGGTGCTGGAACAAATGCATCTGGTGTCCTCCTTCGGATGGGCCGAACTCGGCTTCGGCCGCATTTCCGGTGGCGCCAGCGATCCGGGCGCGGCCGTGACCGCGCTCGAGATGCTCGCCTACACCGATCTGTCGCTGTGGGTGAAATGCGGTGTGCAGTGGGGACTTTTCGGCGGCGCGGTCGACAACCTCGGCACCGAACGGCATCAGCAGTACATCGAGAAACTGCTGCCCCTGGAACTGCTCGGCTGTTTCGCCATGACCGAAACCGGTCACGGCAGCGATGTGGCCAATCTGGAGACCACGGCCACCTACGATCCCGCGACCCAGGAATTCGTCGTACACAGCCCAACTCCCTCCTCGCGCAAGGACTACATCGGCGGCGCCGCCGAACACGCCCGCATGGCAGCGGTTTTCGCGCAGCTGGTGACCGGCGGTGAGACCAGGGGCGTGCACTGCTTCCTGGTGCCGATCCGCGATGACGCGGGCGTTGATCTGCCCGGCGTCACCACCTCCGACGACGGTCTCAAAGGCGGTCTGCCCGGCGTCGACAACGGCCGAATCCTGTTCGACCACGTGCGAATTCCGCGTGAGAATCTGCTCAATCGCTATGCCGACGTCGCACCCGACGGTACCTACAGTTCCGAGATCGTCAACCCCAGCCGTCGCTTCTTCACCACCCTCGGCACCCTCGTGCGGGGCCGGGTCAGCGTCGGCGGCGCGGCCGCGGCGGCGGCCCGCGTGGCGCTGAGCATCGCGGTACACTACGCCGAACAGCGCCGCCAATTCGCCGATCCCGATACCGGCGAGGAGACCGTGCTGATGGACTACCGCAGCCATCAGCGCCGGCTATTGCCGCTGGTCGCCCGCGCCTACGCACTGCAATTCGCGCAGAACGATCTGGTGCGCCGCATGCATCTGGTGCAGACCGGTCAGGATCTGGCACCCGGCGCCCAGCGCGCACTCGAGAAGCGCGCCGCCGGATTCAAGGTCGCCCAGACCCGGCACGCCACCCGCACCATTCAGGAATGCCGCGAAGCCTGCGGCGGCGCGGGCTATCTCACCGAGAACCGGCTCGTCACCCTCAAGGCCGACAGCGATGTGTTCACCACCTTCGAGGGCGACAATCTGGTGCTGACCCAGCTGGTCGCGAAGGATCTGCTCACCGCCTACTCCGATGAGGTCCGCGATCTGGACGCCCTGGGCTGGGTCAAGTTCGCCGCCACCATCGCCCGCGATGAGGTGCGTGAGCGCTCGGGCGTGCGCCAGCTCATCCAGCGGCTGCGCGACCGCACCGGGGAGAGCGTCGACGACGGCGATCTGTCCCGCCGCGCGGTGCAATTGCAACTCTTCGCCGACCGCGAGGACTACCTGGTCCGCACCGCCGGGCATCGACTTCGCGCCCGCGCCAAGGAAACCGGGCCGTTCGAGGCGTTCAACAATGCCCAGGACCACATTCTGGCGGCGGGTACCGCGCATATCGACCGGCTGGTGCTGGAGGCGTTCATCGAAGGTATCGCGGGCATCGAGGACGATGAGGCGCGCGAACTCGCCGAAACCGTCTGCGACCTCTTCGTTTACACCTCGCTCGAGGAGAACCAGGCGTGGTACATCATGCACCGGTTCATGTCGGTGGAACGCGCCAAGAACGTCCGGCGCGGAGTCAATGAGCTGGTGGATCGCCTGCGCCCCAGCGCCTTGACCCTCATCGACGGTCTCGGCGTGCCCGAGAAGATGCTGCGCGCGGCCATGCTCGACTCGCCCGCGCCGTAGCAATCGCCACACCCGCACTGCCGCACCATGAACCATGGTGCGGCAGTGTCTCGTTGAGATATGTGACACATTCGATGCCGATCGAGCCGAACGGTCCCGGCGCATAGTTTGTACTACATGGAGTAGTAGAAGCTATCGACACGGGGTGGAGAACAATGTCGACGACCATGGCGCGGTGCGCGATTCGCGCGGGAGGGCTCCGATGATCACCAGGCTCATCACACCGGCGATCCGCGCACCGAAACTGGTGCTGGCCCTGGTGGGCATCGCGTTCCTGCTGTGCGGCGTACTGGGTTCCCAGGCCGCCGCCCGGCTGACCAACGGCGGCTTCGTCGCCTCGGACTCCGAATCCGCGCTGGCGGCGGACATTCTGGCGCAGAACTTCGGCATGTCCGGAATGCAATTGGTGCTGACCCTCGAATCCGACAGCGGCGCACAGGGACCGGCGGCCACCGCGCGCGGCAGCGATATCGCCACGCGCCTGAAGAGCGACAACCGGGTCGTCAAGGCCGTATCCCCGTGGACCGAACCACAATTGAGCTCCACCCTGATCAGCCGCGACGGCAAGATCGGGCTGATCGTGGCCAGCGTGCGCGGCGATGAGAACACCGCACCCGCCGCCGCGGCCGATATCGCGAAGGAATACCTCGGCGTCCGCGACGGCATCACCATTCACGCGGGCGGTCAGGGCATGGTGTGGTCCGAGACCGGTAAGCAGACCCAGCGCGACCTCGCCCTCGCCGAGGCCATCGCCCTGCCGCTCACCATCGTGCTGCTCATCTGGTTCCTCAGAAGCGCTGTGGCGGCGGCCATTCCATTCATCACCGGTATCGCCGCCATCGCGGGCACCAGCGCACTGCTGTATCTGGTGACCCTGTTCATGGACCTGTCGGTGTTCGCGCTGAACATCACCACCGCGATCGGCCTGGCCCTGGCCATCGACTACTCCCTGCTCATCATCGGCCGCTACCGCGAGGAGATAGCGAACGGCCGCGACCGCGAACAGGCGCTCATCCTGGCCATGCAGCGCGGCGGTCGCGCGGTCGCCTTCTCCGGCACCACGGTCGGCATCGCACTCATCGGAATGCTGTTCTTCCCCACCACATTCCTGCGCTCGCTCGCGGTCGCCGGACTCGCGGTGGTGGCGCTGTCCATCGTGCTCAGCCTGACCCTGGTACCGGCCTTGCTGGCTGTGCTCGGCGAACGCATCAATCGCAAACCGCTGCGCGAGGCCAGGCCGGTCCAGGAGAGCTTCCTGTATCGGGTGGCCCGCATCGTGCAGCGACGGCCCGCGGTGTGTGCCCTGCCGGTGCTGGCCCTGCTGATCCTGCTGGGGCTGCCCATCTTCGGGCTCAAACTCGGTATGCCCGATGACCGGGTACTGCCCACCTCACTGGAATCACGTCAGGTCGGCGATCTGCTGCGCGAACGCTTCGACGACAATGCCACCGGCACGGTGCATATCGTCTTCCAGCTGCCGAACCGCTATGCGCACATCGGCGATCTGAGCGCGTATTCGGCTGCGCTGTCCCAGGTTTCGGAGGTCAAGGCGGTCACCGGACCGGCGGGCACCTTCATCGGCGGCAAGGTCGCCGGTCCCGCCGATCCGGCGGGGACCGATAACGAGGGCGGTGCGCATCTGACCGTCACCTCCGGCGTCGACCCGTATTCCGTTCAGGGACAACGACAATTGACCGCATTGCGCGCGGTGGAACAGCCGCCCGGCGTCACCACCCTATTCGGCGGCCTCGCCCAGCAGAACGCCGATTCCGCCGCGGGCATCAAGGAGGGCTTCCCGAAGGCGGTCATCTGGATCGCCCTGACCACGTTCATCCTGCTGCTCCTGCTCACCGGCAGCGTGGTGCTCCCGCTCAAAGCCCTGGTGCTCAATATCCTCTCGCTCTCGGCGACCTTCGGCGCGCTGGTCTGGATCTTCCAGGACGGCCACCTCGGCGGGCTCGGCACCCTGGCGACCGGGTACACCATCGCCACGCTGCCGGTGCTGCTGTTCTGCGTGGCCTTCGGACTCTCGATGGATTACGAGGTCTTCCTACTCGCCCGCTTCACCGAGGAATGGGAGCGTTCGGACAAGACCCGCGCCGACAATGACAATGCGGTGGCGCTGGGCATCGCGCGCTCGGGCCGCATCGTCACCGCCGCGGCCCTGCTCATGTCCGTGATCTTCCTCGGTATCGCGACCAGCGGGGTCACCATGAATCGCATGCTCGGCCTCGGTCTGGCGGTCGCGGTGCTGATGGACGCCACCCTGGTCCGCATGGTGCTGGTTCCGGCGTTCATGCGGCTGATGGGCACCGCCAACTGGTGGGCTCCGGCGCGATCCCGCCCACTGCTGGAGAAAGCCGCGCTGCGGGACTGAGTCCGATTCGCGGCTATCGTGGCGGCGTGACCCGATCGATCGCGCCCGCCCCGAACCGGCTGGATTCAGTGGCCAGACAAGCCGCGCTGCCCGCGCTCATTCTCGCGGCCGTGATCGTGACCATCGTTGTGCCGCAATTCTTTCCGGCCGACGGCGGGCCGACCGGACTGGACAACTCACTGGACGGGCATATCCACTCGTCCTTCGACGGGCACCAGTGGCTGTACCGGCTGCTGGTCGCCCCGAGCAACAACTACATCGTCATCCCGCTGCAATTGGGTGCGGCGGTGTGGTTCGGGTACCGGCGGCGCTGGTGGGCGGCCGGGTTCATGATCGTCGGTCCCGAACTCGCCATCCTGGTGAACTCGTTCGCGCTCAAGCCCTTCTGGGACCGGCACCTGCACCACTATCTCGCCTATCCCAGCGGTCACACCGTGCAGTTGGTCGCGGTGGTCACCGCGCTGGCGCTGATCAGCGAATCGACGCGGGCGCGGGTCACGATCGTGGTGATCATGGCCGTGGTGCTGCCCGCGGTGCTGGTCGGCATGGTGGGTATGGGCTATCACCATCCGACCGATGTCATCGGTGGCACCGCCGCCGCCATCGCGATGGTGACGGCGGCCTACCTACCGTGGCGCTGGTTCGCCGCCCGCCAGGGCGAGCGGCTCGGCGATACCGACGAAGACCTCAGCCGTACGCCACCACTCCCGCGATGATCATCCAGAGCACCCACAGCACCGCCACGATCATGCCCAGGGTGAGCATCACCCGCATGAACCCGCGGCCGAAATTGATATCCCCGCGCTCGCGCGGATAGAGCTGGGTCGGCGCGAACCACGGCGTCGGCACCCGGAACGAACCACCGGCCGCCGCCGCGTCGGCCTCCAATTGCGCCTGCTCCTCGGCATACGCCTCGGCCTGGGCCTGCTGCGGTCCGCCGTGCCACAGCGTGATGTCCACCGGACCCAGGAAGCCCTCGTTCAGAAGTTCCTGCGGTGCGGGCAGATACGGCAGAATCCCCAGCCCGCGGAACGCCCACGCCACATCATTGGCCGACCACTGCGGCCGACCCCGCGAGGACAGACCGACGAAATAGTCGTGCAGCCGCTTGGGATCATCGCCGACCAGCACCTCGAAACTCGGATCGCTCCAGAGCTGGGTTACCCGCAGTTTCGACTCCGGCGGCGGCACCACCAGCACCGCGCCGTGCACCACGCGCTGCCCCAGCCCGCGCTCGGCCAGCCAATTCTGTAGCGCGAAGGTGTGATCGCGGGATTTGTCCAGTGGTGTTCGCTTGTCATTGCCCTCGAAGTTGATCAGCTTGTCGCCGACCCGCCACGGCCCGTTGAGCGGAACCTCCAACTCACCCTCCATGCGCTCCACCAGGGCCTCGGCCTCGATGACCACACAGCTGGACGGCGTCCAGATCACCGCGTCGAACGGGTACAGCCGATCACCGTGGAACAGGCTGCAATTGACGGTCGCCACACCCTTGGGATCGCCGCTGCCCTTCCAGGTGCGCAGCCAATCGATCAGAACCTTCTCCGCATGTGTGCCAGCGGGATTCTGCACTCGAACGAGCATCGGCGCCGCACCTCTCTCGTCGAAATCGATACCGGCAGTCAAGAAAATGGTACGGACGCTCCGCACCCGCCGCCCAGATTTGCGGCCTGTCGTGTGTCGGTCGGCGGGTCAGGCCATTTCGGCGGGTAATCGCCCTTCCTTCACCGCGGTCACCAGCTGGCCGTGATCGACCTCGACCCGATCGGCGTAGCGCACCGCGAAAGCCGCCACCGCCTCGTCGAACGCCTCGGCGTCGTCGAGGTATCCGGCGACCAGTCGCGGATCCACCGAGCGCGCATGCGCCCGCGCCAGCAGCGCGCCCGCCAGCCGCCCGTAATCGTCGAGCAGGCCCGCGTCCAGGGCCGAGGGATCGATGCCGCCCTTGAGATTCCGGAACTGCCGCACGATGAACGGCAGCTGCCGCCCGTCGATGGTCAGCGTGGTCCAGCCCAGCAGGATATCGGTCTCGGCCTGAACATGCCTGGCGCCCTGCACGATTCGCTCACCCTCGTGCCGGGCGGGCACGGGCGGCAGATACGGCGTCAGTGCGGACGGCGCGGCCTGTTTGATCTGCAGCACCAGCACCTCATCGCCATTGCCGTGCAGCAGCGCCAAATAGCTGTGCAGGCCCACACTTCCGGTGCCGACAATGCGGAAAGCGATGTCGGACACCGTGAATCGGGTGATGAGATTGCGCCGCGACTCGCGCAGCGTGCCCACGTATCCGCTCAGCCCGTCGATCACCGCATCGGCGACGCCGGACCCGACCGGGGTCAGCAGTGGCGGATCGGCCACGAATCGCCTACCGCCGAAACCGGTTACGTGATCCTCGAGATGTTCGGTCCACTTGCGCACCACCTTGGCGCTGGTGTTCTTGCGCGCCTTCTTGGCGGCCTTGCGGAACTGCTCCAGCAGCGGATCGGCGCTGGCCTTGGCGATCACCGATTCATCCGGCAGCGCCGTCCACGAGGTCAGGAACGGCTGTGTCGCGAGCTCGGCCACCGCCAGCCGGTACGACCGGGCGGCATCGCGGGCCGCGGCCAGGCAGTCGTCCTCCGATGCCCCGCCCTCGCGGCCCGCGAGCACCAGACTGGCGGCCAGACGCTCCAGGTCCCACTCCCAGGGCCCCGGCGCGGTCTCGTCGAAATCATTGATATCCATCACGATTTCGCCGCGCGGGGTGCCGTAGAGGCCGAAGTTCGCCGCATGCGCGTCACCGCACAGCTGTGCCGTCAGGCCACTGCTCGGACCGCTCGCAAGATCAGCCGCCATGAGCCCGGCGGACCCCCGGAAGAACGAATACGGCGACGCCGCCATCCGCCCGATGCGCAATGGCAGCAGGTGTGGCAAACGTCCAGCATTACTGGCGTCGATGAAGTCGAGCACTCCCGGCCGGGACGCGGACACCGCGGCCCGATCCCGCGATTCGACCGGGGTGCGGTCGCGCAGCGCTCGGCCGCGATCCCGCACCTCCTGCGACGACACGGGGGTACGGAAGTCGATCACGTTGGAGCACACAACGTTCCAACTTACCGGTGGGCGCGATCGCACGCGAGACGACCGGAACCACCCGATCAGTGGTCCCGGTCACCGGGATTCAGTGCGCGGGCACCGGCGGATCCACCGGGAAGATCGGCAGCCGCAGCGCGCCCGAAGCCGACTCCGGCACGGTGGGCTGCTTGGGCTGCACCGGGCTGATCCGGCGGTACGGCTGTCCCAGCTCCGGCCGGGGATCGGCGTCATTGCGATTGGGCCAGAACGCCATTGCCCGCTCGGCCTGCGCGGTGATGGTCAGCGACGGATTCACGCCCAGATTCGCCGTCACCGCCGACCCGTCCGCGATATGCAGTCCCGGATATCCGAAGACCCGCTGATACGGGTCCACCACACCCGCCTCGGGGCCCTCGCCGATCACGCAGCCGCCGATGTAGTGTGCGGTCGCCGGGATATTGAACACATCCATGATCAGCGAGTGCACATCCCCGTCCACCTTCTTGCCGAACCGCCTGCCCACCTCGTGCGCCAGCGGAATCCAGGTCGGATTGGGCTTACCCGTGCCCTGTCTGGTCTTGAGCTGACCCCAGCGCCGATACGAGGTCAGCGAATTGTCCAGGGACTGCATGACCAGCAGGATCACCGATTTATCCGAGGCATTGCGGGCATTGAGACTGCGCGCGAACACGATCGGATGCATAAGGATCGCCAGCAGGAAGCGCAGGAACCGGAACGCCCCGCCGTCCACGATCGGCACCGACATGGGGAACAGTCCGTTCTGGCCGTGCCCGTAGTGGCACACCTCGATATGGGTGTTCGGCTCGGGATGAATCGAGGAGGTGATCGCTACGCCCTGCGCGAAATCATCGCGCCCGTGACTGACCACATTGAGAATGGCCTCGGAATTGGATCGGGTCAGCTCGCCCAGGCGCGGTGACAGCTCCGGCAGCACATCCTCGTCACGCATCTTGTGCAGCAGTTTCTGCGTGCCCAGCGCGGCGGCGGCGAACACCACCTGCTCGGCGGTGAAGGTCTTGCGGTCCTTGCGAATCCAGCGATCCGAGCGGGCGGTCTCCACGGCGTATCCGCCGCCGACCATGGGCCGCACCTTGGTCACCTCGGTCAGCGCGAAGACCGTCGCACCGGCCTGTTCGGCCAGGTAGAGGTAGTTTTTGGGGGTCGTGTTCTTGGCATTGTGCGGGCATCCGGTGAAGCACCGCGCGCAATGGATACAGCCGTTGCGACGCGGCCCCACGCCACCGAAGTACGGATCGTCGACCTCGGTCCCCGGATCGGCCTCGTTGAAGAACACGCCCACATTGGTGGCGTGGAAGGTGTCGGCGACCCCGAGATCCTCGGCGACCGAGCGAATCACCTCGTCGGCGGGCGTCATTCGCGGATTCGGCGTGACGCCCAGCATGCGCTGCGCCTGGTCGTAGTACGGCGCGAGCTCGGACTTCCAGTCGGTGATGTGCGCCCACTGCTTATCGGTGTAGAACTCCGGCAGCGGTTCGTAGAGGGTATTGCCGTAGATCAGCGAGCCGCCGCCCACCCCGGCCGCGGAGAAGACCGCGCATTTGCCCAGCACGCTGATGCGCTGGGTGCCCGTCATGCCCAGGCGCGGAGCCCAGATCGCCTTGCGCACATTCCAGTTGGTCTTGGGGATGTCCTCGGCGTTCCAGCGGCGGCCCGATTCCAGCACGGCCACCCGGTAACCCTTCTCGGTGAGCCGTAACGCGCTCACGCTTCCGCCGAAACCGGAGCCGATCACAACGACGTCGTAGTCGAAGTCGGGCATGGGTCTGTCCTCTCGCATGCCGGGATAACAAATGAGAAACTTATCAACTCATTCTGTCATCCGCCGGGTATGGCGGAGACCATACAACAACAAGACTCGCACGCCACCCGCCTGGAGACTCGAGGATCTTTGGGGTAAGACCAGGGTTGTGACAACCGAGCGGAACGCCGAACCGGTGTACAGCGACCGCATCCTCACCGTCCCGAACGTGCTGAGCGCGATCCGGCTCATCGGCGTACCCGTATTCCTCTGGCTGCTGCTGGTGGAGAAGGCCGACGGCTGGGCCTTCGCCCTGCTCGTGGCCAGCGGTTTCACCGATTTCCTGGACGGCAAACTCGCACGGCTGCTTGATCAATCGTCCAAGCTGGGCGCGATCCTGGACCCGCTGGTGGACCGCCTGTATCTGCTGGCGACCCTGGCGGGCTTGCTGATTCGCGGCATCCTGCCCTGGTGGGTGGTGGTCATCCTGGTGGCCCGGGACGGCATCCTGTTCCTGACTTTGGGCATCTACAAACGACGCGGGCTGCCCCCGCCCGAAGTCATCTACCTCGGCAAGGCCGCCACCTTCGCGCTCATGTCCGCGCTGCCGTGGACCCTCGCCGGCCAAATGGATTGGCCCCTGGCAGGTTTCAGCCGTGCCTTCGGTGGGGCATTCCTGGTCTGGGGTACCGCCGTATACGTCTGGACCGGCATTCTCTACGTGGGCAAGGCCATTGCCGTTTCCCGCGCGATACCGACCACGGTCGCCCCAGCCATACCGGCCGCATCGCGTGAAGATCAGTAGCCATTAGGGTGTGTGGCGAACGGATCGACGCCGATCCCGAAAGGACCGCCCGTTGAAAGGACACCGCCAGTGAGCGACCTACCCGACGACCTGCGCTACACCGAGGAACACGAATGGGTGCGCATCGCCGGCCCGGCCCGCGTGCGGGTCGGAATCACCGACTACGCGCAGTCGCAGCTCGGTGATGTCGTGTTCGTGCAGCTGCCCGACACCGACAAAGACGTCGCCAACGGCGACAGCATCGCCGAAGTGGAGTCCACCAAGAGTGTTTCGGACATCTACGCCCCGCTGGCCGGGAAAGTCGTTGCGGTGAACGAGATTCTGACGGCAGAGCCGGAGACCCTCAACACCGATCCCTATGGCGACGGCTGGATCTTCGAACTCGAGCTGGACTCGGCCGAGACCCTCGATGCCGCATACGGTGACCTGCTCGATGCCGCAGGTTATCAAGGAGTTATCGGAGGCTGAAGCAGCCTTCACAGTTCTACCTGCACGGGTGTGCCCGGGCAGGGTACGGTCAATGCCAACAGTTCCGCTGAAGGCATCAACTGCTTGCTATGGATTATTCGGTTCGAGGAGGAGAGCAAGGGTGAGCGAGAACAAGGACCCGGGTTACCAGGAGACAGCGGCAGAGACCACTTCGGTGTTCCGTGCTGATTTCCTGAACGAGGTCGACACGTCGCGCCCTGAGCAGACCGGCGAACAGCCGGTGCAAGGAGTCGAGGGTCTGCCCGCGGGTGCGGCTCTGCTGGTCGTCAAGCGCGGCCCGAACGCCGGTTCGCGGTTTCTGCTCGATCAGCCCACCACCTCCGCGGGACGTCACCCCGACAGCGACATCTTTCTCGACGATGTCACCGTCAGCCGTCGGCACGCGGAGTTCCGCCAGGATGACGACACCTTCCAGGTCGTCGATGTGGGCAGCTTGAACGGCACCTATGTCAACCGGGAGCCGGTGGATTCCTCGGAGCTGCAGAATGGCGATGAGGTTCAGATCGGCAAGTTCCGTCTCGTGTTCCTCACCGGTCCGCGTCCCGCGTCGAGTGAATCGGCGGCGGGCGCACTATAGGACCGAGCGGAATGACTGGCGCAGCGCAGTGGACGCGCGGGGGCATGTCGATAGGCTCCGTGCTGGATTTGCTGCGTCCGGATTTCCCGGACATCACCATCTCGAAGATTCGGTTCCTCGAATCGGAGGGATTGATCAGTCCGGAGCGCACTCCTTCGGGGTACCGCAGGTTCCACGTCGCCGACGTGGAACGCCTGCGGTTCGTGCTCACGGCGCAGCGGGATCAGTATCTACCGCTCAAGGTGATCAAGGAACAACTGGAAGCGATCGACAGCGGCGCCGCGACGCTCGGAGTACGGGAAGCCCGGGTCCGAGCGGGTGGGGGAGCTGTGTCCGATTCCAGAGATGCCTTGGGGCCCAACGGCGATGGCCGCTTACGGCGGCTCGGCGTCGTGCCCGGTGAGGTATCGCCCGAGGAACTCCGGTTCGATCACGAGATCCGGATTCCGCGGGCGGATCTGTTGCAGCAGGCGGGAATCGACGAGAAGTTCCTCACCGAACTGATTCGCGCGAATCTCATCACGCCCGGTGCGGCAGGCTATTTCGACGCCGACGCGGTGACGCTCGCGCGCACCGCCAAGGCATTGAGTGAATTCGGTTTGGAGGCAAGGCATTTGCGTGCCTTCAAACTGGCCGCGGACCGGGAGGCGGCCATGGTCGCGCAGATCGCCGCGCCCATCGCCAAGAGCCGGGACGCGGACGCTCGCGCCCGTGCGGAGGAGACCGTGCGAGAGTTGGCGGCACTGTCGCTGACCTTGCACACCTGCCTGGTGAAGACCTCGGTGCGTGCTTCGCTCGGAGGCTGAAATCTTCGCCTAGACTCGGTGATACGGCTCGCCCCGCTGTGTCGATGGCCGGGCGGCCGGCTGAGTTTATGGGAGGCGTGCGATGAGCGAAATGCGTGTGATCGGCATCCGTGTCGAACAGCCACAGAATCAGCCCGTGCTGTTGCTCCGCGAGGCTTCCGGCGACAGGTACCTACCCATCTGGATCGGGCAGGCCGAGGCGACCGCGATCGTTCTCGAACAAGAGGGTGTCACTCCCATTCGTCCGCTCACCCACGATCTGATCAAGATCCTCATCAAGGATCTCGGGCACACCTTGAAAGAGGTGCGGATCGTGGATTTGCAGGAGGGCACCTTCTACGCCGATCTGGTGTTCGAGAACGATCTGCGTATCTCCGCGCGGCCCTCGGATTCGGTGGCCATCGCGTTGCGGGTCGGCTGCCCCATCTATGCCGAGGAGCCGGTGCTCGAGGAAGCCGGGCTCGTCATGCCGGATGAGCGCGAGGACGAGGTGGAGAAGTTCAAGGAGTTCTTGGAGTCGGTCTCGCCGGATGATTTCAAGGCCACCGACAGTTAGGCGGGGGGCGGCCGAATCGTTACCTCGACCTGTACTTAAGGTCTAGAAACACGCCGCTCGTCACGCTTGGTTCGACGCCGATGCTCCCGGGACAATCAGGAGAGTAGCCTCGACAGTTAGGCCACGCTCCAATCGTCGATGCAGTGTCCGAAATATGGCACGAGCCCGGATAGGCCAGCAGTAAGGGAGTAGTCAGTGGGAGACCAACCGCATACCCAGGATGTGGTGCAGCCAGGGCTGTTCCCCGATGACACGGTGCCGGACGATCTCGTCGGCTACCGGGTTCCCAGCGCCTGCCAGGTCGCCGGGATCACCTATCGGCAGCTCGATTACTGGGCACGGACCGGACTGGTCGTGCCGTCCATCCGCAGCGCCACCGGATCCGGTAGCCAGCGGCTGTACTCGTTCAAGGACATTCTGGTCCTGAAGATCGTCAAGCGGCTGCTCGACGCCGGCATCTCACTGCAGAACATCCGCATAGCGGTGGACCATCTGCGCAGTAGAGGTGTCGAGGATCTGGCCGGGATCACCCTCTTCTCCGATGGCGCGACCGTGTACGAATGCTCCTCGCCCGAGGAAGTCGTCGATTTACTGCAGGGCGGGCAGGGCGTATTCGGTATCGCGGTCGGCGGCGCCATGCGCGAGTTGACCGGGGCCATCGCCAGTTTCCCGG
Organism: Nocardia sp. NPDC056100; assembly: GCF_042266325.1. Classification (NCBI taxonomy): domain Bacteria; kingdom Bacillati; phylum Actinomycetota; class Actinomycetes; order Mycobacteriales; family Nocardiaceae; genus Nocardia; species Nocardia sp. NPDC056100. Next base: position 525,777 of record NZ_JBHJVY010000005.1, read on the forward strand.
CCGAACGGGCCGAGGCGGGCACCGCCACCGAGCGGCCGGAAGACGAGCTCTCGTCCCGTCGCAAGGCCCGGATGGATCGCAAGACCGGATAGCTGTTCGGGGGCGCGCGAGTGTGAAATCGACCCAGGCAACATTCCTGTAACTTGCCGCCCCTTAGACTTGGCAGTGCGTCGCAGCCGTGCGGGAGAGTCCCGGGGATGCAGGTCTTTTCGAAGACCGGTGGAACCGGGCGCCGAAGGAGCAGCACCTCCCCGTCAATCTCTCAGGCACAAGGGACCGTGCGGAGTTTCGGCGCCTCTGGAAAGCGGTGGTCGCGAGCCACCCGCCCATGGTGAAAGGGGTACGGCCACAACGGCTGTGCCGCGAATCTCTCAGGCGCCAACGACAGAGGGGGAGGGCAGACGACGCGTCGGCCATCGAGCCGACCCCCGCCCACCCCTTGGAGAGCAGCCGTGACCTGGACTCGATCCTTCGCCGACCGCCATATCGGACCCGACAGCGGCGAACTCGAGCGCATCCTCGCGACCGTCGGTGTGGAATCGCTGGACGAACTCGCCGCCAAGGCCATCCCGGCCAGCATTCTGGACAGCGACGGGGCCAATGGCCTGGACGCGCTGCCGCCCGCGGTGAACGAGCACGAGGCCCTCGACGCGCTGGCCGCGCTGGCCGGGTCGAATACGGTGGCCACCACCATGATCGGGCTCGGGTACTACGACACCCTCACCCCGCCGGTGCTGGTACGCAATCTCATCGAGAACCCGGCCTGGTACACCGCGTACACGCCGTATCAGCCCGAGATCAGCCAGGGGCGGCTCGAAGCCCTGCTCAACTTCCAGACCATGGTGTCCGATCTGACCGGAATGGATGTGGCCAACGCGTCCATGCTGGACGAGGCCACCGCCGCGGCCGAGGCCATGACGCTGTTGCAGCGGGCCAATCGGTCGAGCAAATCGCAGCGGCTGCTCGTCGACTCCGATCTCTTCCCACAGACCCGGACCGTGCTGTTCACCCGGGCCGAACCGCTGGGAATCGAGATCGTCGAGGCCGATCTGTCCGGCGGGGAGCTGCCCGAGGGTGACTTCTTCGGCGTGATCGCGCAGCAGCCGGGGGCCTCCGGCAAGATCGTCGACTGGACCGCCGTCATCGAAACCGCCCATGCGCGTGGCGCTCTCGTCGCGGTGGGCGCGGATCTGCTCGCGGCGACACTGCTCACCTCGCCGGGGGAGCAGGGCGCGGACGCCTGCTTCGGCACCAGCCAGCGCTTCGGTGTGCCGCTCGGATTCGGCGGGCCGCATGCGGGGTACCTCGCGGTGCGCACCGCGCACGCGCGGCAGTTGCCCGGGCGTCTGGTCGGCGTTTCGGTGGACGCGGACGGCAATACCGCCTACCGGCTCGCGCTGCAGACCCGTGAACAGCACATTCGCCGTGAGAAGGCGACCTCCAACATTTGCACCGCGCAGGTGCTGCTGGCCATCGTGGCCGCCATGTACGCCTCGTACCACGGTGCGGACGGGCTCAAGTCCATCGCGCGGCGGGTGCACGGGCATGCGCAGTGGCTGGCCGCCGGGCTCGGGGACGCGGTCGTGCATCAGAGCTTCTTCGACACCGTGCTGGTGAATGTGCCGGGCGGTGCGGAAGCCATTGTGGCCAAGGCGAAGGGCGCGGGGATCAACCTGCGCCTGGTGGATGCCGATCATGTCGGCATCGCCTGCGATGAGGCGACCACCGACGCGCACGTGGTGGCGGTGCTGGACTGCTTCGGCGCGGAGATCCCGGTCGGCCCGGAGGGTGCGCTCTTCCACGGTAAGCAGCGCCCGCATATCGAGAACCGGACCTCGGAGATGCTGACGCATCCGGCGTTCACCCGGTACCGGACCGAGACCGCCATGATGCGGTATCTGCGGTCGCTGTCGGACAAGGATATTGCCTTGGACCGCAGCATGATTCCGCTGGGCTCGTGCACCATGAAGCTCAATGCGGCCGCCGAGATGGAGTCCATCACCTGGCCGGGGTTCAATCGGGTGCATCCGTACGCGCCCGTCGAGGACGCACCGGGTCTGATCCGGCTGATCGAGGATCTCGAGGGCTGGCTGTCCGCGGTCACCGGGTACGACCGGGTGTCGTTGCAGCCCAACGCCGGTAGCCAGGGTGAGTACGCGGGTCTGCTCGCGATTCGGCGCTATCACCTCGATCGCGGTGATACGCATCGCGATACCTGCCTGATCCCGTCCAGCGCGCACGGCACCAATGCCGCGTCGGCGGCCATGGTCGGTATGCGCGTCGAGGTCGTCAAGACCCGCGCGAACGGTGACGTCGACCTGGACGATCTGCGCGCCAAGATCGCCGACCATGCCGACCGCCTGGCCTGCATCATGATCACCTACCCGTCCACGCACGGCGTGTACGAGCACGAGGTCGCCGAACTGTGCGCCATGGTGCACGATGCGGGCGGTCAGGTGTACGTCGACGGCGCGAACCTCAATGCCCTTGTCGGCGTTGCCCGTCCGGGTCGTTTCGGCGGCGATGTCAGCCACCTGAACCTGCACAAGACCTTCTGCATCCCGCACGGCGGCGGCGGTCCGGGCGTCGGCCCGGTCGCGGTGCGCGAACACCTCGCGCAGTACCTGCCCGGTGATCCGCTGGAAGCGGGTTCGCACGCGGTCTCGGCCGCCAAGTACGGTTCCGCGTCGATCCTGCCGATCACCTGGTCCTACATTCGCATGATGGGCGCGGACGGCCTGCGCCGTGCCACCCTGACCGCCATCGCATCGGCGAATTACATTGCGCGCCGGTTGGATCCGCACTTCCCGGTGCTGTTCACCGGTGACAACGGCATGGTCGCGCACGAGTGCATCCTGGATCTGCGCGAGATCACCAAGCGCACCGGCGTCACCGTCGACGATGTGGCTAAGCGCCTGGCGGACTACGGCTTCCACGCCCCCACCATGAGCTTCCCGGTGGCGGGCACCCTCATGGTGGAGCCGACCGAGAGCGAAAACCTGGAAGAGATCGACGCTTTCATCGACGCCATGATCGCCATCAAGGGTGAGATCGATCAGGTCGAGGCGGGTGTCTGGCCGGTCGAGGACAACCCGCTGCGCGGGGCTCCGCACACCGCGCAGTGCCTGGTCGGCGAATGGGATCACCCGTACAGCCGCGAAACCGCCGTCTACCCGCGGGGTCTGCACAGCGCTCGCGCCAAGGTGTGGCCCTCGGTTCGTCGCATCGACGGCGCGTACGGTGACCGCAACCTGGTCTGCTCCTGCCCGCCGATCGACTCCTACACGGACTGATCTTTCCTGTCGGGGCCCGCGTAGCCGGAGTGCGTTGGGGTGCTTCGGTTTACGTGGGTCCGGGCAAGGGCTATCGGATGATCAGTTCGTCGGCCACCCACCGGGCGACACCGGTGGGGTAGGGGTCGGGCAGGCCCAGGACGATGTGCTGGAAGCCGTTGTCGACGGCTTTGCCGATCGCGTCTCGCGTGTGCGCAGGATGCTCATAGTCGACGGCCAGGTGGATGGATCGGGTGAGTGCCGTTGGCGGGCGGCCGATTTCGGTGCAGTAGCGGTCGAGCAGGGCGCTGCGTGCGATGGCGTCGTCGAGGTCGTGGCCGGGGATATTCCAGAGGTCGGCGTGTTCGGCCGCTATCCGCAGGACGGCGGCGGAGCGGCCGCCGATCATGATGGGCGGATGGGGGTGCTGGATCGGTTTGGGGTTGGCGAAGGCTCCGGTGAGTTCGAAGTGATCGCCGGTGAAGTCGAAGGGTTCGGATTCGGTCCAGAGACGGCGGATGATCGTGCAGGCTTCGTCCAGGGCCGCGACGGCCGTGGGGCCGTCGGTGTAGGGGAGGCCGTGGGCGTCGTACTCGCGGCGGGCCAGCGGGTGGCTGGGCCGTGAGCCCGCACCGATGCCGAAGTCGAGCCGGCCGTTCGAGACGATATCCACGGTGGTCGCGATCTTGGCGAGCAGGGCCGGTGGGCGGAAGCGATTGCTGGTGACCAGCAGGCCCAGGCGCAGGCGGTGTGTTTGCGCGGCCAGCGCCGAAAGCAGGGTCCAGCCTTCATGAATGGGGCCGTCGGGGTCGCCGCCGATCGGCATGAGGTGGTCGAAGAGCCAGGCGTGCGCTATCTCCGGAATGTCATCGGCTTCGCGCCAGACGCGGACGATATCGGCGTACTCGACCTGCATCTGCGCGGTCATGATTCCGAAGCTGGGCTGGGAAGTGTGCGGCATGGGGTGATCCTTCAGCGGCGGCGCAGGGCCGGATCGAGCAGCGCCGGTGGGGTGTCATGCTTTTCGGCGGGGGCGAGATCGGTACCGGGTGGGACGATCGCGTCGATCGCGTCGAGCAGGTCGGGGGACAGGACGGTGTCGGCGGCGGCGAGCTGGGAGTGCAGATGGTCCAGCGTGCGGGGGCCGATGATGGCGCTGGTCACGGCGGGGTGTGTGGTGACGAAGGCCAGCGCCAGTTGGATGAGGGTCAGACCGGCCTGGTCGGCGAGTTTCGCGAGCTGTTCGACCGCATCGAGTTTGGCGCGATTGACCGGGGTGCCGGTATCGAAGCGATCGGGCATGAATTGTGAACGGCTGGTGGTGATTTCGCTGCCCGCGCGGATCGCGCCGGACAGCCAGCCCGAGGCCAGGGGACTCCAGACCAGCACGCCCATGCGGTACTGCTCGGTCACCGGCAGCACGTGGGTTTCGATGCCGCGCTGCAGGATCGAATAGCCGGGCTGTTCGGTGACATAGCGGGTCAGATGATGTTCCCGGGCCGCCCACTGGGCCTGGACGATGCGGTAGGCCGGAAAGGTGGAGGAGCCGAAGTAGCGGATTTTGCCCGCGCGCTGGAAATCGGTGAGGGCAGAGAGGGTTTCCTCATCGCTGGTGGCCGGGTCCCAGCGGTGCATTTGGTAGAGGTCGATATGGTCCACGTCCAGGCGGCGCAGGGAATCGTCCAGGGCGGTGGTGAGCCAGCGGCGGGAGCCGCCGCGATGGTTGCGCTCCTCGCCCATCGGCATGGTCGCCTTGGTGGCCAGCACGATATCGTCGCGGCGGCCGGAAATGGCTTGGCCGACAAGCCTTTCGGATTCGCCGTCGCTGTACCGGTCGGCGGTGTCGATGAGGTTGATCCCGGCTGCCAGCGCCGCGTCGACGATGGCGGTGGCGTCATCCTGGGTGGTGCGCCCGATACTGCCGAAGTTCATCGCGCCCAGTGCGAGGGTGCTGACCTGTACGCCGGTGCTGCCCAAGGTGCGGTACTGCATGCGGTTCTCCTCGAAGCGATGGAATCGAGGGTGCGCTACCCTCGTTAAACGGAACAACGTTCCGAAACCCAACATACGGAACATTGTTCCGTTTGCCAAGAGTGCTCGAGGAGGTGCCGTGGCCGAAACTGGATCCGAGACGCCACGTAAGCGGGCCGATGCCCGCCGAAATGCCGAAACCCTGCTGGATGCGGCCGCCGCCGCCTTCATCGCATCCGGTGTCAACGTGCCGGTCCGCGATATCGCCGCCCAGGCCGGTGTCGGAGTCGGCACCATCTACCGGCACTACCCCACCCGAGCGGACCTCATCGTCGGCGTATACCGCCACCAGGTCGAAGCCTGCGCCGCGGCCGGTCCGGAGTTGCTGGCCACCAGCGCCACCCCATACGAGGCGTTGCGCGGCTGGATCGATCTTTTCGTTGACTTTCTGGTCACCAAACACGGTCTTGCCGAAGCCCTACAGTCCGACGACTCGGCCTTCCAAACCCTGCACGCCTACTTCATCGAACGACTGGTCCCCGTATGCGAGCACCTGCTCACCGCCGCCACCGAAACGGGTGAAATCCGCTCGGACGTAAAAGCTTTCGAGCTGATGCGAGGCGTAGGAAACCTCTGCATCGGCGCGGGCGGAAACCCCGACTACGACGCCCGCCGCATGGTCGCATTACTCGTTGCGGGGCTCGGACGCTGAACACCCGAGCGTCGGGCCGGGCCGGTGTGATGCCC